>NZ_CAJAXH010000247.1 GCF_903946935.1 uncultured Thiodictyon sp.
CGACCTTTGCCAGAAAATCAAAAACTTCATCGACTATTTCAACAAGACAATGGCCAAACCATTCCGCTGGACCTACCAAGGCAAGCCGTTGGCAGCCTAGCTTGACATGGTCCGAGCACTTTCATCCTGCGGTACTAGCCCTTGATGGCCTCGAGCGAGACGGTGATGGTCACGTCGTCGCCGACGAATGGGGCGTACTTGCCGGCATTGAATTCGCTGCGCTTGATGACGACACTGGCGTCGGCGCCGAGCGCCTGCTTTTTCGCCATCGGGTGTAGCATGTTGACGAAGTGGTTGACCTCCAGGGTCACCGGCTTGGTGACGCCCTTGATCGTCAGATCGCCTTCGACGGTCACCGGCCGGTCGTCCTTGAAGACGACCTTGGTGGACTTGAACTGCGCGGTCGGATACTTGCCGGTGTCGAGGAAGTCGGGGTCCTGGATGTGCTCGTTGAAGAGTTTCGAGCCGGTGTCGACCGACTTGGTGTCGATCGTGATATCGGCCGAACCGGTCTGCGCCTCCTGGTCCAGTATCACTGTGCCGCTGAGCGCGTTGAAGCGGCTGAGTTGAGTCGACAGACCCAAGTGATTATAGGAGAAGTGGACGAAGGTATGGTTTGGGTCGACCCTGTAGGTCTCGGGCGCGGCCAATGCCGGGGCGGCTGCAATGGCAATGACGATGGCGGCGGCGTGCTTGGCGAATGGGTTCATGGTGCTATTCCGGTTCAGGTTGGGGTTAAGTGCCGGTCACGGCAGTAAGCTTAAAGCTGATCTTGATGTCATTGGCGACGACATCGAAGGTTGACCAAGACCCTTCGCCGATCGAAAAGTCGCCGCGGCGGATAGTGAAGCTGCCGGCGAATACACCGGCGCTACCCTGTGGCGTGAGGCTTACGGGGATCGCGATAGCCTGCGTCTTGCCCTTGATGGTCAGTTGGCCAGCCACTTCATAGCGCTGGTCGCCGAGCGCCTTCACGCTGCTTGACGCGAAGCGCGCGGTCGGGAAGGCCTTGGTGTTGAACCACGATTTACCAGCCACTTCGTCATCGCCCTCCGTGGTGCCGGTAGCGATGCTGGCCAGCGCGACCTTGATCGTTGCCTTGGCCTGCGCGGGCTGCGCCGGATCGAAACTCAACTGGCTGGTGAAGTCCTTGAAGCGGCCGTCCATGGTCACACCCATCTGGGTGTAGGTGAAGGTGATACTGCTCTGGTCTACCTGGACCTTGGTGTATTCGACGGCATGGACGGCCGGGGCCAGCCCAGCGTTCAGCGATAAGGCGAGTACGAGTCGTTTCATCGTCGTTACTGCTATGGGTTTGTGGTATCTGGAGGCCTTGCTATGAAACTTGGCAGCATGCGCGTGAGAATAGTGTCCTTATCGATGAAGTGATGCTTCAGCGCGGCGCCGACATGGCCGAGCAGGAGGGTGACGAGCAGCAAGTTGAGGCTCAGATGTACGGTAAGCAGGAGGTCGCCCAAGGCCTTGTCTTTGGCCACGAGATCGGGCAGCGGCAGCACCCCGAACCACACCGTCTGAAAGCCTTTGGCAGAACTCATGAGCCAGCCCGATAGTGGAATGGCGAGCATGAGCACATACAGCCCCAGATGGACGCCATGGGCAAGCCATTGCTGTAGCCGCGGGACGCTTGCCGGCAGGGGCGGGGGTTCGTGGGTCACGCGCCAGGCCAGCCGTATAATGACCAGAAGGAAGATGCTCACCCCGGTCCATTTGTGCCAGGAGTACAGTTGCAGTTTTTCCGGCGACAGGGGCAGGTTGTGCATGTAAAAGCCCAGTCCCAGCATGCCCAGGATCATGATCGCGATCAGCCAGTGCAGCGTTTTCGCGGTGGCGGTATAGCTGTGGCTCATGTTCGTCGTCCTCGTGGTGCTCAGTCGCCGCATGCATTGGCGCTGGACCGACTGTAGCCGAGCATGGCAGTGGGAAATAGGCGGTAAACGCCAACTTACTGTTGCCACAAGCGCAACAATCGGCCGGCGCAGCGGCCGCACCGGTTGCCGCGGGTCGGCGTGCGCGGCGCTCCAGTGGGGGCGCGCGTGGGTCCTTGGCGGGCGGTTGCGGTTTTCGGCGTCGCGGCCCACGCCTCGCGGCCATCGTAGCAATCTCGCCACCGGCCGCTGACCGGCATAGAATGATCGGCCAATTCCGCCGTTTCTGAGGTCTTGCCATGTCCCCGTTCGTTTCCAAGCGCGCCGCTGGTTTTACCCTGGTCGAACTGCTGGTAGTGCTCGCCATCCTCGGACTCCTGGCCGGTCTGGTGGGGCCCCAGGTCATGAAGTTCCTGGGCTCCTCCAAGACCAAGACGGCCAAGCTGCAGATCGAGGACCTGGTGGCCACCCTGGACCTGTACCGGCTGGAGACCGGTCGCTACCCGAGCGCCCAGGAGGGGCTGGAGGCCCTGGTGGCCAAACCGGGCAATGTGGCCAACTGGAACGGCCCCTATCTCAAGAAGGGCGTGGTGCCTAAGGACCCCTGGGGCTTCGAGTATCAATATAAGTTCCCCGGCGAGCACGGCGGTGTCGATCTCTGGACCCTCGGCGCGGACAATCGCGAGGGGGGCGAGGGCGAGAACGCGGACGTGAAGAGCTGGGACTGACCGCCCGCCGTGTCGGGCAGGATCGGCCCGCGCGTCGCGGCGGCACCGCGCCGGGGCTTCACGATCGTCGAGCTGCTGGTGGTGCTCGCCATCGCCGCCGTGCTGATGGCGGCGGTCCCGCCACTGATCTCGGCGGTGTTCCCCGGGGTCGAGCTCAAGGCCGCGGCGCGGCGCACCGCGGCCAGCCTGCGGCTCGTGCGCGAGACCGCGATCCGCACCGGGGCGGAGGCCGCGCTGGTGGTGAATGTCGAGGAGCGGACGCTGGAGGGCCCGGGCCGGGGCATCGTCACCCTGCCGCACCGGATACGCTTGCGGCTCAATGCGGCGGTGCGTGAGCAGATCGATGCGGATCGTGGGGCCATCCGCTTCTTTCCTGACGGCAGTTCCACCGGCGGGGTCGTCGTGCTGGCCCGCGCCGATGTGCGATCCGGCTACCAGGTCGGGGTCAACTGGCTCACCGGGCGGGTGCGGCTGGCACCGTGGGCAGACAAATGAGTGGGCGGTGGCAACGCGGATTCTCACTGCTGGAGGTCCTGGTCGCCTTCGCGATCCTGGCCGTGTCGCTCGGGGTCTTGATGCAGATCTTCTCCCGCGCCACCACCACCACCATCACCACGGCCCAGTACAGCCGGGCGGTGACGCTCGCGCAGGCGCGTTTGGCCGCGGTGGGCAGTGCCATCCCGCTCACGGAGGGCACGGTCTCCGGCGACCCGGAAGACGGCTTTACCTGGGAACTCGGCATCGTGGCCTTTCCGTTCAGCGATACCCCAAGCGATCCGGGGATGACCGTCGGCGTGCTACCGGTGGCCGGCTATCGGGTCACGGTGACCGTCCTGTGGCGGGACGGCTCCCGGGCGCGCCGTCTGAGCCTGAGCACCCTGCGATTGACGCAGGTGCAATAGGGATGTCGGCCCTATTGTCTCTCTTGAGCCGTGTCCGCGATCCGGGTGCAGGTACCCCGCGCAGGTGCGCGGCGCCTGGCTTCACCCTGGTCGAGTTGCTGATCGCGCTCGCGATGGTCGCCCTGATTACCCTGCTCTTGTTTAGCGGGTTGCGCGTGGGCACCCGCGCCTGGGACCTGGTTGACGCCACCGCCGAGCGTGTCGGTGCCGTGCGGCTCGCCGAGGGGTTTCTGGTGCGTGCGCTAACCCAGGCCCGCCCGGTGAGCCTGACGTTCGACGGCGCGCTGGTCCCGGTCTTTGCCGGCGACGTGCGGCGCGTTGAGTTTGCGGCCCCGCTGTCGGAGCACGTCGGGGTCCCGGGGCTTTATGTCTTGCGCCTCGAGGTGGAGGGGGCCGGGCGCCGGGGGGACCTGATCCTGACCCGTTGGTTGATGCACCCGGAGGTGCTGGAGGGTAAGCTAGACGGCGTGCCCAAATGGGAGCCGCTCAAGAACGACTCGCGGGCCTTGGCGGGCGTCCCCCTGGACCAGGACGCGGCGGCCGGGGCCTTCGGGCGGACCCTGTTGCTGGAGGGCATGGATGGACTCGTGATTAACTATTATGGGGTTCTGGCGGGGGAGAGCGACCCCGATTGGCACCAGGAATGGCTGGAGCAGCCCCGGCCCCCGGACCTCATCCGTATTCACCTGACCACGGTCAATCAAACATGGCCGGACCTGATCGTCGCCCTGCCCAGCCCGCGCGCCTGAGGCGCCGCCGCGGCGCGCGTCGCGGCATCGCCCTGGTCCTGGTGCTGTGGGTCCTCACCCTGCTGACGGTCATGGCGGTGGGAATGACCGCCGCGCAGCGCACCGAGACCGCGCTGACTGAGAATGTCATTGCCGATGCCCGCTTCCGGGCCTTGGCCGAGGCGGCCATCGTCTATACCGTCGGCACCTTCCTCACCCCGACGCAGATCGTCGGTGGCGGCCTGGGGAGTGCTCAAACGCCGGGCGGCGGGGTCGATACCGCGGACTGGCTCCCTAACGGGGCGCCCAGGACCTGGGTGTTCGACGGCAACCAATTGAGTATCGCCGTGTCCAACGAACAGTCCCGGATCAACCTGAATCAGGCGACCGCCCCGGTGCTGTCCGCGCTGCTGGTCGCACTTGGGGTCGGGGAGGAGGAGTCGTTGGCCATCGCCGACGCCATTCTCGACTGGCGCGACCCGGATGACCTAAAGCTCCTGAATGGTGCGGAGGACCCGGACTATGCGGCTGCCGGCCGGGCGCTGGGGGCCAAGGACGCCCCCTTTGTTGCCGTGGAGGAACTACAGCAGGTGCTGGGCGTGAGCCGCGCGATCTATCAGCGTCTGGCCCCGGAGGTGACGGTCGATACCGAGGGCGATCAGGTGGATCAGTCGTTCGCGTCGGCGGCGGTGCTCGCCGCCCTGCAAGGCATTGCCTTGGACGCGGCGCAGCTCCAGGTGCAGGACCGCGACGCCCAGGCATCGCCGGGCGCCGGCGGCCGGGGCGGACCGCTCTATCGCATCCAGGTGCGGGAGCAAGGGTCGGTGGGGACGGTCCGGGCCATGGAGGCCCTGGTGGACACCCAGCACCCGGCCAACCCGGTGCGCTGGCGGCGCTTCGGGCTGGTGGCGGGGCTGCCGCCCGCCGGATGATCCCGGGTGCCGCGTCCGTGCGCGACATGCGCGCTCGGGCGCGAACCGGTACAATGGGTTAAATGCCTTGTATCCACCCAGTCGATCGCGTGGTGCGCGGGCGCGGTCATCTGCATAGGCAAATGATGTTATTCGCTTGTTTACGGATTAATGGCTGCGTCCAGGCCGCTCGGTAGCCCTCCCATGGCCCTGCTCGATGTTCTCAAACTGCCGCCTGGCGCGCTGTCGTGGCGCCCCGGGTCCGCTACCCCGGGGGTGTCCGGGGAGCGTTTTGTCGCCTGCCTGCCAGGGGTGCTCCGACGCTATCTGGCGCGACGCGATCGGCGTCTGATCATCGTCGCGGACGGCCCCAGCGCGCAATTGGAGCTGGTGGCCGGTGAGTCTCGGGAGGCGCTGGGAACCCTGGAGATCGACGGGCGGGAGCCCTTGCCCGGGCCCGTGGCCGCAACTGCCAAGGGCCAGCCGCACCGGACCGTGCTGATGCTCCCGGCGGGCGCGGTGTTGAGTCGCCGCACCTCACTCCCGTCCCAGGTCCGGGACAATCTGGCCCAGGTCCTGCGCTTTGAGTTGGACCGGCTCTCGCCCTTCCGGCCGGAGCAGGTGGTCTACGACACGCGCTTGATCGGCGGCGGCAAGGGTGAGGCCCGCCTCACGCTCGACCTGGCGTTGACCCGTCGCGATCTGGTCGAGGGCTGGCTCGAGCGCCTGCGGGAGGCCGGCTCACCGGTCGACCAAGTGACCTGGGAGGGGGCCTGGCCCCAGGCCAACCTCCTGGCCCCGGCGGAGCGTCCGCGCCGCCGTCAGCCGCTGCTCGATCCGTCCAAGCTGTTGCTGGGCCTGATTTTGCTTCTGGGGGTGGCGGTGCTGGCGACGCCCCTGTGGCAAAAGGCCCGGACCCTGGAAACGCTGGAGGCGGCGGTCCGCAAGGCCCGCGTTCAGGCGGTGCAGGTGGATCAGGTCCGCCAGGAATTGGAGCAGGCACGCCGCGGCAGCACCGAGGTGCTGCGCCAGAAGTGGGAACTGCCCCGGATGCTTGATGTGTTGCGTGAACTGACGGCGCGCATCCCCGACGATACCTGGGTGCAGAGCCTCGAATACCAGAACGGCGAGGTCGAGTTGCGCGGCGAATCCGGCCGGGCCACGGCCTTGATCGGCCTCTTGGAGGGGGCGCCGGGGATCAGCGGGGTGTCGTTCCGTTCCCCCGTGACCCAGGTGGCCCAGACCGGCAAGGAGCGCTTCAACCTGGCCTTCAGCTACAAGCGCAGCCCGCCTGACCGGCCATGACCCAGTCCGCCCCCCCCAAGCGCTACTGCATGCTGGTGTGGGCCGCGGCGGTGTTGCTACCCGCGCTGTTGATCGCTGCGGTTGCCATTCCCTGGCTGGAACAGGTCGGGCGGCTGGATACGGCCATCGCCGGCGGTGCCGAACAACTCGGGCGCTATCAGCGCCTGATCGCCACCCTGCCCGGGTTGCGAGCCGAACTGGAGCAGGTCAATAGCAATCAGGACTTCAAGGCCTTCTACTTCGATGCCCCGACCCCGGCGCTGGCCGGCGCGACCTTGCAGCGCACGGTCCAGGACATTGTCACCGCCGCGCGCGGCCGCCTGATCAGCACTCAGTTGTTGCCCGAAGAGAAGACGGAGCAGCCGGCGCGGGTGCGCCTGCGGGTCCAGATCCAGGGCTCCACCGACACCTTGCTCGAGATTCTCTACCAACTCGAGGAGGCGCGTCCGTTCCTGTTCGTCGAGCAGGTCTCGATTCGCTCCTCCGCCCGTCCGGACGCGCCGGCGTCGGCGGGGCCGGTGCGGCGCCCGCCGGCCATCGAGATCGGTGAATTGACCATGCGCCTGGATGTCTTCGGATTTGCCTTGGGTGGAAAGACTTGATCAAGGCCGCGCTGTTCGCGGTGAGCCTCGCCCTGACTGGCGTACTGCTCATGCAGTGGCGGGATTGGCCGCGACCGCTGTCGCCGGTGGTGCCGCCGGGGGCCGCCCAAGGTGCGGCGGCGGGCGCGGATCCGACGGCGGGGCTGCCGACCGCGCCAGCCCTGCCGGAAAGCAAGGAGGCCTATGCCGGGATCGCCGAGCGGCCATTGTTTCGACCCCAGCGCAAGCCGGCGCCGCCCCCGAGCGCCGAGCCGCCGCCCGCTACCGTTGAGACCGGTTCCCTGGACGGACTGGACCTCACCGCGGTCCTTATCTCTCCCGAGGTGACCTCGGCTTGGATCAAGGATCCGAGCGACCCCGCACTCAAGCGCCTGCGGCTCGGTGACGAGCAGGCCGGTTGGTCGGTCAAGGCCATCCTGGCCGATCGCCTCGTGTTTGAGCGACAGGGGGAGACACATGAGCTACTATTACTCAATTTTGCTGCGGGCCAACCCGCACCACCTGGTGCAGCTCCCCCCGGCCCCCCCCCGGCGACGGCGCATCCAACCTCGCCGACGCGTCCAGGCATTCCCGTGCGCCCAGGAGTGCCCGTGCGCCCAGTTCCCGGGGCACTGCGCCCACCCGGTATCGCCGGGCGCGGACCCCAGCGAACGCCGATGCCTGGCGCCAATCCGCCAGGCGCGCCGCCATCGTCATTACTGCCCCAACCGAGACCGAATGCACCTCGACCACCATAGCCATTGCCGCGTTAGCCGTCGACCCGGGAGCCGCTCCAGGTCCACGCTGTTTCCGATCCTGCTGCTGGTGCTGGGCTTGGTGAGCTGCGGGCGCAGCTACTGGGACCCGACGGTCAAGATCGGCGACGCCACCGGCCACCTGACCGGCCACGTTCCGGGGACGACCGCGTCCGGGGCCACCGCCCAGGGGCCGGGCGAGGGTGAGGGTGAGGGTATCGCACTCGGTGACGATAAGACCCATAAGGCGGTCGACTCGGTGAAGCGGGGCACCGGCACCTTTGTGCGGCGCATCAGCGGCCCCACCGTGGACACCAGCCCGGGTGACGTGACGCTGAACTTCGACGGCACCGACATCCGCGAGGTGGTGAAGGTCATCCTGGGCGACCTGCTCCAGGTCAACTATGTGCTGAGTCCGGCGGTGCAAGGTGTTGCATCGCTCCAGACCGGTCGGCCGCTGCGCCGCGAACACCTGATTCCGACCCTGGAGACCCTGCTGCGGATGAACAACGCGGCTATCGTCTACAAGTCCGGGACCTATGAGGTGGTGCCCATCGCCAGCGCGATCCAGGGCAACCTGGTCCCGCAGCTCGGGGAGTCGACCCGCGCCCTGCCCACGGGCTACAGCATTCAGCTCGTGCCGCTCCAATATATCAGTGCGGATGAGATGAACCGCATCCTCCAGCCGATGGCCCCGGAGGGCAGTATCATTCGCGTAGACACCCTGCGCAATCTGCTGGTGATCGCCGGCACCGGCCCGGAGATGGGCAATCTGATCGACACTATCAAGGTGTTTGACGTGGATTGGATGAAGGGGCTCTCGGTGGGGTTTTTTGTGCTCGAATATGCCAAGGCCAAGGACGTGGTGACCCAGCTCGAAGGGCTCTTGGCCGACGATTCGGGGAACCCGATGAAGGGCCTGTTCCGCTTCGTCCCCGTGGAGAGTTCCAACAGTTTGATGGTGATCTCGCCCCAAGAGAGCTACATCCAACAGGCGCGCAACTGGATTGAGCGGTTGGATATGGCGGAGGCGACCGGCAGCGCGGCCGAGCGGCTGTTCGTCTACCGGGTCAAGCACGGGAAGGCCGAGGACCTGGCGGATGTGCTTGGCCAGCTCTTCAATGGCGAGGGTAAAGAGCGCAGGTCATCGGTGGGCGGGGTCGCCCCGGGGCTCGGCTCATCGAGTATCGGCTCACGGGCGGTCATCGGCCAAATGGGGAGCGGGCTGGGCGGCGGGTCCGGCGGTGGGTCTGGTGGTGGGTCCAGTGGTGGGCTCGGTGGCGGACTGGGCAATAGTGGTGGCGGCGGGTCCGGGGTGCCGGGCGGGGCCAGTGGGGCGGGCGGTCAGCACGCCCAAGCGCATAACTTCGAGATGAGTTCGCCGGTGAGCGTGGTCGCCGATGAGGTGAACAACACGATCCTGGTGCGGGCGAACCCCAAAGACTACAAAAAGATCCTGGACGCACTCAAGCAACTCGATCTCGTGCCGTTGCAGGTATTGGTTGAGGCGACCATCATCGAGGTCAGCCTGGTGGGCGACTTAAAATACGGAATCGAGTGGGGGTTCAAGGGCGGCTACGGTGGCACCACCGATGCCCAGGGCAACAAGAGCGGGGGGTTCTTGAGCATGCTGGGGCTCAATGGCGCCGCGGGCGGTGTCAACACCGTCGCTACCGCCGCCATGGGGGGCGCCGCCGGCGCCTTTCCTGGCTTCAACTGGACCGTGATTGCACGGCCAGGCACGATCGTTGCCACCCTGAACGCCTTGGCTGACCAGAATCTGGTCAATGTCCTGTCCTCCCCCTCGGTCATGGTGATCAATAACCAGCAAGCGAAGATCCAGGTCGGTCAGCAGGTCCCGGTGACCACCCAGCAACAGCAGAGCACGACGAGTGCGAACGCCAACGTACTCAATAGCGTCTCCTATAAGGACACGGGTGTGATGCTCGAGGTCACGCCGCACGTGACCACGGGCGGGCTGGTGCAGATGGAGATCAAGCAGGATGTCAGCCAGGTGGCCAGTGCCAGCACCAACAATACCCCCACCTTTTCGACGCGCTCGATCAAGAGTACCGTCGCGGTGCGCTCCAATCAGGCGGTGGTCCTGGGGGGGTTGATCCAAGACCAGCACTCGGACGGCAAGCAGGGGATACCGGGTCTCTATGACGTGCCCTATCTCGGCCCCCTGTTTGGTGAGCGCGCCAAGAATGCCAATCGGACTGAGCTCGTAGTCATCCTGACACCCAAGGTCATTGCCAGTGACCAGGACATCGAGGCGGTCAATGACAGCTTCCGCAGCCGGGTGCGCGGATTGCAGTTCAAGTTCTAGCCGAAGTTGATCTTGGCCTCGAGATTGGGGGCTGAATCGGCATTGGCCAGGGCCTCGTCGAAGTTGATGGTCCCGGCCCGGAAGAGTTCAAGCAGGGCGTCGTCGAAGGTCTTCATGCCGCCCTCGCTACTGCCCTGCATGGCCTCCACCACCTCATCCACGCGGCCGCCGCGGATCAGGTCGGCGATATGGGGGGTGTTGACCAGTACCTCGATGGCCGCGGCGCGCTTACCGCTGACGGTGCGCACCAGGCGCTGGGAGACGATCGCGCGCATGTTGAGCGAGATGTCCAGGAAGAGCGTCTTATGCAGTGCCTGGGGAAACATGTTGATGACGCGCTCCAGGGCCTGGTGGGCGTTGTTGGCATGCAGGGTCGAGATGGCCAGGTGCCCGGTAGCGGCCAGTTCGATCGCCGCCTCCATGGTCTCGCGGGTGCGGATCTCGCCGATGAGGATCACATCCGGGGCCTCGCGCAGCGAGCTCTTCAAGGCCGCCCCGTAGCTCTTGGTGTCAACCCCGACCTCGCGCTGATTGACGATGCACTGCTTGTGGGGGTGGACGAACTCCACCGGGTCCTCGATGGTGAGGATGTGGCCCGGGGCGGCGGCGTTGCGCGTGTCGACCATGGCCGCCAGGGTGGTGGACTTGCCCGACCCGGTCGCGCCCACCATCAGGATGATGCCGCGCTTGTGTGTCATCAGCTGTGACAGGATCGGTGGCAGGCCCAGTTCCGCGGCGGTGGGGATGCCTGCGGGGATATAGCGCAGCACCATCGCCGCTTGTCCAAGCTGGTGAAAGGCATTGACCCGGAAGCGCGCACGATCCCCCAGGGCGATGGCGAAGTCCGCCTCCCACTCGCTGGCGAAGATGCGCGCCTTCTCCTCGTCCAGGATCGACAGGACCGCCTCGCGACAGAACTCCGGTGAGGCCGGGCTATCGCCGATCGGACGGATGACCCCGTCGATCTTGATCCGAACCGGGGTGCCTGGGGTAAAGAAGATGTCTGAGGCGGTGTGCCGCAGCATCATCTCGAGATAGGGGGTGATGTCCAATCAAGCGTCTCCGGTGCGGCGGGGCCAGGCGGGGCACCGCCCGATGCGGTCGCCGGGCCTGGGGTTTGCAGTGAGGGGTCTCATGCGGGCTCAAATCGTCTTGTTCTTGGCGATCCCGGGTTGGTGATACACCTCTACTTTACTGTTCTCCAAGGCCATGCCGGTGGTCTGGCCGAAGGGCGTCCTGCGGCTGCCGTCCGCCGCGCCGGACTTCCCGAAGGCGATCGACTCGGTGCCGCCGTCCTCATCGCCCTCCTTGGCGATCGAGAACGCCTCCATGTCGCCAAACATGTCCTTGCCTTGGGCCTCGTGTCCCTCCAGTTTGATGGCGAGCCGCAACTCGTTCATGGAGTCGGCGCTGCGCATGGCGTCCTCATAGCTGATCTTGCCGTCTTCATAGAGTGCGAACAGGGCCATGTCGAAGGTTTGCATCCCCTGTTCCCGGGACTTTTTCATGACGCCCTTGATGCCATGCACATCGCCCTTGAAGATCAGGTCCTGAATCAAGGGAGAGTTGATCAGGATCTCGATCGCGGCGATGCGCCCGCCGTTGGTGCAGGGCAGGAGCCGCTGGGAGATGATCGCCCGCAGGTTCAGCGACAAGTCCATCAGCAGCTGCACCCGGCGCTCCTCGGGGAATAGATTGATGATGCGGTCCAGGGCCTGATTGGCGCTGTTGGCGTGCAGGGTGGAGAGGCACAGGTGACCGGTCTCGGCGAAATTGATCGCGTGCTCCATGGTCTCGCGGGCGCGGATCTCCCCGATCAGGATGACGTCCGGGGCCTGGCGCAGGGTGTTCATCAGGGCGGCGTCCCAGCTCTCCGTGTCGACCCCCACCTCACGCTGCGTGATCAAGCAATTGCGGTGCGGGTGGACATACTCCACCGGGTCCTCGATCGTAATGATGTGGCCGTAGCTGTTCTGATTACGGTGCCCGATCATGGCCGCCAGCGAGGTGGACTTGCCCGAACCGGTGCCGCCGACCACCAGGATCAGGCCGCGCTTGGTCATGATCAGCTCTTTCAGGATCGGCGGCAGGAGCAGGTCGTCCAACTCAGGAATAGTGCTGGTGATGGTGCGCAGCACCGCCCCCGACAGCCCCTGCTGGATGAAGGCGTTGACCCGGAAGCGCCCGATGCCCTGGGGGTTGATGGCGAAATTGCACTCCTTATGGGCCTCGTAGTCCCGCACCTGGCGGTCATTCATGATGGCGCGCACCAGCACATTGGTCTGCGCGCTGTTGAGCGCGCGATCGCTGAGCGGCGTCATCCGCCCGTCGATCTTACAGGCGGGGGGGAAGTCAGCCGTAATAAAGAGGTCGGAGCCCTTGCGCAGCAGCATGGTGCGCAGGCAGTCGAGCATGAATTTCGTCGCTTCTTGGCGGTCCATGGGGGTCTCCCGTCTGGTTGTCGAATAGCATAAAGCGGGTTCAGCGCGTCCCAAAGACCACGATGGTCTTGCCCTTCACGCTGGCCAGTCCCTGTTCCTCCAGGCTCTTGAGCACCCGCCCCGCCATCTCCCGCGAGCAGCCGACCAGGCGCCCGAGCTCCTGACGGGTGACGCGGATCTGCATCCCGTCAGGATGGGTCGCGGCATCCGGTTGTTTGCACAAATCGAGCAGGGCGCTGGCGATGCGGCCGGTGACATCCAGGAACGCCAAGCGCCCGACCTTGGAGCTGGTCTGGCGCAGGCGCTGGGACAGTTGCAGGCCGATCGCATAGAGGAAGGCCTTGGCGACCGGCTGGAGTTCGGTGTCGAGCAGCCGGTCCAGACGCACATAGGAGATCTCCGCGACCTTGCACTTGACCCGGGTGCGCACATTGACGCTGCGGGTATTCTGGGGGAAAAACAGCCCCATCTCGCCGATGAATTCACCCTTGTTGATGTAGGCCAACATCAGTTCGCGGCGGTCCTCGTCCTCAATGACCGCCGCCACCGAGCCCTCGATCAGGTAATAGAGGCTCTCCGCGGGCTCGCCGACGCGGATAAAATCAACATTTTTATCATAAGATTTAGTGTGGCAGAATGACAGGAAGGGCTTTAACCAACCTGGTTCTTCTTGTGGATGGAGCGGCATGGTCATAGATTCTGGTGCGGCGGCGGGTGGAGGTGCGGGCTTGACGCTGGATTCTAGGCAAGGCGGTGGGTCTTGTCGAACGGCGGTTGGCCCGGTCGAACTATGGTAGCCTCCCGCGCTAAGGGTGGCGCCTGGCCTTGGCAGGCGCCCTGGTTCGATCGTCGCGGGGGCTGAAATGAAGGCGCGGGTGAAGTGGATCGATGGGGTTGCCATGTTGGGTGAGTCCGGCTCCGGGCATGGTGTGGTCATGGACGGTCCGCCTGAGTTGGGCGGGCGTAATGTCGGGGTGCGTCCCATGGAGATGCTGTTGATCGGCATGGGCGGCTGTACCCAGTTCGATGTGTTGCTGATCCTGCGCAAGGCCCGCCAGGCGGTGACGGACTGTGTCGTGGAGCTGACGGCGGAGCGGGCCGCGACCGACCCCAAGGTGTTTACCCGCATCCACGCCCATTTTATCGTGACCGGCCGCGCGCTCGACCCGCGCCAGGTGGAGCGTGCGATCACGCTCAGCGCCGAGAAATATTGCTCCGCGTCGATCATGCTGGGCGCGACCGCCACGATCACCCACGACTTTGAGTGTCGCGATGCCTGATGTCGCCGAATTCGATGCCCTCACCGCGGAATTCTACGCGGTGTGGCTGCACTACCACCCCGACCTGGCCCTGCAGACCGGGCTCCCGGTGACCGGGCGGCTGTTGCCGCCCCAGGGCGACGACGACCTTGCCGCCCTGCGGGGTTGGTTAGAGGAACTGCTCCTGGGCCTCGAAGCGCTCGATTTTTCCGCGCTGGACGCCGATCGGCAACTGGATTGGGAGTTACTCGCCGGGGCCGCGCGGGTCGAGCATCGGGAACTTGGTGAGGGCGACTGGCGTCATCTCGACCCGCAGCGCTACCTGCCGGCCGCCGTGCTGGCGTGGCTTGCCTGGGGGCCGGCCGAGGACCTGGGCGATGCCTGGGGCGACACCCTGGCGCGCCTCTTGCGCGAGCTCCCCGAGCACCTGCGCCGGGCCCAGGCGCGTTTGCGCACGGCGGCGGACTGCCTGGCCCCGCCCCTGCTGCGTGTGGCCGCCGCCGAGGTGCAGGGGATGCGCAGCGCCCTGCGCGAACTCGCTCGCCATCCCTGGTGGCAGCGCTATGCCCAGGGGCGTCCTGAGTCGGACGTGCTGCAAGCGGGCGCCGACGCGGCGCTGGCCGGCTATCGACACTGTCTCACCCAGGACCTGGCCCCCCGTGCCCGGGGGGCGCTGGGCTGTGGGGGGGCGCATCTGAGTGCGCGGCTGCGCGGACTCCATTTTATCGATTGCGAACTCGCCGATGGTGAGGGCGACAGCGCTGCGGCGCCGGGCTACGCGGCCATCGTGCGCGCCCTTGAGCACGCGGAACTGGCCCTGGCCGACCCGCCGAGTCGCCCGGAACCGGTCGCGCGGCCAGCCCAGCGGTTCGCCGACGGCTGTGGTGGTCGCCACCATTTCGCCGTGACCGACCCGGCACTGGCGCACCGACTGCCGCGCCGGCTGGCCAACGACGCCTCGTTGGCGATGGGCTGGCACCTCTACCTCGGTCATCGTCTGGCCGGGGTCTGCCCGGGGGCCCGGCCGGGACTGGCAGCGGAGCGCGAGCGGCTCCTGCTGGCCCGGCTCGATCTGGACCTGCATACGGGACGGATCGCCTGCGATGGGGCGTTGGCGCGCCTGCGCCACCATGGGCTGGCGGGCGCGGCGGCCGACGCGCGGCTGGCGCAACTGGCCCGGCACCCGGGCGAGGCCCTGGCGGGTGTACTCGGCTGGCAGTTGCTGGAGCAGGCGCGCGAGCATCACGCGGTGGGGGCGGGCGCCGGGGACGCCGAGCGCGACTTCCATGATCGGCTGGTCGCCCAGGGGGCGATCCCCTTGCCCCTGGTGTTGCGCTATGGGCTCGGCCCAAACCTCTGGCAGGAGGCGCGTATCGGGGTGTTGGGCGGCTGTTGAGGCGAGCGGGTGTCGAAGCGGTGGCGGCGGCCCGTCGGTGGCTGCTAGGATGCGCGGTTGCGCCCATAGGAGTCCCTTATCATGTCGACCGGCCTCAAGAAACTGAAGCTGCAGGGCTTCAATAACCTGACCAAGACCCTGAGCTTCAATATCTATGACGTCTGTTATGCGGACTCCGAGGCCCAGCGCGAGGCCTACATCCAGTATATCGACGAGGCTTACAACGCCGAGCGCCTGACCGTCATCCTGACCGATGTGGCGGAGATCATTGGCGCCAACATACTCAACGTCGCCCATCAGGACTACGACCCCCAGGGCGCCTCGGTCACCATGCTGATCTCGGAAGAGCCGCTGGTCGCCCAACAACTGCACAATTTTGCCAAGCCGGGACCGCGCGCCAAGTCCGGCCCCCTCCCGGACGCCGTGGTGGCCCATCTCGACAAGAGCCACATCACGGTACACACCTACCCGGAGAGCAATCCGGTCACCGGTATCAGTACCTTCCGGGCCGATATCGATGTGTCCACCTGCGGGCGCATCTCGCCCCTGCGGGCGCTGAATTATCTGATCCACTCCTTCGAGTCTGATGTCGTCATCATGGACTATCGGGTGCGCGGCTTTACCCGTGACGTGACCGGGCGCAAGCATTTCATCGACCACAACATCAGTTCCATCCAGAACTACCTGTCGCGCGACACCAAGGACCGCTACCAGATGGTGGACGTGAACGTCTACCAGGAAAATCTGTTCCACACCAAGATGGTCCTGAAGCAGTTCCAGCTCGACGACTATCTCTTCTGTATCGAGGAGAAGGACCTGGCCCGGTCGCAGTGCCAGCGTATCCAGAAGCTCTTGCGCCGCGAGCTCTCGGAGATCTTCTACGGCTGCAACCTGGTGCGAGAGCTGGAGTTTATGGGGTAGCGGCGCGCCCCCTAAAGCCAATAAACGCTGCGCGTCATCACCTGCGAGGCCAGGCGCATGGCGCTGCGTAACGGCGCCGGCAACGGGGTGGCGCCCGCCGCCTTGGCGACCTGGGCGTGGTGGACCTCATCCACCTTCATCTGCTCGAGGATCGCGCGGGTGCGCTCATCGCGTTCCGGGACCCGATCCAGGTGATCGGTCAGATGCTCCTCCACCTGACGCTCGGTCTCGACCACGAACCCCAGGCTCCAACGATCCCCAGCCCACCCGGCGGCGGCCCCGATGGCGAAGGACCCGGCGAAAAAGAGCGGGTTCAACAGGCTGCCGCGGCCCTGCAACTCATCGATCCGGTTCATGCACCAGACGAGATGGTCGTTCTCCTCCCGGGCGGAGCGCTCCATGCGCTGGCGCGTCTCCGGCAGTTGTGCGGTGAGTGCCTGGCCCTGGTAGAGGGCCTGGGCGCAGACCTCGCCTGTGTGATTGATACGCATCAGGGCGGCGACGTGGCGGCGCTCCTGCTCGTCGAGCGCGACCTCGTCCAGGGCCTCCGCCGGGTAGGGTCGATGCGTGCCCAGGGGGTGGCCGAAGAGGGTGCGCAGTGCCGTGTCGACGTTCTGGAGCAGCCGGTCGACCGGGGTGTAGTGACGATTCGTCATCGGTTTGCCTCGGGTATCGAGTGGTCTTTTGGGGGCGCGATGCTGGCCGGTGGCGAGGATTGGTTCAGCCGATACAGTGTATCACTCGGCCTGTCTGGTGAGCAGTTCCACCGGGTGACAGACCTCGATGGCCAGCCCGGCCTCCCGCAGACCGGCGATCAGGTGCAGGGCGCAGCCGGGGTTAGTGGTGACGATCAGGTCCGGTGGGCACGCGGGCAGCCCCGCGAGCTTGTCGACAACCAGGGCCGCGGCCAGGTCCGGCTGTTGGAGCGGGTAGGTGCCGGCGCCGCCGCAGCAGGTCCGATTGTTCAGGAGCGGTGCGACGCTGAGTCCCGGGATGCGCGCGAGCAGCCGGTAGACCGCGCGATTGCCCCCCGGCAGGTGGCGATGCGAGCAGGGCTCATGGACGAGTACCCGGCGCTCCAGCGGTCTGAACCCGAGTCCATCCAGCGCCGGCAGCCGGTCGAGCCAGTCACAGACCTCCTGGGTGTCGGCGCTACCCGGCGCCCCCCGCAGTTCAGCGACACAGGCGCTGGCCAGTCCCACCAGCGGCGGGTCCCCCGGGTGTCGGGCGCTGGCGGCGCGGTGCCGCTGCGCGGCGGCCGGCAGCCCATTGTGTTGGTGCAGTGCGCCGCAACAGGTCGGGGTCGCCGGGACCCGCACCCGCAGGCCGATGCGTCCGAGCAGGGAGCGGGTCGCCGCCACGGCGCGTCCCTGGGCCAGGTCCCCCATGCAGCCGACGAAGAGCTCCAGGTCTACCGCCGCGCCGTCGCTGCCAGGGATCGGCGCCGCGGTCTTGGCGATGGCCCGGGCCAACCGATGCAGCGGCCGCAGCGCCCGGAGTCCGGCCAAGCCGAGCCGTTCCGCCAGCCGGGCGGCTCCCGACTGCTCGTAGACCTGGGCCGCGCGGGCTAGCGCCGCGGTCCATCGGGCATCCGACAGCGCGGCCAACCAGCGCCGCCGCCAGGCCCGGCGCCACGCCGGCTTGGCGTCCAGGCGCGCCGCCTTGGCGCCATCGATCAGCCGGCCGTAGGCGACCAGCGACGGGCAGGCCGCCTCGCAGGCGCGGCAGCCCAGGCAGCCGTCCAGATGGCGGGCCAGGGCCGGGCTCATGGCGAGTCCCCCGCTGGCCCAGCCCTGGATCAGGGCGATGCGCCCGCGCGGCGAATCGGCCTCATTGCCAAGCAGCATGAAGGTGGGGCAGTGGGGCAGGCAGAGCCCGCACTTGACGCACTGGTCGGCGAGTGTAAGGAGTTGGTCTGGGGGCACGTCGATCCTGGTGGCGGTTAACCGATAGTGCGGTAATTTCTCACGCCAAGGCGCCAAGGCGCCAAGGCGCCAAAAAAAACAACAGAGTGCCGAGGTCATCCAGTCCGCGCGGCAGATGCAGCGCCATCCGCCGATCGCGTAGTAACAAAACTTGGCGAGCTTGGCGCCTTGGCGTGAGACATTGGTTCTTCAAGGGTGCCGGGGAGTGGGGTGTGCGCGGTCTGCCGACGTGCCGGTGCGGACATGGTAACCTCTCGCGGCGGGCGCCGCCCGCGTGCGCGCCACCTTAAAGTAACGGAGGATTCCAATGTCCTACTACCGGCATCACGTCTTTTTCTGTACCAACCAGCGTGAGGAGGGCCGGCGTTGCTGCGGCGGCAGCGGCAGCGCGGACCTGCGCGACTATCTGAAGCGCCGCACCAAGGAACTCAACCTGGCCGGCCCGGGCGGCGTGCGGATCAACACCGCCGGTTGTCTCAACCGCTGTGCCGAGGGACCGGTGGTGGTGGTCTACCCGGAGGCGGTCTGGTATACCTATGCAAATCAGGACGATTTGGACGAGATTCTGACCCGTCACCTGATCGGCGGCCAGATCGTCGCGCGCTTGCGGTTGCCGGGCTGACGGCGGTCGGCGCACGGCGCCGCGGCGGCGGATCTTCAGGGCGGAACCGTTCTAGCCAGGACTCTCTGTTGCAACCGGCGGTTGTCCGCAACACTGGACAACGCCAGGTGGCCCGGGTATAAAGCACGTCGGTCCCCTTACTGTCCGAGGCCCCGTGCGTGAACCTTCGTGAG
>NZ_CAJAXH010000248.1 GCF_903946935.1 uncultured Thiodictyon sp.
CCGCAAATGCTCCGACGGGTTCCGTGATATCAAAGATCAGTTTATTCGGCATGACCTGAGCCTTGGGCAATGGAACTACGTTGTTGACCCCAACGGGTTCTCTTGATAAAAGTGTTTAAGTTATTTTTGAATCGTTACTAAGTGGATGAACAACAGCTAATGAACTTGCATTCATTTGCGTCTCTTCGCGGACTCTTCACAAAGTTTGGCGGCCATCGCTTGGCCCGTCGGCTTACCCTGATTCTCTCCGGCGCGGCCCTGCTCGCCCTGGCCGTCTGGCTGGGCCTGACCACCCTGGTGGACCGCACCCCAGTGCCAAACCTCCAGGTCCCAACCTCGACCTTGGTCCTGGACCGCGACGGCCGGCTCCTGCGTCCCTTCACCGTGGAGCGCGGGCGCTGGCGCCTGCCGGTGGACCTGGCCGCGGTGGACCCGCGCTTTATCAAGCTCTTGCTGGCGGTGGAGGACCGGCGCTTCTGCATCCACCACGGCGTGGACCCGCTGGCCCTGGTGCGGGCCGCGGCCCAACTGGCGACGCGCGGGCACATCGTTTCCGGTGGCTCCACCCTCACCATGCAACTGGCGCGGCTCATCGACGGCGGCGGGACCCGCTCGGCGGGCGGGAAGGTCCGGCAGGCCCTGGCCGCCCTGGCCCTGGAGCGCAGTGCGGACAAGGCGCAGATCCTTGCCGCCTATCTCACCGTCGCCCCCTATGGCGGCAACCTGGAGGGCCTGCGCGCTGGCTCACTCGCCTGGTTCGGCAAGGAGCCCAAGCATCTCACGACCGCGGAGGCGGCCTTTCTGGTCGCACTGCCGCAGGCCCCGGAGGCCCGCCGGCCCGATCGTGATCCGGCCGCCGCACGGCGGGCGCGCGACCGGGTGCTGGGGCGCGCCCTGGCCCTGGGGCTGATCGATGCCGAGGCCGCTGCCGCCGCCCGCCGCGAGCCGGTCCCGACCGGCCGGCGGCCGTTTCCCATGCTCGCCCCGCACCTGGGGACGCGCCTCGCCCTGGCCTTTCCCGGGCGGGCGGTCCACCGCACCACCCTGGATGCCGGTCTGCAAGGCCGATTGGAGACCCTGGCGGCGGAGCGGGCCGCCGCCATCGACCCGCGGGTCTCGGTCGCCATCCTGGCGGCCGATCACGGCAGCGGCGAGGTGCTGGCCACGGTGGGTTCGGCCGGGCTCTTCGACGGCGACCGTCAGGGCCACGTGGATATGACCCGGGCACTGCGCTCCCCCGGGTCCACGCTCAAGCCGCTGATTTATGGTCTGGCATTCGAGTCCGGCATCGCCCACCCGGAGAGCCTGATCGAGGACCGGCCGACCGCCTTCGCCGGCTATGTGCCGGGTAACTTCGACCGCTCGTTCCAGGGGACGGTGACGGTGCGTCGGGCGCTCGCGCTGTCGCTCAATGTCCCGGCGGTGCAACTGCTGGACGCGGTGGGGCCGGCGCGCCTGCTCGCCCGCATGCGCCGCGCCGGGGCCGTCCCGCTGCTGGCGGAGGGTGCCCCGCCCAGTCTGGCGATCGGGCTCGGCGGGCTGGGCTTGAGCCTGTTCGATCTGGTGCGGATCTATGGGGCCATCGCCCGCGGCGGGCAGTCGCTGGACCTGCACGAGACGCTCGACGGCCCGGCCGCGGCCGGCCCCGGTCGCCGGGTGCTGGATGCCCGCGCCGCCTGGTATCTCACCTCCATCCTCTCGGAGGTCCCGGCACCCAATGATGCCGCCCCCCGGGGCATCAGCTATAAGACCGGGACCTCCTATGGCTACCGGGACGCCTGGGCCATCGGCTACGACGGGCGCCGCGTGGTCGGGGTCTGGGTGGGACGGCCGGACGGCGCTCCGGTCCCCGGGCTCAAGGGGGTCGACATGGCGGTGCCCATCCTGCTCGACGCCTTTACCCGCTTGGGGCCACGCAGCCCCTTGCCGAGCGCCCCGGCCGGCGTCCTGATGGCGGCGACCAATGCCCTGCCGCCCACCTTGCGACATGCCCGGGTGCGCGACGCGGGCGTCGGCGCCGCCCCGGCTGGACCCGAGATCGCCTTCCCGCCCGATGGGGCCAGGCTCGAGGTCGGTTTCAACCAGGCCGCGGGGCCGGGTGCTACCCTGGCCCTGAAGGTCCGCAACGGTTATCCTCCCTTCACCTGGTTCGCCGACGACCGACCCATCGGCCAGGAGCCCTTCGCCCGCACCATCGAGTGGCAGCCGGTCGGGCCGGGCTATGCCGCCATCTCCGTGGTCGACGGGCGTGGGCGCTCCAGCCGGGTGCGGGTCTATCTGCGCTAGTGGATGATTACCAGTGAATGAACCGATACGCGAGGGGCGTGCCGTCAACCCGCTTCCGCCCATACTGATCGT
Source organism: uncultured Thiodictyon sp. (assembly GCF_903946935.1). Taxonomy (GTDB): domain Bacteria; phylum Pseudomonadota; class Gammaproteobacteria; order Chromatiales; family Chromatiaceae; genus Thiodictyon. The sequence continues at coordinate 2,359 of NZ_CAJAXH010000248.1, forward strand.
CGACGACGATCCATCGAACATTAAGGTGTTGTCACGCATCCTCAAGGGGATGGGCGAGATCTATTGCGCAAGCAGCGGTGCGAAGGCCCTGGAGATCGCATCGAAGCAGCCGATCGCCCTGGTGCTGCTCGACATCATCATGCCTGAGATGGACGGCTTTACGACCTGTCGCGCGCTGCTGCAGGTCGACCCGGACATGACCGTCATCTTCATGACCGCGGCCAACGATCCGGCGATCGAAATTCAGGCGCTGGCGGTCGGTGGCCGTGACTTCATCGGCAAGCCGATGAATTCACCGGTGGTGCGCGCCCGGGTGGCACTGCATCTCAAACTCAAGGCACAAGATGCGGAACGCCGTCGTGCCGAAGAACAATTGCGCATCAGTGAAGAGCGACTGCGCCTGCTGGCCGACAACCTCGTGGACAACATATGGACCATGGACCCCGAACACCGGCTCACCTACATCAATCCGTCCATCGAATACCTGGCTGGGTTCACGGTAGATGAGTACCTGCGGCTGTCGCTCGGTCAGCAAGTTGCGCCCGGGTCTGTGGCGACTGCGGCGGCCTATTTCAACTATTTGGATGACTGCATCGCGACCGGGGTGCCGGCGGAGCCTTTTCGTGGCGAGATGGAACTCTTGTGCAAGGACGGCTCCACCATCTGGACCGAGATCACGGCGCGCCCCCTTCTGGGCAGCGACGGTCGGTTGATCGAATTGGCTGGGGTGACTCGGGATATTCGGCAACGCAAATTCATCGAGATCGAGCTCAATCGGCATGCTGCCACGGATGTTCTGACCGGCGCCTGGAATCGCCGGTACTTTGAGCAGACCGTGGCGGATGAGATGAAACGCGTGGCGCGCCGCGGCGAACCGCTGTCATTGGTGCTGCTCGACATCGACCACTTCAAGTCGATCAACGATCGCTTCGGTCACTTGAGCGGCGACCAGGTGTTGGTGCAACTGTGCCAACTGGTCCGCGCACACTTGCGGGCGGCCGATGTGTTTGCCCGCTGGGGCGGGGAGGAGTTCGTCATCCTCTTGCCGCACTGCCAGGCGGCCGACGCCGGGCGGCTGGCGGAACAGCTTCGCGCCCTGATTGCCGATCATCCCTTTTCCGCGGTCGGTACGGTGACGTGCAGTTTCGGGGTGGCGCAACGACGGCCAGCCGAGACCCGCGATGCCTGGCTCAAACGGGCCGACGATGCGCTCTATGCCGCCAAGGCCGGTGGACGTAATCGGGTTTGTAGCGATGCCGCGGTGGGCGGTTAGCCGCTCAACGCTCGTGCAGCACGGCCATACAGGCAGCCGGGACGACGACCGCGGGCCTGGGCTCCCCCTTCTTTTTGGTCTTACCGGTGGCCTCGGGTTTGAACCACCAGGCCAGTTCCGGCCCGCAGCCGTCACCCGCCGGTAAGGGTGTCTGGGGCTCGCAGCGGGGGCTGCCCGCGGGGCAGCGGATGCGGACATGGAAATGGGAGTCGTGACCCCACCAGGGCCGCAGCTTGCGCAGCCAGGAGCGGTCGCCCGTCACCTCGTTACAGACCGCCCGCTTGATGCCGGGGTTGACGAAGATGCGGTCCACCGCCGGATTGCGGGCGACGGTCTCGAGCAGGAAACGCTGTGGCTCGCCCCAGGCGCCGCTGCTCTCCAGACTGCCGGGCAGGACCATGCTCGGTGGGTCCGGTCGGTCGTCCATCAGTCGCCGTGCCGCCTCCGCGGTGGGTGCCAGGGTGAACCAGATGTCCACGTCCAGCCCGTTTTGGTGGCTGTGATGCGACGATGGCATCTGCCCGCCGCGGGGTTGGCTGAGGTCGCCGATCATCACCAGGCCGAGGTGGCGCCGCGCGGCGGTTTGCCCCACTTGGTCCACCAGACGCAGCAGCTGCGGATGGCCGAAGAAGCGGTGGCGGGCGCGGCGCACGCTCACATAACCTGGGCCGCTTTCTGGTAGGGCGTCCGCCCCGCCGACGCAGCCGTTGGCCGGGGTGCCGATCACCTGGGCGGGTCCATGGCTCGGATTCATCACCTCGGCCCAGGGGGTCGCGGCCTGGGTGTGGCCTGACCAGAGCAAGCAGGCGTACAGGGTGGGGATGGCGGCGAACAGCATCCGCGCGGGGTAGGGCAGGGCACGAGTCATGACCGGGCCTCCGAAGGCAGAGGTGATTGGTGACGGATGAGGCGATGTCCAGCCATTAGCATACAGCCACCTGTCGATGCGACTTAAGTCGCACCGACAGGTGGTGCGGGCGCCATGGCCGTTAGCCGGGCGGGTCCTGCTTCAGCTCCCGGGGGAGGTCTGCGGTCGGCTCGGCAGGTTGCTCCGGGGGGAACGCCAGCGGGAGTTGCGGCGGCAGTCCCAGGGGTGCCGCCGGTGTCTGCTCGGCCGGTTGCTCCGGGGGGAATTCCAGCGGGAGTTGCGGGGGCAGCTCCAGGGGCGCTGCCGGTGGCTCTTCGGCAGGTTGCTCCGGGGAGAACTCCAGCGGGAGTTGCGGCGGCAGGTCCAGGTGCGCCGCCGGCGGCTGCTCGGACGGTTGCTCCGCGGGCAACGGTGGCGTTATCTCCGGGACTGGCTCAACCGATGGCTCCGGGGGCCGCTGCGGTGTGACTTCCAGAATGGCCATCGGCGGTTGCTCCGCCGTCTGCTCTTGGACCTCCGGGGCTGGCTCAACCGGCGGCTCCGGGGGGCGTGGCGGTGCGACTTCCACAATGGCCGCCGGCGGTTGTTCCGCCGGCTGCTCCGGGGCTTGGGGCTGCAATTGCGGCAACAGGGTCTCGGTTTGCTCAGTCGGTAGCGGCGGCTCGACCGGGCCCTCGGCGGGCGTGACTGCCGCGGCGGGCTGTTCCGGCGCGTTGTCGGACGGCTCGCCGGTCGCGGGCTGCGCCGGCGCGGTGTCGGATGGCTCACCGGACGCGGGCTGCGCCCAAGCGGGCGCGGGCACGGCGGTGCGTTCCGGCTCATTGTCCGCCGCGGGGTTTGGCTCGTCGCCAGTGGGTTGCGGATGGCTTGCTACGCTGGGTTCCGAGACGGGTTCTGCATCCGGCTCGGCCCAGTCGTCGGCATCCGTGTCCTCCTCGGCCGGTGCGCTCCCGTCGGCGGCCGATGCACCGGCGGTCTCAGCGCCTGGACGGCGCCGATTGCGACCCCCACGGCGGCGGCGCGACGACTTGGGTCGCTCGGCGGATGCGAGCCCGTTGGCATCCTCCTCAGGGCCGGTGTCGGCCTCGTTCTCGGCCTCGGGGTCATCCTCGGCCGTGTCGGGCGCGAACGCGTCATCCGCGGGCGCGGCGACCGGCGCTTCAGCCGGCCAGACCGAGGCCGTCGGGTAGACCGGGTAGGTGTCGAAGTCGTCATCGGTCCAGTGGTTGTCCTCCGTGACGGCCGGACGCTCGGGCGGTGACTCAATGACTGGCGCCGCTGGCGTCGTTACGGCGTGATCGCGGCCCGTCACCGGCGCTGCCGCATCCAGGCCCCCCAGGTCCGGGGTCGACTGGTCCGCATCCCCCGGCTCGCCCCGGGCGATTGGCCGGTCGGTCTCGGGTCGCCGCGCACCTGGACGCTCCCGGTGCGGGTGGGCACGGGGCGGCTGGGCCGCGTTCTGCGGTGTGCGCTCGGTATCGCCTGGGGCATCGCGCTGAGTCTCAGCGCTCGCCTCCCGCTGGCCGCCGGCGGCGCGGGCCTCGCCGTTGGGCTCGTCGCGACGCCCGCGACCGCGCCCACCGCGGCGGCTGCGCGGCTCGCCCTCGCGGCGCTCGCGCGGCTGCTCGTTGCCCTCGGCCGGCGCCCCCTGCGGGCGCGGCTGGCCACGTTGGCCGTTGCTGCGTTGGACATTCCCGTCTACCGGAGGCGTGCTCTGCCGGCTGCCCAAGGCGTCGTCGGCGCGCGCGGGCGGTTGGCGGTTGCCGATGGCGTCGTCCGGCCGCTCGACCTGCCGATTCCCGGGCCGATCTCCTTGACGATCGGGGCCACGGCCGGTGTTGCGCTGGCGATCCGAGTCGCCGCGGCCCTGGCTTTGGCCCTGGGTCCCTGGCCGCCCCTCCCGTCGGCCCTGCTGACCCTGCTCGGGCCGGCGCTGACCGCCTTGGGGCGGGCGCTCGGGGCGTGCCCCCCGGTCGTCGGCCGCCGGTGCCGGTTGTGCGGGCGGCTCGGCTGGCGAGAACGGGTCCGGGGAGCGGGGGGCGAAGAGCCCGGTCCAGATGCGCTTGAGCAGGTTCTCAGTGGCTGGACGGTCCTCGCTCTGGGCGTCCTCGGGGTCGGTGTAGCGCGCGGGCTCGCGCTCGGGGGCGCGGGCGGACCAGGTTGTGTCGGCGGTGCGTGCCGGCTCGGCCGGCGCCTCCCGGTTCGGCACCGGGGAGGCGGGGGTGATCTGCTTGACCGCCGGCTCCTCGCTGCGGGTCGGCTCGCTGGTGCGGGCGTGGGCGTTGGCGGCGCCGCCGGTCTGGGGGGCGCCGCTCAACTCGTAGCTTGGCCGCTCGTCCGGTTGTTTGCTGAGATCCTGGGTGCGCAGGCGCTCGATCTGGTAGTCCGGGGTCTCGATGTGTTCGCTGGGCAGCAACAGGACCTGGACCTCCTGGCGGGCCTCCAGGTCCAGGACGGCGCGGCGCTTCTCGTTGAGTAGGAAGGTGGCCACGCTCACCGGCAGGTGGGCGACGATGCGCGCCGTGCTGTCCTTCATCGCCTCCTCTTCGATGATGCGCAGGATCGACAGTGCCAGCGATTCCACCCCGCGGATCTTGCCCTGGCCATGGCAGCGCGGACACTCGTTGGTGGTGGAGTCCCCCAGCGAGGGCCGCAGCCGCTGCCGCGACATCTCCAGCAGCCCGAAGCGCGAGATGCGCGCCACCTGGACGCGGGCGCGATCGTGCTTGAGCGCATCGCGCAGCCGGTCCTCGACCGCCCGCTGGTTCTTGGGCGGGGTCATGTCGATGAAGTCGATGACGAACAGCCCACCCAGGTCGCGCAGGCGCAACTGGCGGGCGATCTCGTCGGCCGCCTCCAGGTTGGTATTGAGCGCCGTCTCCTCGATGTCCGCACCCTTGGTGGCGCGCGAGGAGTTGATATCGACGGCGGTCAGGGCCTCGCCGTGGTCGATGACGATGGAGCCGCCGGAGGGCAGGCGCACCTCGCGCTGGAAGGCGGTCTCGATCTGGCTTTCGATCTGGTAGCGGGTGAAGAGCGGCACCTCGTCCTGGTAGATCCGCAGCTTCTTGAGGTTGCCCGGCATCACCTGGCGCATGAAGGCCTCGGCGCGCTCGTAGACGGCCCGGTCGTCGATCACGATCTCGCCGATGTCCGCGCGCAGATAGTCGCGGATGGAGCGGATGATGACGTCGCTCTCCTGATAGATCAGGAAGGGCGCCCGGCGCTCGGCGGCGGAGGACTCGATCGCACGCCACAGTTGGAGCAGGTAGTCCAGGTCCCACTGGAGCTCCTCGGTGTTCTTGCCGACCCCGGCGGTGCGCACGATGAGCCCCATGTCGTCGGGGATGTTGAGCTGGCTCATCACGTCGCGCAGTTCGCTGCGGTCCTGGCCCTCGATGCGGCGCGACACCCCGCCGGCACGCGGGTTATTGGGCATCAGCACCAGATAGCGGCCGGCCAGCGAGACGAAGGTGGTGAGCGCAGCACCCTTGCTGCCGCGCTCTTCCTTGTCGATCTGCACCACCACCTCGCGGCCCTCGCGCACCACCTCCTTGATGTTGATGCGGGACCCGGGCTTGGCGGTGTCGGGCTCGAAATAGGTGCGTGAGATCTCCTTCAGCGGCAGGAAGCCGTGCCGGTCGGCGCCATAGTCGACAAAGGCGGCCTCGAGGCTCGGTTCGACACGGGTGATGGTGCCCTTGTAAATGTTCGCCTTTTTCTGTTCGCGGCCGGGGGATTCTATATCGAGGTTGTAGAGGATTTGACCGTCGACGGTCGCTACCCGCAACTCTTCCGGCTGAGTCGCGTTGATCAGCATTCTCTTCATGTTGTTCCTTTTCTTATCCTGGGCGCAGGTCCCACCAGTGGCCGGCCTTTCAGCGGCACGCGGGGGCGGTTAGCCGCCGCGGGGCCAGGTGCCGCCGCCTTTAGGGCGGCCGGCTGACCGGGTCCGGCATCTCACCGGCGGGCCGCGAAGATCGCGGGCCGCACCGGGGTGGACAGGCGCGTCCGATTCTACGTGTTACGGCCACGCCGCTAAGGCGTGCCCGCGTTGCTTGGGACACCCCCGTCGGGGGCGGCGTCCCGCCATGGAAGCGGCGAGCGAGGGTCCGGGCGCGCGCCGGGGCGCGCGGGGGCGGTCAGGGTGTAGAATCCGCGGCAACCCGCGGTATGCACCGCTGCCGGCCATGCAGCACCGGCATCTTGAACCAGCCTCGACAACCCTGGTCCGCCGGGGCCGATCAGTGACCGGCGGCCGACGGCCGGCGCGGTGCCTAGCAGCCTGTCGGACTTGATGGCGTAACCGATTGATTAAAAAGGAAAACGACTTTTTGGCGCAAAAGAGGAAACTCTTTGCATTCAATCGGTTGCATCACTAAGTCCGACAGCCTGCTAGGGCACCCGGGATGCGCTCGCCGCTGACGAAAAATGCGTTTAGTCTTTCGCTCGCTTGCGCAAACATCCAATACTAACAGTGAAACCTTATGCCAGCAATTGAACCGCAGGTCAGGGTGCAACGGCGTTGAACCCGCGCACCCCCAATTCCCATCCACGGGCGCGCCCCGGCCCCGCCCGCCGCGCGGCTTCCCGCTCAGAGCCCCGTTCTGATCGGAGCCCTGCGCCGCTCCGCTCCAAGTCGGTTGCCGGTCCGGTCGCGCGACCGTCGCACCGCCCAGCCAAGCCCCCGGCCGCGCCGCCAACCCCCGCGGTGGCCGTGGTCTGCGTCGACGCGGAATCCGCGGGGCAGCGCATCGACAACTTTCTGCTGCGCCACCTAAAGGGCGTGCCGCGCAGCCACCTCTACCGCGTCCTGCGCCGTGGCGAGGTGCGCGTCAACAAGGGCCGTATCCAGGCCGACTACCGGTTGCAGGCCGGCGACCTGGTGCGTATCCCGCCCGTGCGCACGCCGGCGCCCGAGGCGGCGGTGCGGGCGCCCGACAGCCAGTTGGCGCGTCTGGCCGGGGCCGTGCTGTTTGAGGACGAGCGCCTCCTGGTGATCGACAAGCCCGCGGGGCTCGCGGTGCATGGCGGCAGCGGGCTCTCCTACGGGCTGATCGAGTCGCTGCGACAGTTGCGCCCGGGGGCTGAACTGGAACTGGTGCATCGGCTGGACCGCGACACCTCGGGTGCCCTGGTGATCAGCAAGCGCCGCTCGACGCTGCGTGAACTACACCGCCTGATCCGTGCCGGGGGGATGGATAAGCGCTATCTGGCGCTCATCCTGGGTGACTTGCCGCAGGACGAGGTGACGGTGGATGCGGCCCTCACCAAGAACATCGATCAGGGCGGCGAGCGGGTGGTCAAGGTGGACCGCGCCGGCGGCAAGGCCGCCCGGACCGTCTTCCGGCGCCTGCGCCGCCTGTCGTTCGCCGGGCCGGCGGGGGTCGCGACCCTGGTTGAGGCGCGCCTGATCACCGGGCGTACCCATCAGATCCGCGTCCATGCCGCGCACCTCGGCACCCCGCTCGCCGGCGATCCCAAATATGGCGACTTCGAGGCCAATCGGCGCCTCAAGGCGGTGGGGCTCACACGGCTCTTCCTGCACGCGGCGTCCGTGGGTTTTCGCGCCGAGTACATGGCTGCGCCGTTGTGGGTAGAGTCGCCCCTGGCGCCCGAGCTGGAACAGGTCCTGGAACGCTTGGGCGATGGTCAAGCGGGCGCGGACCGGGACTTGTCTCAATGAGCTTCGCCCTGATTGTGTTCGACTGGGACGGCACCCTGATGGACTCCCAGGCGCGCATCGTCGACTGTATCCAGGCCGCCTTTGTGGACGTGGGTCAGCCGCCGCCCAGCCCGGCGGCGGCGGCCGACATCATCGGCCTGGGGCTGGACGATGCCATGGCGCGGCTGTGGCCAACGGCGGATGCCGCCGCGCGGCAGGTGGTCGCCGACCACTACCGGCGGCACTTCCTGGGGGGTAATCCGACCGCGTCAGCGCTTTTTCCGGGTGCGGTGGAAACCCTTCAATGGCTGAGCGACCAGGGTTACCTGCTCGCGGTGGCCACCGGCAAGAGCCGCCGCGGGCTGGATCTGTCCCTGGCGGAGACCGGCCTTGCCGGCTATTTTCAGGCGACCCGCTGTGCCGACGAGACCTTTTCCAAGCCGCATCCCCAGATGCTGTTGGAGATCATGGACGTGCTGGGGGTGCGGCCGGCCGAGACCCTGATGGTCGGCGATACTGAATACGACCTGCAGATGGCCGCCAATGCCCGTACTGGCGCGCTGGCCGTCAGTTATGGGGTGCATAGCCCGGAGCGCTTGCTCACCCTGCGCCCCCTGGCCTGTTTGGATAGCCTGGCCGCCATCCCGCCGTGGCTGCGTCAGGCGCCACCCGATCCCGTCACCCTGGAGTAAACACCCATGAATTGGAAATTCTGGCAGCGTCGCGCCGAGCCCATGCCCGCCCCCGGCGACCCGGACTGGGAGCGTTCGTTGATCAACCGTGTGGCCTTGGAGCACCTGCAAGACCAGCGCCGCGGCCGGCGCTGGGGCAATATCTTCAAGCTCCTGATCCTGCTGTATCTGCTCGGTATTCTCGGCGTCGCACTGTCGCGCAGCGCCTGGGATGGGCTCAAGGCCGGCAAGGAACACAGTGCGCTTATTCAGGTGAAGGGGGTCATCTCATCCGACAGTGAGGCGAGCGCCGACCGGGTGATCTCGGCGCTGCGCGATGCCTTCAAGGCCGAGCGCGTCAAGGGCGTCATCCTGCGTATCAATAGCCCCGGCGGCAGTCCGGTCCAGTCCGGCTACATCAATGACGAGATCCGTCGGCTCAAGGAAAAATATAAGAAGGACAAGGGCCATGACCTGCCGGTCTATGCCGTATGCGTGGATATCTGCGCCTCCGGCGCCTATTATGTCGCGGTAGCCGCCGACAAGATCTATGCCGACAAGGCGAGCCTGGTGGGTTCCATCGGCGTGCGTATCGATGCCTTCGGCTTTGAGCAGGCCATGAAGGACTTGGGTGTGGAGCGGCGCCTGCTCACCGCCGGTGCCAACAAGGGCATACTCGACCCCTTTTCCCCGCTCCCGGAGGCCCAGCGGCAATTCATCCAGGGCGTGCTCGATGACCTGCACCAGCAATTCATCGACGCGGTGAAGACCGGTCGGGGCGATCGTCTCAAGGGCGGGGATGAGCTATTCAGCGGACTGTTCTGGAGCGGCGACCAGGCGCGTCCATTGGGTCTGGTGGATGGGCTCGGCAGTTCCAGCTCAGTGGCCCGTGACCTGATCGGCGCCGAGACCCTGGTCGACTATACGAAAAAGAAGGACCTGTTCGAGAGCTTTGCCGACCGTTTGGGGGTGAGTGCGGCCAACGCCTTTCTCCAGGTGGTTACGCTGCTTGGTGGCGGCAGCGTGCGGTGAGGACTCGCAGGTGCCTCATTCCGGCGGGGACGCAGCAATGCGTGTGCCACCGCTGGCGGCGACAGGCGATCAAGGCTTTACATTGAAAGTCGTGCCGGGAGCGCGCTCCAATCCCCCCCTATTTGGGGAGGGCGGGGTGGCCGTTCAGGGCGGAACCGTTCTAGCCAGGACTCTCTGTTGCAACCGGCGGTTGTCCGCAACACTGGACAACGCCAGGTGGCCCGGGTATAAAGCACGTCGGTCCCCTTACTGTCCGAGGCCCCGTGCGTGAACCTTCGTGAGG
>NZ_CAJAXH010000249.1 GCF_903946935.1 uncultured Thiodictyon sp.
ACAAGACAATGGCCAAACCATTCCGCTGGACCTACCAAGGCAAGCCGTTGGCAGCCTAGCTTGACATGGTCCGAGCACTTTCATCCTGCGGTACTAGTCGCGGCTAACGGACATGGCGCCCGCGCCACCCCGAAAGATGAAAGTGGCGGGTGCCGGCCGTTCCCCCACCCCGCCCTCCCCCACGAGGGGGGAGGGAGAGTTGGACCGCGCTCCCGGCGCGACTTTCACGCTAACGGCCATGGAAGGGGGGCCTGCCACCCCTGACCATGAAAGTCTTTCAGGCTAACGGGGCGCTCCTGCGCCCGCTCGTGGTTTTCGCGTGAAACCTACTTCACAGACATCGGCTTACGGCGACTTTCACGGTAAAGCTTCGACCTCCGGTTGCAGACGGACCGGCTGGCCGGAACGATGATCAAGGCCCGACGGGCCGCCGCAAGGGCGGGCGGCGGGACCTGTCGCGGTTGTATCAATCAAGCTTAATCACTATGATTTTAAATCAGCAGATACTGGGGCAAAGACCATGGCGCAGGCCGCAACCAAGGTGCTGACCGCACAGGTTCCGATCTTGCCGGCGGAGAAAGTCGACCAGGAACAGGAGCGCAGCCGTCTGACCCGCGAAGCCTTGGCCGAGGTGGACGCTGGCCAAGTCATCGACCACCAGGCGGTGCAGGCGTGGGCCGGTAGCCTCAGCACTACCGAGGCGCTGCCGATACGGCGCTGATGGAACTTAAGTTCCGGCGCACCTTGATCATCGCTCCGGCCGCCGGCGCTCCCGGCGCGGAGCGCCTGGGAGCGCCGACATTCTGTCGGCCAGCCGCCACAGGCGATTCGCGGGTTCGCGGTGAATCGCGAAGGGCCTCGTTTTCGCGAGGATCCAACGGCGCTTCGCGCCGTCGCCGACAGGCTGTCGGCGCTCCCAAGCGCGGCGGGGTTTGGTGTCTGCGAATACTTGCCCAGTCTCCGGAGCGGTGTCACGAGAAGCCTGGGGACCGGAGTTATGATGGCCGCCGTTCCGGCGCATCCCTGCGACCAACGACAGACCATCGAATCAGCGAAGCCCATGTCCGAACAAACCACCATCGACGAACTGTTGAGCATCATGGCCCGCCTGCGCGACCCGGCGGGCGGTTGTCCCTGGGATTTGGCGCAGACCTTCAGCACCGTCCTGCCGTTTACGCTGGAGGAGGCCTACGAGGTGGCGGAGGCGATCGAGTCCGGCTCGTTGACCGATCTGCGCGACGAGTTGGGGGACTTGCTGTTCCAGGTGGTCTTCCATGCCCGCATGGCGCAGGAACAGGGGGCCTTCGCCTTCCCGGATGTGGTCCGGGCCATCTGCGACAAGATGGTCCGGCGCCACCCGCACGTCTTTGCGGATGTGGCGCTCGGCGATCAGGCGGCGGTGCGCGCCCACTGGGAGCGGGAGAAGGCGTTGGAGCGTGAGCGGGCGGGCGACTCGGGGCGCGCTAGCGTCGGCGTCCTGGCCGGGGTGGCCCAAGCGCTCCCAGCCCTGGTGCGTGCCGAAAAACTCCAGCGGCGGGCGGCCCGGGTGGGCTTCGACTGGGACGCCATCGCGGGGGTACTCGACAAGGTGCAAGAGGAGTTGGACGAGTGCCGTGAGACGCTCGCCGAGCACGTCGACCCCACCGAGCGGGTGCATGAGATCGGCGACCTGCTGTTCTCCTGCGTCAACCTGGCGCGGCATCTGGGGGTGGATGCCGAGCAGGCCCTGCGGGCGGCGAACCATCGGTTTGAACGGCGCTTTGCGCGGATCGAGTCGGGGCTGGCCGCGCAGGGATTGCAGCCGGGGCCGGCCGTACGCGCGCAGATGGAGCACCTGTGGGAAGACGCCAAAGCGCATGAATGATCCTGGAAAGAAGAGTTGTCACGCCAAGGCGCCAAGCTCGCCAAGGTTTTTCAGTGCATTATTCGGTGTTGGGGCATTCGGCCTCGATCATCCTTCCGGCCGCTGTAGGTCGCCCTTCAGGGCGACCCCTCAGCATCGCGCAAGCTTGGTCGCCCTGAAGGGCGACCTACATCTGCCCGTGGCCGGAATTGATGATCAAGGCCGGGCGTTCATCCGGCGGATAATCTGGATACTAAACGCATCCGATTGTCTTCCTTGGCGTCTTGGCGCCTTGGCGTGATCAATTTCCTGATTTAAGATAATGAGTTACCTCGATAAGATCCACGCCTGCAATGCCTGGAACCCGGCCGGCTTTCTGCCCTGGACCCTGGCCGGTGAGCGCATCGGTTCGCTGCGGCCGGCCGTTGCGCAGGAACTTCGGCGCTGGCCCGATCAATTCAGCGTGGACGCCGAGCGGGTCGACTGGGTCGGTGCCCCGGCGGAGTTCGCGGCGCGCTCGCAGTGCCTGGCCGAGGTGGTCGAGACCCTGGTCGCTGAGGGCCTGATCGCCCACCTGCACGGCGAGCGCTACGCCGTGACCCCGGGCCGCCGCGACCAGGCGCGGCTCCTGATCGACCGCACCGCCGCCCCCTGGTTCGGGGTACGCGCCTTTGGGCAGCACCTGAACGGCTTGGTGCGGACCCCAGCAGGCATCGAGCTCTGGATCGGCCGGCGCGCCGCCGACCGCCGTGTCTATCCACTGTGTCTGGACAACCTGGTGGCCGGCGGCCTGCCCCACGGGGTGGGGCTGCGCGAGAACCTGCGCAAGGAGTGCCGCGAGGAGGCGGACATCGCCCCCGCGCTGGCCGACCAGGCGGTGGCGGTCGGTGCCGTCACCTATTGCCGGGAGGCCCGGGACGGGCTGAAGCCGGATGTGATGTTCTGTTACGACCTTGAACTGCCGCCTGACTTCGTACCGCGCTGCACCGACGGCGAGGTGGAGTCCTTCGCCCGCCTGCCGCTGGCGGCGGTGGCGGACTTGGTCCGCGACACGGATGAGTTCAAGCTCAACTGCAACCTGGTGATTATCGACTTCCTGGTCCGCCACGGCGGCCTCGATCAGGAGCACCCGGACTATCTCCCGATCATCCAGGGGTTACGCTCGCACTTGCCCTAAAGCCCCGCAGGGTTCATCTTTGCACGGCTTTTTTCCAAGTCCCCAGGCCGCCCCGCGGCGAGGTCAGTATGAACTCAGTCTCTCCCCCCCAGTCCCCGCTCCCGCGGCGTACCACGGTCCCGGTGCGCATCGGCTCGATCACCGTCGGGGGCGGGGCGCCGGTCGTGGTCCAGTCCATGACCAACACCGACACCGCCGACGTGGCCGCCACCGTGCGCCAGGTGGCGGACCTGGCGCGGGCCGGTTCGGAACTGGTGCGCATCACCGTCAACACCGAGTCCGCCGCCCGCGCGGTGGCGCCGATCCGCGCCCTGCTGGATGCGGAGGGCTGTGCCGTCCCGCTCGTCGGTGACTTCCATTTCAACGGCCACCGGCTGCTAACCGACTACCCGGAGTGTGCGCAGGCCCTGGCCAAGTACCGCATCAATCCCGGTAACGTGGGCAGCGGTGAGAAGCGCGACAGCCAGTTCGCCACCATGATCGAGATCGCGGCCCGCTATGACCGCCCGGTGCGCATCGGCGTCAACTGGGGCAGTCTGGACCAGGATCTCATCGTGCGCATGATGGACGCCAATGCGCGCGCCGCGACCCCCAAGCTGGCCGATCAGGTGATGCACGACGCCATGGTGGAATCGGCCGTCGCCAGCGCCGCCCGCGCGGTCGAACTGGGCCTGCCCAAGGACCGCATCATCCTGTCCTGCAAGATGAGCGGCGTACAGGACCTGATCACCGTCTACCGGATGCTCGCCGCCCGCACCGACCACGCGTTGCATCTGGGCCTCACCGAGGCCGGCATGGGCTCGAAGGGCATCGTGGCCTCCACCGCGGCCTTGGCCGTGCTGTTGCAGGAGGGCATCGGCGACACCATCCGGGTCTCACTCACCCCCGCCCCGGGGGAGGCACGTACCCGCGAGGTCCAGGTCGCCCAGGAGGTCCTCCAGACCATGGGTCTGCGCTCCTTCGCCCCGATGGTCACCGCCTGCCCGGGGTGCGGACGCACCACCAGCGACACCTTTCAGCACCTGGCCCAGGATATTCAAACCTATCTGCGCGAACAGATGCCCGCTTGGCGTACCCGCTATCCGGGGGTGGAGACCATGCAAGTGGCGGTGATGGGCTGCGTGGTGAACGGCCCCGGCGAGAGTAAACACGCCAACATCGGCATCAGCCTGCCCGGGAGCGGTGAGCACCCGGCCGCGCCGGTCTATGTGGACGGCGAGAAGGCGGCTACCCTCAAGGGGGACGACCTCATCGGCCAGTTCAAGCGCATGGTGGACGATTACATCGAGCGGCGTTACGGTTAATGCCTCGCCCCATCACAGAGGACCCGACAATGACCAAGACCTTGTGTGCCGCCGCCGCGGCCCTGCTGATCGCCACCCCCGCGCTGGCCGAGGACCCCCTGTTGGTCCAGGTCCGGCACCTGTCGATGGGGGCCGCGCTCAAAATCGCCGAGGGTGCGATCGCCGCCTGTCGGGACAAGGGATTCGAGGTCGCGGCGACCGTGGTCGATCGGGATGGCGGCGTCCAGGTCACCCTGCGCGACACTTTGGTCGCCCCCCTGATGGCCGATCTCAGCGCGCAGAAGGCCAAGACCGCGGTCCATTTCAGCGGTGCCACCTCCGCCATGCACGAGCGTGCCAATAGCGCCCTCGGCCATGCCGACGGGGTGCTGATGGCCGCCGGCGGGGTACCGGTCCTGGTGGGCGGGACCGCCCTGGTGGCCGGGCTCGGGGTGAGCGGCTCGCCGGCCGGCGAGACCGACGAGGAGTGCGCCCTGGCCGGCATCGCCAAGGTCCAAGAGGAGTTGGACCGGGCGCAGTAGCCGGACCAGGCAGCGTCCGTCCGCCCTGCGGACGCGCTGCATCCGGTCTCGTCGCTGGATCTCACCGCTTGCAGTGCCTATTTGATCAGGCTTGCCTCATCGTTGGCTGGCGCTGACTGCTGACCACCCATCCACCCGGAGCCAACCCATGCGCATGTTCGACGCCAATCCCCCGGTCATCCGTGACCTGAAGGACGAGAGTGAGACCCTGGCCGAAAAGGACGCGGACGACTTCACGGTCGTCACCGCCCGTCACCCGACGCTGGGCAAATTGGTGATCATTACCGGGCGCCATGGGGGCGGGGTGGTGGTGGAGACGGAGGAATGAGGAGGTGATGACCGAGTCATCTGCCCTGGAACACGCGGCGCTCACGCCAAGGCGCAAGACGCCAAGAAGAAACAAAGCGATGTGCGCCGCCTCGGCTTCGCCCGGCAGGTGAGTCGCCGAACGCCGATAACGCTTT
Source organism: uncultured Thiodictyon sp. (assembly GCF_903946935.1). Taxonomy (GTDB): domain Bacteria; phylum Pseudomonadota; class Gammaproteobacteria; order Chromatiales; family Chromatiaceae; genus Thiodictyon. The sequence goes on from NZ_CAJAXH010000249.1 coordinate 5,310, forward strand.
GAAAAGCCTTGGCGAGCTTGGCGCCTTGGCGTGAGAACCGCTCTTTCTGGGTTCAGTCCTCCCCCGCATGCCGCCCACGCAGCCGCTTGGTCACTGAGGTCGCCTTCTTGGACTCCAGCCGCCGCTCCTTGGAGGCGCGGGTAGGCTTGGTCGCCACCCGCGGCTTGGGCCGGTGGGCGGCGCGCGCGATCAGCGCAACCAGCCGCTCGCGGGCGTCCTCGCGGTTGCGCTCGCGGGTACGGAAGCGGTGCGCCTCGATGGTGAGGACGCCTGAGTTGTCGACCCGCCGTCCGCCCATCCGCAGCAGACGCGCGCGTACGTCCTCCGGCAGGGACGGCGAGCGCGCCACGTCGAAGCGCAGCTGCACCGCCGTCTCGACCTTGTTGACGTTCTGCCCGCCGGGTCCCGGGGAGCGGCAGAATTGCTCCTGGAGCTCGGCGGGGTCGATGCGAATGTGTGCGGTCACCTGGATCATGGGCGGATTCTACCCCAGACGCCGACCCGGTAGGCCGTCGCTGGTCCCCGGTGGCGGCAGACTGCTGCCCCAGCCCCCCGAGACCCTTCCGCGCCTGTATGATGGGACTTCAAAATCTTTGAGCCCGGTGGGCAAGCGAACATATGAAAGCCAGTGAGATCAAGAAGGGAAGCGTCCTGGAGGTGGACGGTGCGGTGGTCTATATCACCGACCTCCAGGTCCAGACCGCATCGTCGCGTAGCGGTAACACGCTCTACAAGGTGCGCGGGCGCAACGTCGTCAATCGCCAGAAGTTTCAGGCGAGCTTCAAGGGCGACGAGCAGGTGCAGACGGTCGATTTCGAGCGGCGCGCCGTGCAGTTCCTGTTTCAGGACAGCGACGGCTGCACCTTCATGGACCGGGACACCTATGAGCAATATGGTTTCGACCTGGAGGGCCTGGAGTCCGAACTCCCTTATCTCACCGAGGGCCTGGAGGGGATCTTTGCCCTGGTGGTCGACGGGGTGGCGGTGGGTATCGAGCTGCCCGCCACGGTGATTCTGGAGGTGACTGACTGCGCCCCCGCCATGAAGGGCGCCTCGGCCTCCGCCCGCAATAAGCCGGCGACCCTGAGCACCGGGCTGGTGGTGCAGGTGCCCGAGTACCTGGCCGCGGGTGAATCCATCAAGGTCAATACACTGACCGGCGACTTTATGTCGCGGGTCTGAGGCGCTGCACCAGCCACCCGATCTTGACGAAGCCCGACACCAACACCGCGATGTGCGGCCTGATCGCCCAGGTCCGGACGGCGATCCCGTTCGAGGCCCCGCAATCGCGGGTCTGCACCGGCGCGTGCGATGGGTGCTCGCGCAAGCTCCTGGACTTTCTGGAGGGCGAACTCGACGACTGGGAACGCCGCCTGGCCGCCGGGGAGGCGCCAAGGCTTGGCGATCTGTCGCGGCTGGCGCGGACCAGCCGCAAGGTCTACGCGGTGTTGGAGCGCAACGGCCTGGTCGGGTCCGCACCGGACGCCTGACCCCAGAAAGAACAGTGCTCACGCCAAGACGCCAAGGTTATTCAGTGAGTTATCCGCATTGGCCATGTACCCCACAGGCGACTCCGACAATACAGGGACTGCATTGTTTTTCTTGGCGTCTTGGCGCCTTGGCGTGACCAATTCCCGGACTTAGGTTGACTCGCGATCCCTCAGCGCGGGGTTGGCGGCGGCGGGAGACGCAGCGCGCCGCTGGCGAGGGTGTCGGCGATGAACGCCAGCCGCTCCCAGGCATCGTTGGGGCCTAGACCCTTGATCGAGCGATCCGCCAGGGCACACTGGCGCACCAGCGAGCGCAGCAGGGTGCCTGAGAGACGGCGCAAGGCGCGCTCGATCGCCTCCTGGCGCTGGCGCGGGACGCGCTGCTGGGCCACGAACTGGGACGCCGAACCCTGCCGCCCCTTGGCCCAGGCGGCCTGGGCCAGCATCCGCAGGTCCCGCGCCAAGACCCACAGCACCAGGGTCGCGGCGGTCCCCTCCGCCCGCAAGACCGCCAGCACCCGCTGGACGCGCGCCCGGTCCCCGGCGATGGCCGCGTCGGTGAGCGCAAAGAGGTCGAAACGGGCGCTGTCCGCCAGGGTACCCAAGAGGTCATCCACCGCCAGGGGGCCCGGCTCGCGCAATAGCCTGAGCTTTTCGATTTCCTGCGCCGCCGCCAGCTGATTGCCCTCGAGCCGCTCGGCCAGCAGGTCCGCCACCCCGCGCGCCGGGACGAAGCCGGCGGACTTGAGCCGTTGCTCCAGCCATTGGACCAGCTCCCGCTCCTTGAGCGGCCATACCTGGACCACCACGCCCTGCGCCTCCACCGCCTTGGCCCATTGGGTCTCAAGCTCCTTGCGCTCCAGCACGGGGGCCGTCATCAGCAACAGATTGTCCGGGCAGGGCCGTTCGCAATAGGCGCGCACGGCGGCCCCACCCTCCTTACCAAGCTTGGCGGTGCCGATGCGCAGGTCAATGAGCTTGCGCGCGCAAAACAGCGACATCGCATTGGCACTCGCGGTGAGTGCGCCCCAGTCGAAGGCGCCGTCCTGGTCCAGCACCTCCCGCTCGTCGAAGCCCGCGGCACGGGCGCGCGCGCGAATCGACCGGGCGGCCTCGCCGAGTTGATAGGGCTCGTCCCCGCAGATCAGATAGATCGGGGCCAGGCCCCGTGCGAGCTGATCGGCGAGCTGAGTGAAGCGCAGCCGCATGGCCTTCGTACCGCGACTCAGTGCAGTGCGGTGCGCAATCGCATCAAGATGCGATCCGCCGCGTCGATGGCAAACTCCTGATAGATCTGCACCTCTTCGAGTTGCTTACCCAACACCTCCACGTCCGGATTGTCGAAGGTCCGCACCAGGTCCAATCGCTGTCTCGGCAGCCACTCCTTCCCGTCAGCCAGCACCGCATCGTAAGTGACCAGATAGTGCAGCTCATAGGCCAGAACCTTGCCGGCAGAGTTGGTGGCCACCACCCGTGAGGTACGCCCCTCCCCCAGAATGCGCAGGATCAGCTTGGCCTTGCTCGGGCTGGTGGCCACCGGGACGGTGCTGCCGGAGAGTTGTTCCTGGATGGCCTGGAAGACCGGCGAGCCGGCACCGCCCTGGACATACAAGGGCGTGAGCGCTGCCGGGACCGCGAGTGCGCCGCGCAGGTGAAAGCCACAGCTGGCGAGCGGCAGCAAAGACAGCGCTTGGAGCAGCGCCCGCAGTGCCGCCCGCCGGCTTTGAACGCGATTAACTGACAACGATGTTCACCAGTTTGCCGGGAACGACGATGACCTTGCGCACCGTCGCACCCTCGGTATGGCGCCGCACCCCCTCTTGGGCGAGGGCCGAGGCCTGGATGGCGGCCTGGTCCGCGTCCGCGGGGACACTGACTTTGCCGCGCACCTTGCCGTTGACCTGGAGGACATATTCGATGCTGTCCTGCTTGAGGGCCGCCTCGTCCACCGCTGGCCAGGGGGCGTTGAGGATGTCTGCGCCAAAGCCCAGTTCCTGCCACAGGTGGTGAGTGACGTGGGGGGCAATCGGGGCCAGGAGACACAGCACGATCTTCAGCCCGTCGTCCAGCACACGCAACGCTCCGGGTGAATCATCCAGTTTGTAGAGCGCGTTGACGATCATCATGCAGCCGGAGACCACGGTATTGTATTGCTGGCGCTCGTAGTCGAAGAGCGACTTCTTGAGTGCCGTGTGGATCTCGCGGCGGATGGCGACGGCCGCCTCATGCGGGTCCGCCAAGAGGTTCCGACCCCTAGAGTCGCCCGTGATCAAATGGGCCTTGGCGCTCGCCAGCGTCCACAGTCGCTTGAGGAACCGGTAGGCCCCTTCCACCCCGTCGTCGTTCCATTCCAGCGACTGGTCCGGCGGCGAGGTGAACATGGTATACAAACGGACCGTATCGGCCCCGTAGCGTTCGATCAGCGATTCGGGGTCCACCCCGTTGTTCTTGGACTTGGACATCTTCTCGATGCCGCCGAAATGTACCGGCTGCCCGTCCGCCGCGAGCACCGCATGGAGCAGCTTGCCCTTCTCATCGCGAGTGACGGTCACATCGGCCGGACTGAACCACTCCTTGCGGCCCTCCGCGTCCTCACGGTACCAGGTCTCGGCCACCACCATGCCCTGGGTCAGCAGCCGGGTGAATGGCTCGTCGCAATCGACCAGGCCCTCGTCGCGCATCAACTTGTGGAAGAAGCGGGCGTAGAGCAGGTGCAACACCGCGTGCTCGATGCCGCCGACATATTGGTCCACCGGCAACCAATAGCGCGCCCGCTCGTCGAGCATCGCCGTGGTGCAGTCGCTGGAGCAGAAGCGGGCGTAGTACCAACTCGACTCGAAGAAGGTATCGAAGGTGTCAGTCTCTCGAATCTCCCCGTTGGGGAGATTCGAGAACGAAGGCATTCTCTTTAGGGGCGAGCCGGAGCCATCGACCACCACGTCTTCGGGGAGGCGGACGGGCAAATCGGTTTCGGGACGGACGCCGCCGTCGGGGGTGCGCACGACCGGGATCGGGCAGCCCCAGTAACGCTGGCGGGAGACGCCCCAGTCGCGCAGCCTGAAGTTAACGCGCTTCTCGCCCTTGCCGTGTTCCTTGAGCCAGTTCGCAATCGCGTCGAAGGCCTGTTCCGAGGTCAATCCGTCGAACGGCCCCGAGTCCCGCAAAACGCCCTTCTCCACATAGGCGCAGGACTCGATCCCGCAGGGGCTGCCGTCGGCCGGGTGGATGACCTGGCGCTTGGGGATGCCATATTTCTCGGCAAACTCCCAGTCCCGCTGATCGTGGCCAGGCACCGCCATGACGGCCCCGGTACCATAGCCCATGAGTACAAAGTTGGCGGCGAAGATCGGCACCGCCTCACCGGTGATCGGGTGGGTGGCGTCGATCCCCAGCGCGTGGCCGCGCTTCTCCATGGTCTCGATCTCGGCCTCCGAGACCCCACCCTGGCGGCACGACTCGATGAAGTCGGCCAGCCCCGGATTGCTCTCCGCGGCACGGCGGGCAAGCGGGTGTTCAGCGGCCACCGCCACGTAGGTGACGCCCATCACGGTGTCCGGACGGGTGGTGTAGATGCCGAGCGGCTCGCCCGAGTCGGCCATGCCGAACTCCATGTAGACCCCCTCGGAGCGCCCGATCCAGTTGCGCTGCATGGTGCGCACCTGCTCCGGCCAGCCGGTCAGGCCATCCAGGGCGTCCAGCAACTCCTGGGCATAGTCGGTGATGCGCACCGACCACTGCTCGATCTCGCGCTTCTCCACCACCGCGCCGGAGCGCCAACCCTTGCCATCGATCACCTGCTCGTTGGCCAGCACCGTCTGGTCGATGGGGTCCCAGTTGACCATGGCGGTGGCACGGTAGGCGAGGCCCTTGTCCATCAACCGGGTGAAGAGCCACTGCTCCCAGCGATAGTAGTCCGGGTCGCAGGTGGCCAGTTCGCGCTCCCAGTCGTAGCCGAAGCCGAGACTGCGCAACTGCGCCTTCATGTAGGCGACGTTGGAGCGCGTCCACTGTGACGGCGGGATGCCGTGCTTGATGGCCGCGTTCTCCGCCGGCAGGCCGAAGGCGTCCCAGCCCATGGGCTGGAGGACATTCTTGCCCTGCATGCGCTGGTATCGGGCGATCACGTCCCCGATGGTGTAGTTGCGCACATGGCCCATGTGCAGCCGCCCCGACGGGTAGGGGAACATGGCGAGGCAGTAGAATTTCTCGCGGCTGGGGTCCTCCACCGCGTTGAAGCTGCGGTGTTCTTCCCAGAAGGCCTGGGCCGCGGCCTCGATGCCGCGCGGGTCGTAGTCGTGTTGCATAGGGTTGCAGGGGTTCGCTTCGGGTGGACGCGCTGGGTGCTGAAGATCGGTCGGACGGTCGGCGACAGCATACCGCGTCGGGGGCGGTCACGGCGACCCGGGGCACGCCCGACGCCGCCCGGGATCGTGTCAGGCCGGGCCGAATCTGGTACCTTTTGCTGTAATCCAAGCCCAGACCCGGACGAAAAAAGATGGCAGCGCTTGACCTCAGCAACCCGATTCACCGCATCAGCGTGGAACAGTTCCACCGGATGATCGAGGCCGGCTGCTTCGGCGACGGCGACCGACTGGAACTGATCGACGGGGAGATGCGGGACATGCCGCCTATCGGACCGCCCCACGGGGGCACCACCGACACCCTCACCATGACGTTCGCCTCCCAGCTGGTCGGTAAGGCGATCGTCCGGGTCCAGGGGGCACTGGTCCTGGACGACGGGACTGAGCTCTATCCAGACCTGTCGGTGCTCAAATGCCGCGACGACTACTACCGGAAAGGAAACCCCACCGGCGACGACGTGCTGCTGGTCATCGAGGTGGCGGACTCCAGCCTTGCCCTGGATCTGCGCACCAAGCTGGCAAAGTATGCCCGGGCCGGCATCCGCCGCTACTGGGTGGTGGACCTGCGACACCGGACACTGCACGATCACCGTGACCCCGACCGCTTTGGCCGTCGCTACCGACAACTCCACTCGGTAACCGCGGGGGAGGTCAGCGTGGACGTCGAAGGCGCACGGATTACGGTGTCCATGGCGCAGCTCTTTCCGGACTGAGGGCGCGGCCGCGCCCGCGTCAATCCCCGCCCTCGCCGGGAACCAGATAGCCCTCACAGGGCAGATGCAACGGCTCGATCGGCTTGGACTTGCGCACCCGCACGGCGGTCAGGTGGCCGCCCCACAGACAACCGCTGTCGATGCCCCACACATTGTCCCGGTCCCAATAGCCCAGCGCCGACCAGTGACCGAAGATGATGCGCGCATCGACACTGCGCCGGCCCGGACACTTGAACCAGGGCACCAGTCCCGCCGGGCAGCTTGCCGGCGGGCGCTTTTCTTTCAGGGCCAAGGTCCCGTCCGGGGTGCAATAGCGTAAACGCGTCAGTGCGTTGGTGATAAAACGCAGGCGCTCCATGCCCGCCAGCTCCGGGTCCCAACGCGCCGGCTGGTCGCCATAGAGCGCGAACAGATAGTCCAGGTAGTCGGGCCCCCGCAGGGCATCTTCCAATTCGCGGGCACAGTCTTGGGCCACGGCCAGCGTCCATTGGGGCGGAAGGCCGGCATGGATCAGGGTGAAGCCCTTGTTGGCGTCGTGGTGCAGCAGCGGTCGATGGCGCAGCCAGTGGAGCAGTTCATCGCGATCGGGGGCCTGTAGGACCTCCGCCAGCGTGCTCTTTTTGGCGTGCCTTTCATTGCCGGCGGCCAAGGCGAGCAGATGCAGGTCGTGGTTGCCCAGGACCACGACCGAGCAGGCATCCAGTGAACGGACCAGGCGCAGCACCCCCAAGGACCCGGGGCCGCGGTTGACCAGGTCGCCGGCGAACCACAGGCGGTCGCGCGCGGGGTCGAACCGCAGGCGCTCCAGCAACCGCCGCAGTTCCAGTTCGCAGCCTTGAATGTCCCCGATGGCGTAGGTCGGCATCTGCTGAGGGCGCGGGACGACTCAGTGCAGCCGGGCGAGGGAGGCCAGCGAAAAGGCGGGGATCTCGGCCGCAAACCGGGTCCCGTCGTCGCCGATCATGCCGTAGCTCCCATGCATACTGCCGACCGGGGTCGGCAGCATGGCCCCGCTGCTGTAGGCGAAGCGCTCGCCGGGCTTCAGGTGCGGTTGCTCGCCGACCACCCCCTCGCCCCGGACCTCCTGCACCTGGCCGTCGGCGTCGGTGATAATCCAATGGCGATCGAGCAGTCGGGCCGGTTCACTCCCCTGATTTTCAATGGTGACGGTATAGGAGAAGACATAGCGCCCCTCACCGGGGGCCGACTGCTCCGGCTGAAACTGGCTGCGGGCCAAGACCTTGATCGCGTGACGCTGCACTTGAACCTCAATGCGGAATGGCGGTGGATGGGTGTTGGAACGCGCCAGCGGGCGGGCGGTCTGCGGCAGACACCAGGCCCCTGGCTTGCCCGACGCAATGGATCAGCGCAGGCCCTTGCCCGGTGAGCGAGTCACCGAACCTTAAGGGTACCTTACCGGAGGTGCTCGCAGGAAGGCGACCCATCCCCCGGCGCAACGCCAGACCATGACATTGCAGGGGTTTCGGCGCACATCGACGAATCATCAACGAAAGCAGACAAGCGCAAAGGAACAGGTAATAATAGGGCCTAAGGGGCTAGCAGTCCGGTGTGGGTCAGTGGCCATGCAGAGGTACTCACCGGGACGCAAATCCACAAGTTTCGTGAGTTGTTAACCCTAACTCCTTGTCTGAGCGTCAATCGAAGTGATCGTCGGTACGTCCATGACCCATAAGCACAGCCGTCGGAAACCCGATCTGTTCTCTCTCCTGTTGATCGTCGTGACGCTCGGCATGTCCGTGACTGTCGCCTACCAGATCAATGTGTATTACGGCGGAGACCCGGTCCCGATCGCCAGGCAGGGGCCGCCCGCCAGTGGCGTGGGTGGCTGAGGCCGGGACGCGGCGTCCCCCCATGACCGCCGATCGGTCCCAACCATTTCCCCGAATCGACGACAGGTAGCCGCCATGTCACAAAAGCTGCGCGTCGCCGTCATCGGTGTCGGTTATCTGGGGCGCTTTCACGCACTGATCTACTCGCGGATGTCTGGGGTTGAGCTGATCGGCGTGGTCGACGCCGACCGGACGCGCGCCCAGGCGGTCGCGGCCGAGGCCGGTTGCGCCGTCTGCGACTCACTCGCCGAACTGGCCGAGCGGGTGGATGCGGTCAGTGTCGTGGTCCCGACCACGACCCACCTGGACGCCGCCGAGCCCTTCCTGCGGCGCGGCCTCGGCGTCCTGATCGAGAAGCCTATCGCCGCCACCCGGGCGGACGGCGAGACCATCGTCCGCCTGGCCCGCGACCATGATGCACTGCTTCAGATCGGTCACGTGGAGCGCTTCAACGCCGGGGTCATGGCCTTGGCCGAGCGCATCGGCGCCCCCCGCTATATCGAGGCCCAGCGCATGGGCGGATTCACCGAGCGGGCCACCGATGTGGATGTGGTCTCGGACCTGATGATCCATGACATCGATATCATCCTGTCCCTGATCGACGCTGAGATCAGCAGCATCTCCGCGGTCGGTGCGGCCGTGCTGACCCCTCATGTGGACATCGCCAGCGCCCGCCTGGAGTTCGCCAACGGCGCCGTGGCCAACGTGGTGGCCAGCCGGGTCTCGGAGAAGCAGACGCGGCGCATCCGGGTCTTCCAGTCCGGCGGCTATCTGTCGCTCGACTTCATCGGCCAGACCATCGACCGCGCCTGGCTAAGGGAGACCCCAGGCGCCGAACGCCCGGAGATCGCCCGCGAACGCCTCCAGGTGGAGCCGGTGAAGCCGCTGGATCAGGAGCTGGCGGCCTTCGTCGCGAGTGTTCGCACCGGAGCTGCACCCTTGGTGAATGGCGCAATCGGGCTCAAGGCCCTGGAAGTCGCACTGGAGGTCCGTGCCCGCATCGGGCACTGACAGTGGAAAGGGCCGTCATCACGCCAAGGCGCCAAGCTCGCCAAGGTTTTCTTGGCGAGCTTGGCGCCTTGGCGTGAGCAATTGCCGGATTTAGACTTACGCCGCCGCGCGCTCGCCGCGTTGTAGATAGTCTTCGTAGTTGCCGCGGAAGTTGACCACGCCCTGGGGCGTCAGCTCGATGATGCGGGTGGCGAGCGAGGAGACGAACTCGCGGTCGTGACTGACGAAGATCAGGGTGCCGGGATAGTCTTCCAGCGCGGTGTTGAGCGCCTCGATGGACTCCATGTCCAGATGGTTGGTGGGCTCATCCATCAGCAGGATATTGGGCTTTTGCAGCATCAGCTTGCCGAACAGCATGCGACCGCGCTCACCGCCGGAGATCACCTTCACCGACTTCTTGATCTCGTCCTGGGAGAACAGCAGCCGCCCCAGGGTGCCGCGAATGACCTGCTCGTCATCGCCCTGCTGTTTCCACTGGTCCATCCAGTCGTAGAGGGTGGCGTCCTGCGTAAAATCTTCGGTGTTGTCCTGGGCAACATAGCCCAACTTGCTGTTCTCCGACCACTTCACCGCGCCGTGGTCGGGCGTCAAATCCCCGGCCAGGCTGCGCAGCAGGGTCGTCTTGCCGATCCCATTGGGGCCGATGATGGCGACCCGCTCGCCGACCTCGACCGTGAGGTCGAGCCCCTTGAAGAGCGGCACGCCGTCATAGCCCTTGGCCAGCGATTTGACCTCCAGCGCCAGGCGATAGAGCTTCTTGTCCTGGCCAAAGCGGATGAAGGGATTGACCCGACTGGAGGGCTTGATGTCCTCTAATTTGATCTTCTCCAGTTGGCGCTGGCGCGAGGTGGCCTGCTTGGCCTTCGAGGCGTTGGCCGAGAAGCGACTGACAAAGGTCTGCAACTCGGCGATCTGGACCTTCTTCTTGGCATTGTCGGCATACTGGCGCTGCCGCACCTGGCTGGCCGCGGTCATATATTCGTCGTAGTTGCCCGGGTAGACGCGCAGCTCGCCATAGTCCAGGTCGGCCATGTGGGTGCAGACACTATTCAAAAAGTGCCGGTCATGGGAGATGATGATCATAGTGCTGCTGCGCGCGTTCAACACCTCTTCCAACCAACGGATACTGTTGATATCCAGGTTGTTGGTCGGCTCGTCCAACAGCATGACGTCGGGGTCGGCGAACAGCGCCTGGGCAAGCAGCACGCGCAGCTTCCAGCCGGGGGCCACGGCGCTCATCAGCCCCTCATGCTGCTCCAACGGGATATCCAGCCCGAGCAGCAACTCGCCGGCGCGGGCCTCGGCGGTGTAGCCGTCCAGCTCGGCATAATGCACCTCCAGGTGCGCCACCTCCATGCCGTCCTCCTCGCTCATGTGCGGCAGGGCATAGATGCGGTCGCGCTCCTGCTTGATCTGCCACAGCTCGTCGTGACCCATGATCACGGTATCCAGCACCCTGTGGTCCTCAAAGGCGAACTGGTCCTGGCGCAGCTTGCCGATGCGCTTGTGTGGCTCCACCGACACATTGCCGGCACTAGGCTCCAGGTCGCCACCCAGGATCTTCATCAGGGTGGACTTACCGCTCCCGTTGGCGCCGATCAGGCCGTAGCGATTGCCGCCGCCGAATTGAACTGAAACGTTTTCGAACAGCGGCTTACCGCCGAACTGCATGGTGATGTTGGCAGTGGAGATCACAGTGGGTTCCGTCACAGGCTGGAGCGAGAAGAGGGTGGGCCGCCGACAGTCGACGGACCGGACATAAAAAAGCCCCGCCATAGGGCGGGGCTTTTTAGACCAGGTGACGGGCACCTGGTGCCGAGTCTTACTCGGGAACGACGTTGGTCGCGCTGGGGCCCTTTTGGCCTTGCTCAACGTTGAACGAGACCTTCTGCCCCTCGGCCAGTGACTTGAAGCCACCACCCTGAACGGCGCTGTGATGGACGAAGACGTCCTTGGAGCCGTCGGACGGGGCGATGAAGCCGAAGCCCTTCTCGTCACTGAACCACTTAACTGTACCTGAAGCCATTACGCTTACCTCTTGATAAAACTCTACTCGGTGTATATGCAGAAAACTGTCGGGATATTACGGAAGGATCTGCCACACACTGCGGAGAGGAGGTACTACCGGAACACTACAGGGAAAATACTGCACTGGCGCCACAGTACGCGACGCCGACTCACTTTGCAAGCGCTTTTATGCCGACCGGAAGATTCCGGCGATCGCCGTTGCCGGATGTCCCGACGCCGCCCCGGGGTCACTCCGCCAGGGCCTTCTCCGCACGCTTGCGAAAGACCCGCATCTCCTTGGCGGCCTGAAGATCGCCCTTGCGTTCGGCGGCGGCAATCCCCTGATCGAACACGTCAAGCGCCTCCGCCTGCCGGCCGAGCGCGGCGAGCGCCTTGCCATAGAGCTTCCAGGCGGCGGAGTAGCTCGGGTCCTGCCGCACCGCCTCAGCCAGGTGCTCGGCCGCCGCGGCGGGCGCTTCGGCTTTTAGATACGCGTTGCCCAGCCCGTAGCGCAGCAGCGCCGAGTCCTGACCGCGGGCCAGCATGGCTTGGAGATTGTCGATGATGGACATGGCTTCATCCTGTTCGGTGGTCGACGCGCTCATCCCAAAAACGCGGTCCAGCCAACACGCGGCGAAGCGCCCGCGCCAGGACCAGCGCGTGCTCGCCGTCGCCATGCACACAGACGCAATCGGCGTGCAACGCGATGAACTGCCCGGTACGGGCGCGCACACCCCCACCGTCGCGCACCGACAGGACCTGTCCGAGCGCCGTCTCGAGCGTTTCGATCAGGGCGCGCGGATGGCTGCGCGGGGTCAGTTGGCCATCCGCTTCATAATACCGGTCGGCAAACATCTCCACAAGATAACCGACCCCCGCCAGGCGGGCCTGCCGCTGCAATACGCTTGCGGGCAGACCCATCACCGCGGCGTCGACCGACACGGCATTCACCGCGCGCAAAAAGGCATCGGCGGCCGACGCGTCCTGCATCAAGCGATGATAGAGTGCACCGTGCGGCTTGACATGGGAGATGGTGACGCCACAATCATCCGCCGCCTGCCGGAAATCGGTCAATTGCCGGATGCAGTCCGCCTCGATCGCAGCCGGTGAGGCACCGGTCTCTATACGACCGAACCCTTCGCGATCGGGATATGACGGATGCGCCCCGGCCTTGACGCCATACTGCCTGACCAGCCGCAGCGCCGCGCGCATGCTGGCCCGATCACCGGCGTGACCGCCGCAGGCGATGTTGGCGCGGTCAATCAGTGGCATCAGCAATGCGTCACAGTCACCGCCTTCACCGAGATCGGCATTGATATCCATGATTGACCTATAGCCAGAAAGGCCGTCGTGAGAGAGACATCGGTAGAACCCCGCACTGCACTCCGGTTCTCCTGACACCGTTGCGCGCTGTCACGCGATCAGACCCATCATCCTAAAAAGAGCGGTTGTCACGCCAAGGCGCCAAGCTCGCCAAGGCTTTTCAGTCCCTTATCGGTGATCGGTGATTCACTCGATGGGTGAGTTGGACACTCGACGCATCTCATGGTCTTTCTCGGCGAGCTTGGCGCCTTGGCGTGAGCAATTTCCGGATTTAGGATCACCCGCACTCGGCACGCTGCGCCAGTTCGCGGCGGATCGTCATTAAGCGCCGCTCACGCTCCTGCAACAGTCGATGCGCCTCGTCCTGCCCGCAGGGGACGAAGCGCACGCTGTCACCCGGCTTGAGCTGGGCCAGACGCGTGCGCTCGACGCTGGCCGTGACCCCGATCACCGGATAGCCCCCGGTGGTCTGGTGATCGCCCAGGAGCAAGATCGGATGACCGTCCGGCGGCAGTTGCAGGACCCCGAAGCACACCCCGGCGGACGGCTGCCGATCATACCGCGCCTTGAGTGCGACACCCTGCAAACGCAACGCCTGGCGATCGGACTGCGGCAGCACCAGAAACTGCGCCGAATGCAGGGACTCAAGGCCCTGACGTCCCAGCCCGGACTGCTGCGGCCCCGCCAGCAGCCTGAGCGGCCGATCGGCCGGCATGCCGCTGTCACGCCACATCGAGACCTGCCAGGGTGGACTGGCGAAGCCCGCCGGAGAACATTGCAACCCGGCATGCAAACGCGGATAGCGGTTCGGCTGCGGCCCAACCACAAGTGTATCGCCCGCCTTCAAGGCGCGACCCGCGTGCCCGCCGAATCGATTGCGCAAATCGGTGCCCTGCCCCCCCATGACCGTCGGCGTCACGATACCGCCCTGCACACACAGATAGACCCGGGCACCCTCAATGACCTGGCCCATCTGCAGCACGCTGCCTCGCCTGATCCATACCGGCCGCCAGAAAGGCACCGACAGCGCCTCACAGGACACCTCAGCCAGCGCGCCGGTGAGGGCGATCAGGGCGTCCTCGGTGAAGCTGACCTGTAGACCGGCCCAGGTCATTTCGATCGCCGCAAGGTGATCGGCATTGCCGACCAGCCAGTTGCCCACCCGCAGTGCCACCGTATCCAGGGCACCACCGGGCGTGACGCCCAGCGCCTGAAAGCCCATGCGGCCGGCATCCTGGACGCTGGACAACTGCCCGCCCCGCAGGACCTTCAACATGGACCGAACGACTCGAATTGCCTGCCATCGATGCGCTCGAATTGCACCCGATCCCCCGCCTGCAACAGGCTGGGTGAGTGGCGATGGACATCGAATAACCGCACCGGCGTGCGCCCCAGCACATGCCAGCCGCCGGGCAATTGCACCGGATAGATACCGCACAGGTCTTCGGCGATGGCCACGCTGCCGGCCGGGACTCGGCTACGCGGGGTGGCACGGCGCGGCAGGCGAAGCCTCCCCGGCAGACCCTCCAGATAGGGAAATCCCGGAGCGAATCCGATCATGGCCACGGTATACACCGCCGCCAGGTGCTGCTCAATCAGCGTCTCCACCGTCGCGCCCAACTGCTGCGCGACCGCATCCAAGTCAAGACCAAACCCGGTCTCATAGCAGATCGGCAGCCGATGCAGGCACGCACCGGACCCGGTCTCCGGCGCAGATGACAGCGTCTCCAACTCCGCGAACCAGGTCGCCGGGGTCCAACCGGACCCGTCGAGTCGCAGCGGGTCATAATGGATGCAGACGCTCCGGAAGGCCGGCACCAGGTCGAGCATAAAGGGCCAGCCCCGCGCCCGCAGCGCGGCACAAAAGCCCTGGACCGTCGGCGCGGCAGCGGCGTCACGCTCGAACTCCACCAGCACGGCACTATCCCCCAGCGGGCCGATCCGGCGCATGCTCATCCGGTCATCTCGGCACCACCCCACGCCCAATGTTATCCGCCACCGCGTCCAGTAGGCGTTGACGCGCCCCGCGACTGGCCCAGGCCACATGCGGCGTGATACTCAGGTTGGGGATGTCCGCGGCCAGTAACGGATGGTCCGGCGGCGGGGGCTCGCGGGTCAGCACGTCGAGGGCGGCGGCGCCAATCAGGCCCGCGCGCAGGGCCGCGGCCAGGGCGCACTCATCGACAATGCCGCCGCGGGCGGTGTTAATGAGCAGCGCATCGCGCCGCATCAGGTTGAGCTCCGCCGCCCCGATCAGCCCCCGGGTCTCGGCGGTCAGTGGGCAGTGCAGGCTCAACACGTCGACCTGGGCCAACAGGTCGTGCAACGCAATGCGGCCGGGGCGCGCGTCCATCGCATCCCGCCGGGCGATCAGCACGCGCATGCCGAAGGCCTCCGCCACCCGCGCCACCCCGCGGCCCAAATCGCCGAGACCGACGATACCGAGGGTGCGGCCGGCAATCTCCTCAATCGGGTACTCCAGCAGACAGAAGTGCTCGGCCCGCGACCAGGCGCCGGCCGCCACCGCGGCCCGATAGTCGGCAAGGCGCGTGTAATGGCTCAGGATGGCAGCAAACACATACTGGACCACCGCGGCCGTTGCATAGCCCGGAACGTTGCGCACCGCGATACCCAGTCGGGCGGCGGCCTCCAGGTCGATGTTATTGGTGCCGGTTGCGGCCACACAGACCAGCCGCAGGGCCGCCGCCTTGCCGAGCAGGTCGGCATCCAGCACGCATTTGTTAGTGACGACGACCTCCGCCGCGCGGATACGCCCGGCGATCTCCCCCGGCGCGGTGGCGGGCCAAAACGCCCAGCGGTCGCAGGCGGCGGTGAGCCGCCCCAGGTCGAGGTCGTCGCGGTCGACGCTCGCCAGATCCAGGAAGACCCCGAGACCGGGGCGGTTCGGCCTGGCCGAGGCTTCGGGGCGATGACTGTTCATGTTGGCCTTCGTGTGAATGTCTTGGCGTCTGGGCAAGGAACCATCCCGGGTGGCCGGGCAGCGTCCTGCTATTTTACCGCCCGGCCCCGCCGCGCCGCCGATTCACGGCCACCAGCGGCCGGGCTTGGAGTACCATTTTGTGCAGTGCAATACGCCCGCCCGCCGGACCCGAACCCCCATGACTGCTAATACCCAGCCGCGCATCCGCGAGATCCCCTATAACTACACCTCATTCTCCGACCGGGAGATCGCGATCCGCTTCCTGGGCGAGCCCCGCTGGCGGCTGATCGAGGCGCTGCGGGGGACGCGGCGCACCGGGCGTTCGGCGCGCATGCTCTTCGAGGTGCTGGGTGACATGTGGGTCATCACCCGCAATCCCTACCTTCAGGACGACCTGCTGGAGAACCTCGACCGCCGCCGACTGCTGCTCGCGGCACTGGACCACCGGCTCGACCAGTTCGAACTGCGCCTCAACGACAACGCCGGTGCGACCGAACTCCTGGCCGCCGCCCGCGCCGCCGTCGCGCGCTTCCGGGACTGGTTCAAGACCGAGCAGGCGGCCCGCGACCGGCTACGCCAGGCCCTGGCGGGCATCACCCGGGCGGACAACCTGGGGTTTGGCGGCCTGGCCCGGGTCTCGCACGCCACCGACGCCACCGACTGGCGCGTCGAATTGCCCTTCGTCGTCCTCTCACCGGACACCGAGGCCGAGGTCGCACCCATCGTGCGCGCCTGTATCGACTGCGGTCTGACCCTGATCCCGCGCGGCGGCGGCACCGGCTACACCGGCTCGGCGGTCCCCCTGCACCCCATGACGGCCGTCATCAACACCGAAAAGCTGGAGCAACTCTCCGGGGTGGAGCGGATCAACCTGCCCGGGGTGGCGGACCCGGTGCCGACGGTGCTGTGCGGGGCCGGGGTGGTGACGCGCCGGGTCTCGGATTTGGCGGATGCCAATGGGCTGGCCTTTGCCGTCGACCCGACCTCCCAGGACGCCTCCTGCATCGGCGGCAACGTGGCCATGAACGCGGGTGGCAAGAAGGCGGTCCTGTGGGGGACGGCGCTGGATAATCTCGCCTCGTGGCGCATGGTAACCCCGGATGCCGACTGGCTGCTGGTGGAGCGGCTGGACCATAACCTGGGCAAGATCCACGATCAGGCACAGGTGCGCTTCCGGCTCTCGCGCTTCGCCCCGGATGGCACCACAGCACGCGGCCAACCCGAGGTCCTGACCCTACCGGGCAGCACCTTCCGTCAGGCCGGCCTGGGCAAGGACGTGACCGACAAGGTCTTGGGCGGCCTGCCCGGGGTCCAGAAGGAGGGCTGCGACGGCATCGTCACCTCCGCCCGCTTCGTGCTGCACCGCATGCCCGAGCAGGTACGGACCGTCTGTCTGGAGTTCTTCGGCACCGATCTGGAATTGGCGGTGCCCGCCATCGTCGAGATCAAGGACTTCATCGACGCCTTGGCCGACGTGCAGGTGGCCGGCCTGGAGCACCTGGACGAGCGCTATGTCCGCGCCGTGGACTACACCACCAAGGCCGACCGGCGCGAACTGCCCAAGATGGTGCTGGTCGCCGATCTGGTGAGCGACGACGCAACGGCCGTCGACCGGGCGGCGGCGCAGGTGGTGGAACTGGCCCGGGCGCGCGACGCCGAGGGGTTCGTCGCCGTCAGTGCCGAGGCGCGCAAACGCTTCTGGCTGGACCGCGCCCGCACCGCCGCCATCTCCCGCCACACCAACGCATTCAAGATCAACGAGGACGTGGTGATTCCGCTGCCCCGGCTGGCGGACTACAGCCGCGAGATCGAGCGCATCAACATCGAGCAGTCCATCCGCAACAAGGACGCCATCATGGCCGCGGTGCTGGACTACCTGGCCGGCGAACTCCCCGAGTCGCACCGCGACGGGGACTATCAGGACTCGGCCGAGGCACTCGCCATCCTCGCGGCCAAGCGCGAGGCCGCCCGGGCGTTGGTCACCCGCGCGCGGGAGCGCTGGCACTCGGTGCTGGACCACCTGGACGCCCCGGCCGAGGTACACCTGGACCTGCTGGACGCGGCGGCGCAGTCCCGGCGGCGCCCGGGCGACACCCTGCTCGACCTGATGCTGCGCCGGGACCTGCGCCAATCCTATCGCGCCGAGGTCGGCGAGCGCCTGGGCGAGACCTTCGCCGGGCACGACCTGGCCCTGGTGCGTGAGCGCCTGGCCGAGTGTCACGCCCGGGTGCGCGATTCGCGCCTCTTCGTGGCCCTGCACATGCACGCGGGCGACGGCAATGTGCATACCAACATCCCCGTCCACTCGGCCGACTATGCCATGCTGCATGAGGCGGACCTAGTGGTGGACCGCATCATGCGGCTCGCCACCGATTTGGGTGGGGTCATCTCCGGTGAGCACGGGATCGGCATCACCAAGCTGCGCTATCTGGAGCCGGTCAAGCTCGCCGCCTTCGTCGCCTATAAGGAGCGGGTGGACCCGCATCAGCGCTTCAATCGCGGCAAGCTCATGCCCGGGTCCGGGCTGGCCGAGGCCTATACCCCGTCGCTGCGGCTGGTCCAGCAGGAGGCCATCATCCTGGAGGAGACCGAACTCGGGGCCGTCAATGACGACGTGAAGCACTGTCTGCGCTGCGGCAAGTGCAAGCCCAAGTGTTCGACCCACGTCCCCCGGGCCAACCTGCTCTATTCACCACGCAATAAGATCCTGGGCACCGGGCTCATTCTCGAGGCCTTCCTTTATGAGGAACAGACCAGGCGTGGGCTGTCGCTGCGTCACATCGAGGAGATGAATGACGTGGCGGACCACTGCACCGTCTGTCACAAGTGTCTCAGCCCCTGTCCGGTCGACATCGACTTCGGCGATGTCACCATGCGCATGCGGCGCATCCTGGTCAGCCGCCGCCAGCAGCGCTTCAACCCCGGGGCCTGGGCCGCGATGCAGTTCCTCAACACCACCAACCCGGGCACCATCCATCTGCTGCGCAAGGGACTCGTCAAATGGGGTTTTGCCGGGCTCAACCTGGGCCATGCGGTGGCCCGTTCGCTGGGACTCACCCGGCGCCGCACCGCACACCCCGCCGCGACCACCGGCCACCCCGACGCACTCGGTCAGCTCTTGGACCTGGTGAGCCGCCCCCTGCGGGTGGCCCTGCCCAAGCAGGGTTTCCGTCAGGCGCTGGGGCTGGAGGACCGCACCCAGGTGCCCATCCTGCGCGATCCCCGGGTCGCCCCGGAGGACGCGGAGGCGGTCTTTTATTTCCCCGGCTGCGGCTCTGAGCGACTGTTCGCTGACGTGGGGCTGGCCACGCTCGCCATGCTCTATCACCAGGGCGCGCAGACCGTCCTGCCCCCGGGGTATCTCTGCTGCGGCTACCCGCAACGCGCCTCCGGACTGGATGCGCGCGGCCGGCAGATCGCCATGGACAACCGGGTACTCTTTCACCGCATCGCCAATACGCTCAATTATCTGGATATCCGCACCGTGGTGGTGTCCTGCGGGACCTGCATGGACCAATTGCTCAAATACCAATTCGAGCAGATATTCCCCGGCTGCCGGCTGCTGGACATTCACGAATGGCTGATGGAAAAGGGCCTGAGCCTGGGGGGCGTGCCGGGGGTGCAATACCTCTATCACGACCCCTGCCACACCCCGATGAAGACCTATGCCCCGCTCAAGGTCGCGGATGCACTGATCGGCCAGGAGGTCCGACTGTCGGATCGCTGCTGCGGCGAGGCCGGCATGCTGGGCAGCGCCCGCCCCGATATCGCCAATCAGGTCCGTTTTCGCAAGCACGAGGAGCTCACCAATGGCCTGCGCGCCCTGACCGGGCGGGACCGCACGACGGGCGGCAAGGTCAAGCTACTCACCGCCTGCCCGGCCTGCCAGCAGGGCCTGTCCAAGTACACCGACGAGACCGGACTCGTGACCGACTATATCGTGGTGGAAGTGGCCCAGCGACTGCTCGGCAAGGGCTGGCAGAGCGCCTTCCTGAAACAAGCGGCGGGCGGAATCGAGCGGGTGTTGTTGTAGAATCCGTCGTGCGATTCGTCGTGCGCGGGAAGGGCCGCGCGAGGGCGAGGATCGCGGCTCGCGCACGACGGATAGATGGTTTTTTGTGTCTAGCTCCCACGCTGGAGCGCAAAAACGAAAAAATCGATGGGATTGCAAGGTATGGCCTTGACCACCGCCCGCTCATTGTGCCGGACGCCGCCTGCATTTGGGCGATACTGCAACCGAGGAGTTGAATCAATTGCGAGACACGGCTGGGGCATCGATTTTGGCGGGCGCGTTGTCGCTTGGCGAAATCAGTTCATTCGAAGACTTCGGGATTCCAGTGTTCCATAACGCGGCGCTGGTGTGTCTGTAATGATGCCTCGTACCGCCTTGTTGTTGGTCCTGGTCGGCCTCGGCGCCCCGGTATCGGCGGCGGAGACCTTTGCGTTGCACGAGCGAGCAGCGCTGCCGGAGCCGCCGACCGAGACGGGGGTCGCCCCAGAGTCGGCCGATCTGACGATGCCGCCGGTTGACGCACCGTCGTCAAGCCCCGGGGCCGCCCCGCCCCCAGTCCAACGGCTGGATTTGCTATTGAAGCGAGGCGGCCTTGCCGCGCCCGCCCCGACGGTCGACCCGGCGCCTGACGAGCGGAGCGAACCTGTCGCCGACGGGAGCGACCCGACGGCCCTCCTCAACGCCTGCTGGACCCCCGCCCAACTCGCCGGGTCGCCGACGGATCGCACCATCCAGCACGGACTCAAGCCCGATCGCACCCCGCCGCCGGCCTGGGCCGTCCGCGCCGCCGAGTCGGCCCTGCCACCCCTGGCGCCTGAACTGAAAGGCTCCATCCGGTCAGTCGAACCGACGGACCCGCAGGAACGCCTGGTGGCACTCACCTTCGACCTCTGCGAGCAGGCCGGCGAGCGCGCCGGCTATGACGCCGAACTGGTCGATGCCCTGCGCGCCCAAGGCGTGAAGGCGACCTTCATGGCCGGCGGCAAGTGGCTGCGCACCCATCCGGAGCAGGCCATGCAACTCATGGCCGACCCCCGATTCGAGATCGGCAACCACACCTGGACCCATGCCAATCTGCGCGTGGTGGACGGTCCCGCGGTACGTGACCAAATCGTCTGGACCCAGGCCGAATATCAGGTCCTGCGCCGCGCATTGGCCGAGCGCCCCTGCGCCCAGGCGGCCGGGCCCGCGGCCCTGAGTCATGTGCCCGCGTGGCCCGCCGTCTTCCGCTTCCCCTACGGCACCTGCAACCAGGGCTCGCTCGACGTCGCCGCCGGACTCGGGCTGCCGTCCATCCAGTGGTCGATCGTTACCGGGGACCCGGACAAAGGACAGAGCGCCGCGGCCATCGCCCGGACGGTACTGGCTGGGGTCAAGGGCCAACGTGGGGCCATCGTGGTGGCCCATGCCAACGGGCGCGGCTGGAACACCGCCCGTGCCCTGCCTCTGTTCATCCCACAATTGCGCAAACTGGGCTACCGCTTCGTGACCGTCAGCGAACTCCTGGCCGCCGGCCGCCCGGTGGCGGTCGAGGAGTGCTTTGAGGTGCGTCCAGGGGACAGCCGCCGCTATGACGCCCTGTTCAGACACGGTGGCAAGCGATGAACCTGCGAAGAGCATTTGTCACGCCAAGGCGCCAAGCTCGCCAAGGTTTTTCAGTACGTTATCAGCATTGGGCCAGCGATCCGGCGGGTGAGCTGGATATTGGATCCACCTTATTCTTTGCTTGGCGAGCTTGGCGCCTTGGCGTGAGCAATTCCCGGAGTCAGGATGAGTAGCAATGCGTTGGAGTTCGTCGCGACGGCGGCCCTGGCACCGGACCAGGCCGCGGCGATCGCCGACACCCTGGCCGGGATGGACCCCTGGCGGACCCTGGGTTACAGCGCCGCGGCCCTGGCCCGCGGGCTCACGGCCATCCACCCGGACCTGACCCGCTATCTGGCGCTGCGCGACGACGAGCCCCAAGGCCTGGTGGTGGTGCGTCACCCCTGGCTGCGCGGGCCCTATATCGAACTGTTCGCCGTGCTCCCCCCCGCCCAGGGTCAGGGCGTCGGCCGCGCGGCCCTCGAGTTCATCGAGTCGCGCTACCGCGACCGGTCTCCCAACCTCTGGCTGCTGGTTTCCGGCTTCAATGCAGGTGCCCGGTGCTTCTATGAAAAGCACGGCTTTCGCGCGGTCGGCGTCATCGCGGACCTGGTGGTGACTGGGCAGGACGAGGTGTTGATGCGCAAGGTCATCCAGCGAACCGACCGATAGGCCCGGTGGGTCACGCCGGATGCACTCGCGATGGTCGGGGTATACTCATCACCCTTCGCCCAGAACCCTCCGGATGTCCATCGCCATGCACCTGCGCACCCTGTTGCCCACCCTGCTGCTACTCCCGTTCCTCGCCGGCGGCCCGGCGGTGGCCGAGGAGGCCGGCTACCTGGGCGTGAAGGTCTGCGGCGAGTGCCACACCAAAGAGGTCGACCTGTGGCGCAACTCATTCCACGACCGCGCCATGAAGGAGCCGACGGCCGAGACCGTACTGGGCGACTTCAAGGACGCGGAGTTTACCGCCCACGGGGTAACCTCCCGCTTCTTCACGCGCGACGGGCGCTTCTTCGTACGCACCGACGGCCCCGACGGGACGCTCAAGGACTACCCGATCCGCTATACCTTCGGCTGGTATCCGCTCCAGCAATATCTGATCGCCTTCCCCGGCGGACGACTCCAGAGTCTCGGCATCGCCTGGGACAGTCGCCCCAAGGAGCAGGGGGGCCAGCGTTGGTTCCACCTCTATCCGAACGAAAAAATGGACTTCAAGAACCCGCTGCACTGGACTGCACCGGACCAGACCTGGAACTATCAGTGCGCCGACTGTCACTCCACTGACCTCAAAAAGGGCTACGACGCCGAGCGCAACGTCTATGACACCCACGCCGCCGAGCTCAACGTCGCCTGCGAGGCCTGCCACGGACCCGGCGTCCGACACGTCGACTGGGCGCGCGCAGCGGCCGCGGCCAAGGCGTCCGGCAGCGCACCGCCGCCCGCTGCCCCGGGACTCGGACTCCCGGTCGACCTCAAGGATCGCGACGGCGGCGCGTTTCAAATCGACGCCGCCACCGGCAAGCCGGCCCGCACGGTACAACGTACCACCCACACCCAGACCGAGACCTGCGCCCGCTGCCACTCCAGGCGCGGTCGGATCTGGGACACCCTGACACCGGGCGAGCCGCTGCACCAGGGATTCCGGCTCGCCCTGCTGGAGCCGGCACTCTATTTCCCGGACGGCCAAATCAAGGATGAGGACTATGTACACGGCTCATTCATCCAGAGCCGCATGTACCGCCAGGGGGTGGTCTGCTCGGACTGTCACGATCCCCACAGCCTCAAGCTCAAGGCCGCGGGAAACGCTGTGTGCTCGCGCTGTCACCAGGCGAACCGGTATGACGACCCGAGCCACCATCACCATACCCAGGGCGGCACCGGCGCCGCCTGCGTGGCCTGCCACATGCCCAAGCGTCGCTACATGGTGGTCGACCCACGACTCGATCACAGCCTGCGGGTGCCACGCCCGGACCTGTCGGCCGAGCTCGGCACCCCCAATGCCTGCACCGACTGTCACCAGGACAAAGACGCCGCCTGGGCCGCCGCCGCGGTGGCCGGCTGGTTCCCGGACCCGGCGCGGCGCGGACCCCATTTCGGCCAGGCCCTGCACGCGGCGGACAGCGGCGCGGCGGACGCCCCGGCGCGCCTGCTCGCCCTGGCCGGGGACGCCAACCAGCCAGCCATCGCGCGGGCCTCGGCACTGGAGCGACTGCATGACCGCGCGGATCGCCCGAGTCCAGAGGTGCTGTTGACCGTGACCCGCCTGCTGGGGGACCCGGACCCACTGGTACGGGCCGCCGCCGTCCGCTATCTGGACCTCACCGATCTGCGCACCCGCACCGAACACGCCTGGCCCCTGCTCGCCGACCCGGCGCGCACGGTTCGACTGGAGGCGGCGCGGGTACTGGCCCCGCTCATGACGCAGGGGATCGGCGGCAAGCTCCTGGAGCAGTTGACCGCGGCCCTGGAGGAGTCGGTGGTGTCCGCCACCGTCAACGCGGACCGACCCGAATCCAACCTGAACCTGGGCCTGCTCGCGCTGGCCGCCGGCGAGCCGCAGCTCGCCGAGCGGGCCTATCGGCAGGCCCTGGCACTGGACCCGCGTTTCATCCCGGCGCATGCCAACCTGGCCGACCTCTATCGCGGGCAGGGGCGCGAGACCGAGGCCGCGGCGCAACTGGAGGCGGGACTGGCCATCGACCCGGAGAGCGCCGACCTGCACTACGCACTGGGCCTGTCGCGGGTACGGGCCAAGCGCCTGGACGCGGCCCTGCCGGCCCTGCTGCGCGCGGTGGAACTCGCGCCCACCAACACCCGCTATGCCTATGTCTATGCCGTCGCCCTGGACGGCGCCGGGCGTACCCCGGAGGCGCTGCCGATACTGGAGTCCGCCGCCGGCCGTGACGCCGCCAATACCGAGTTGCTCGTCGCCCTGGTCCAGTTCAACGCCAAGCTCGGGCAGCGCGACGCGGCAACCGCCTGGCTGGACAAACTGGCCGCCGCCGCGCCGGGCGACCCGGCGGTGGAGCAGTTACGCCAGTCACTGAAGCAGCCCTGACCCGGGAACGCCCTGGGAGCGCCGACGCTTGGGAGCGCCGACGCTTGGGAGCGCCGACATTTTGTCGGCGAGTGTGGGGCACAGGCAGCAAACTGTGGAGAATGGCCACGCGAGTCGCCCGAAACCTCGTCCTGAGCCCCAAGCCGCCTGGCGGCGGCTCGCCGACAGAATGTCGGCGCTCCCAGACGTCGGCGCTCCCGCGCCAACGATCTCAAGACTCTCTCAGGCGCGCGCTGCCGAAGGGCCAAGCCTCTGGCCGATCCACCAGACCGGCCTTCACCGGATTGTGATCGATATGCACATGATTCGGCATCACCGTCCAGGCCAGCATGCGGTAACGAATCCCGTCGAAGTGGAGCAGGGAATCTTCTACCAACGCGGCAATCTCCGGGCGGTTCAGCCAGCAGGCCCCATAACCCGCATCCAGCAGCCGCTCGATCTCTCGCCGCCGCTCAAGGTCATCATCGTCGGCCATGGCCTGCAACCGCAAGACCACCTGCCGCGGCAGGGCGTCGCCCAAATGGAAGGTGACCGACTGAAGCAACCCAGGCTTATCCAAATGGGGCAGATAGCCCCGCGAGTACCAGCCTTTAGGCGATTCGGCTGGATCGTTCATCGTCCGACTCCGCCACACATTCGCGATACCCCCCTGGAAGCGCCGCCCTGGGAGCGCCGCCCTGGGAGCGCCGACATTCTGTCGGCGAGCCGCCGCAGGCGGCTTGTTCAACGCCGCGCCCCCCCCCCAGACAATCGAAATCGCCAGCCTGCCTATTCTTCCCGGACCCCGTTCTTGGAATCAAGGAGACCCCGCATGCCCCAAGGCGCCGATACCACCGAACCAACCCCCGGCGAAGACCTGCTCTCCAAGGTCGCCGAGCGCTACTCCACCATCCTCGCCGACCCCCCCTGGCAATTCCAGAACCGCACCGGCAAGATGGCACCGGAACACAAGCGGTTGCTGCGCTACCCGACGATGGGCATCCAGGAAATCATGGACCTGCCGATAGCGGCGGTGGCCGCCGAGCGCAGTCACCTGTATCTCTGGATACCCAACGCACTGCTCAACGAGGGTCTACGCGTCATGGCCGCCTGGGGCTTCACCTATAAATCGAACCTGATCTGGTACAAGGTCCGCAAGGACGGCGGGCCGGATGGGCGCGGTGTGGGCTTTTATTTCAGAAACGTCACCGAGATGATCCTGTTCGGCGTGCGCGGCGGCATGCGGACCCTGGCACCAGGGCGCCGCCAGGTCAATCTGCTCTCGACCCAGAAGCGCGAACACTCGCGCAAACCGGATGAGATCTTTGACATCATCGAGCAGTGTTCGCCCGGCCCCTATCTCGAACTCTTTGCCCGCTTCCAGCGCGACGGCTGGGACCAATGGGGCAATGAAGACGTGGAGCGCAACTCATTCCATGGGGTCGCCCTGCGCACGGGCCACACGCAGGGGCACCTGGGCCTGCCTGAGGCGTCGGCGGCCTATCGCGGCAAGGCGTCGGATTGACCATCAATCAGCGCTGCCATCCCCCTCATTCAACCACCCCTGCAACGCCTTGATCAGCCCCTCCGCCTGGGCGCGGCTGGAGATGTTGAATTTGGATTGCTGGCGGTATTCGCCGGCACGCTTCTGGTAGCGGCGGATGGTGTATTTGTCCGGGCCATAGCATTCCTTGGCCTTGTCCCAGTCCTGGTGGCGAAAGATGATGGTGGTCCAACTACCCTTGGACAGGATCACCTTATCCAATTCCTTGGTGGTCTCGATACCGTCTTCCGTATAGGAAACGGTCAGTTCATCCACTGTCTCTGCCATCGTGCTCTCTCCGCGGGTGGGGCGCCGCCCGCGTCAGGGGCGGGCGCCGGATTGTTGTAATGCCGTTTGGATATCGGCGGTGTGCGTGGCCTTGGGGTCCAGCGCACGGGCCAGGGCCAGGGGCGTACGGCCAGTGCCGTCCGGGCGGTTGACGTCCGCCCCGCGGGCGATCAGCCGCTTGAGCGTCTCCAGATGGCCCAGCATCACCGCCTGGTGCAGCGGGGTCTGACCGGCGGCGTCCGGCCGGTTCAGGTCCGCGCCGCGGCGCAGCAGGAAATCGACACTGTCCCGATCCGACACACCGGCACGCACCAGGGTCACCAACATCGCCTGGGCATCGAGCGGGGCACCGAGCTCGACCAAGAGCGCCGCGACCTGGGTCTTGCCGTGACTCAAGGCCAACTCCAGGGGGGTGCGGCCGGCACTGTCCAGGGCGACCAGGGAGGCGCCATGGTCCGCCAATTCGCGCAGGATAGCGATCTGACCGGCCCGGGCGGCGAGGTGCAGTGGCCGGTCGCCGTGGCGGTCCGGCTGGTTCAGGTCGGTCCCCGCCGCGATGTGCCGCCTGATCTGCTCCAGGTTATCCACCTGGAGCGCCCGAAACAGGTTGACGGTCGGCGGTGGCGACTGGCCGCAACCTGCCGACAGCAACACCGCAAGCGCTAGGGCCAGGTGGATGACCAGCAGGGTCGGCGGTTGGCGCATGGGCTCCACGTGGGTCGGCGAGTGAACGAACAGGATGGTAAATGGCCGGGGTACAGACCCGCAACCCGAGAAGGCGGCAGCGCGCTCGTGTTAGCCTCCGCTCCTGGGGCACCCATCGCTCCAGCCGTTCCGCGGTTTGACCGCATTTGCCAGGCCCACCAACCAGCAAACACCATGATCTGGAAATTCTTACTGACCGCCGCGGTGATTGTCGCCGCCTTTTTTTTCATCCGGCACCGGCTGCGCGTCGCGGGCCAGCCCCCGGGCGAGGTGCCGCCCCCGCTGCTGCCCGCCGGCACCGCGCGCAAACTCGCCGCCGCGGTGCTCGCCATCATGCTGCTCGGCTCCGGCTGGTCCCTGTACCGGAGCTGGGCGCTGGGCCATCAGGTGGTTGAGGTCCAGGTGGTCAACGCCAACACCGGGACCATCACAGCTTACAAGGCGTACCGCCGCGACGTCGAGGGCCGCGTCATCCGCACCCTGGACGGGCGCGAGATCCGGCTGGCCGATGTGGAGCGGATGATTTTGACCCGCGAGGGCCAGGGTTTCTGAGCGGGCGCCGCGGCTCACTATGACTTAGCCGTGAATTGTTCGTTACAGCCTCGCAATCCTGCCGCAACCCAGCACCCAGCAAGACTTTATGGAATCAATCAACAGCCCCTGTGGATAAGTCTGTGCGCAACCCCTGGGAAGGCGGTCGGAGGGCGCGCCGTCACTGGCCCGGAAACAGATTGGCCGGAAATTGACCGATTGCAAGTTATGCTTGCTATAGAATCACTTGCAACAATCGCCCGGGGGCGCACGGCGCACTGGGCCAAGCCCTTGAGGCGACCGGCCAAGCCGCTGAGGCTTGTGCATAAAAACCGGACATGACGGCACCGCGGTTGGTCCTCAGCCGGGCAAGGCCAGTGCGCAGCAGCGCTTAAATCGCCTCAAGTAGCCAGTCCCATCACCTCCAGATAGCGACTGGCACTGCGCTCCTGTGCATACTCGCTCACCGCGCGGCGCACCAGGTCCGCGGGCAACGAATGCTCCAGGGTGGCCGTCATCGCCGCGGCCAGGGCGGGCACATCGCCCACCGCCACCAGGGGTCCGTAGCGGCCCCCATCCAGCAGTTCCGCGGGTCCGCTGGGGCAGTCGGTGGCGACCACCGGGACCCCTAAGGCCATGGCCTCGGTCAGCACATTCGGCGAACCCTCCCAGGCGGAGGAGAGTACAAAGAGTGCAGCGCGGGCCAGGAAGGGGTAAGGGTTGGACTGGAATCCGACCAGGGCCACCTGCCCCGTCAGCCCCAGCTCGGCAATCAGGGCCGTCAGGGCGGCGCGGGCGTTGCCCTCGCCCAGGATCAGAAGCCGGCAATTGCGCTGCGAGCGCACCCGGGCGAAGGCGCGGATCAGGGTCGGGAAGTCCTTTTGGCGCTGCAAGCGACCGGCGGCGCAGATGACCGGCACGCCAGCGTCCGGGCCAGCGTCGTTCAGCCAGGGGTGTGGGCAGGGCACCAAAGCCTGGGCCGCCAGCTCCGGGGTGATGACCGGGTTGCGGATGACCGTGATCGACTCACGCGCCAGCCGGGCGATGCGCGCGGTGTCGTCCGCCACCCCGGCGGAGACCGCGATGATCCGCTCGATACGCGGATACAGGAGCCGGATTGGGGCATAGCGCAGCCAGCGTGAGACCGCGGCGCGCCCCGCCATCGCCGTCGACAGATTGGTGCCGAGCCGCAGCGCAAGCCTGGTGTCGGTCCCCGCCAAGGCGCGGGCCAACACCGCGGTGCGGCCGGCCCGATCCTTGGCCGCCAGCAGTGCCGCGGGCCGACGCGCCCGCAGATAGCGGGCCAGCGCCGGCGCGGCGAACAGGGTGTGATTGGTGGGGAGCTGGATGCACTCGACCGCGTCGGGCAGGCGGGCGAGGTGCGGACTCTCGGCGCGCACCAGCACCAGGTCCACCGGCTGCCCCAGGTCCACGAAACCGCGGATCAGATTGATCAGCATCCGCTCCACCCCGCCGGTCCCGGAGAAAGAGGCAAAGACGGCGAGTGGCGCGCGAGCAGTGGACATGGGTATCTTCAGGTCGTGGACAGAGCGGCTAGCCATGATCCCAAGAAAGAGCGGGTGTCCGCAAACGGACTTGCTGTCGATCCCAGCGCGCTGGGGGATGACTGGGCCGTCGGGGGATGCCCGCAGGGCGATCCGCCATTGCGCCCTAAAATGGACCGCGCTCCCGGCGCGACTTTCACGTTAACCCCACTGAGGCCACACCAATGCAGACCATTCGCGTCCAAACGCAACCCATCGCCATCGCCGCGGAGCAGGAGGCCCTGGCGCACGGCCGACCCCAGGTGGGGGCGTTGGTCACCTTCGTCGGGCTGATGCGCGACTGCAACGCGGGGGCGGCGGTCAGCGCCATGACCCTGGAGCACTACCCGGGGATGACCGAGAAGGCGCTGGCGGCGATCGCCGCGGAGGCCGCCGCGCGCTGGGACCTCACGGCGATCCACATCGTCCATCGGGTCGGGCCGCTGACCCCGCAGGAGCCTATCGTGTTCGTCGGGGTGGCGAGCCGGCATCGGGGGGAGGCCTTCCGCGCCTGCGAGTTCCTGATCGACTCGCTCAAGACCCGGGCGCCCTTCTGGAAGCAGGAGACCACCGCGGCGGGCACGCGCTGGGTGGAGGCGCGCGAGACTGACGAAGCCGCGGCAGACGGCTGGGGGTCGGCGGCGGCGCTGGCCGAGCCTTGAGCAACGCGCCGGACGCCGACGCCCGGGGCGCAGCGCGCCCGCTGGGGATGCCGGACCTAAAAGGTCCCGCCGTTCCAACCGAACAGGTGTCGCGGCGGGGCGGCGAATTCGATATAGATGCGCTCGGCGGGGATGTCCAAGGACGCGACCAACAGGTCACAGAGGACCTGCGAATAATGGGTCGTGCGCAACTCGGCCAGACCGATGCTCTTGAGTTCCAGATAGGCGGCGGGCGATGCGGTGCCGGCGAACAGCAGGTCGCGCCCGTCCTCCAGGATGACCATCACATAGGCCTCGGGTTTGCCGAGCAAGTCCGCCACGGTGCGGGAGGCGTGGGCCATCAGGTTGGCCCGCTCGGCGGCCGGAATTTGGGTGTTGGTCAGGATGCGCAGTGTGGGCATGGGGTGGTGGCGCTCGGCAGTCGATGGGGTGCCTAATGATAGGGGGCAACCGGCTGATTGTCGCCCGCAACCGGGGGCCATGACCGCCGTCGGGCGCGCGTGCCAAGGGACAATCCCCGCGGGTTCTGCTAAGGTTGCGTCAAACCAGTCCTGATCGGCGTGCCGAGCGATTGTTGACCAAGAGCCAGGAGACCTTGCCCCAGACCGACCGACCGACCGGTGAGCGGATCGGCCGCCGGTCGCGCCGGGAGCGGCGAACGCGTCGCGGCCCTACCCCCATCCTTCACTGGCGGCCAAGGCGCGGCCCAGCCGGGCGCGCCGGCCCATGATCGGCGTCCTGGGCGGCACCTTCGACCCCATCCACCTCGGGCACCTGCGCCCGGCCCTGGATTGCCTACAGGCACTGGAACTCGCCGAGTTGCGCCTCATACCACTCAACGTGGCCGTCCACCGCCCGCAGCCCCAGGCCTCGGCGCGACTACGGCTCGCCATGCTGGAGGCGGCCATTGCCGGTGAGCCCGGCCTCATGGCGGACGCCCGCGAGTTAGCGCGGCCCGGGGGGTCTTTCTCGTACGACACGCTCAAATCGCTGCGTGCGCAGTTGGGTGAGGAGCGGCCACTGTGCCTACTGGTGGGGGCTGACGCCTTTCGGGGCTTTATGGACTGGCACCGGCCGCGCGCCATCCTGGACCTGGCCCATCTGGTGGTGATGGACCGCCCCGGAATCGGCGGCCCCCTGGCCCCGGCACTGGCCGACCTGGTGGCCGGGAGGACCTGCGCCGATCCACGGTCGCTGCGGGAGACACCAGCGGGGCTTGTCCTGTTCCAGCCCGTGACCCAGATGGACATCGCCGCAACCCGGGTGCGGGAACTGATCCGGCAGGGCCGCAGCGCCCGCTATCTGGTCCCGGACGCGGTACTGGCGATCATCCGTGAGACCGGGCTGTATCGCTGACTCAGCGCCGCTATCGCCAAGCATTTTTCGTGTCGCTATGGCAATGGCGTCGCTCACGGAAAACATAACATCCTATCAATCGGTGCAGCCGCACCCACGACCCCCTAAAGCAGAGGATACCGCATGCAGCTCGAGACACTCAAACAATTGGTGGTAGACACCCTGGACGATATGAAGGCAAAGGATATCGAGGTATTGGACGTACGCGGCAAGACCGCCGTCACCGACTATATGATCGTGGCCTCCGGGACCTCGGATCGCCATGTGAAGGCGATCGCCGAGACCGTGGCCTTCCGCGCCAAGGAGGCCGGCCAGGCGCCCCTGGGCACCGAAGGGCTCAACGAGGGCGAATGGGCGCTGGTGGACCTCAACGGGGTGGTGGTCCATGTGATGCTGCCCAAGGTGCGCGACTTCTACAGCCTGGAGCGCCTCTGGGGTGCCCCCGCGCTCGTCGCCCAGACCGCCGCGATGGCCTGAAGCGAGACGGCAAATGCATGCGACCCTGGAGGGATCGCCATGAGAGCACACCGCGCGCCGGCCGCCGACCCACTCCTGTGCCTGGTCGTCGCCGTCGCCGACAATGGCGTGATCGGTCGCGGCAACGCCCTGCCCTGGCACCTCCCCGCGGACTTGGCCCACTTCCGGCGGCTGACCCTGGATCAGACCATCCTCATGGGGCGGCGCACCTGGGAGTCGCTACCCGGCCCACTGCCGCGCCGCCGTCACCTGGTCCTCACCCGCAACCCGGGCTTCCAGGCCGCCGGTTGCACCCCGGTGCGCTCGCTGGAGGCCGCGCTGGGCGCCACGGCCGGCGAGGCGCAATTGATGATCGTCGGCGGCGCCAGCCTCTATGCCCAGACCCTGCCGCTGGCCGACCGGCTCTATCTCACCCAGGTGCATACTCAGGTCGCTGGCGACACCCGCTTCCCGCCCTGGGCGGCCGGTGAGTGGCAGGAGGTCGCCCGCCGCACCCATCCGGCCGATGCGCGCAATCCCATCGCCATGACCTTCTTGGAGCTCAGGCGCATTCCGACCTTGCCCCCGCGCGGGATGGCGTAGCGCATCACGGAATTACCATGAGACTGACCCAACAACAACCGGTAATCGGGTACAGGGTCAGGCCTTTTTAGGCCGCTTGAAGCGCCGCTCCGAGGGATAGGGGAAGATGTCGTCCAACCGCCCAGAGCGGATCACGGCCTGGCGGGCGCGCCACCAGGCGGGGTCGAGCAGGTCGCGGTGCAGCACCAGGAAGACCTTGCGAATCCGCGGATCGGTGAGCAGGAAGGTGGCGAACTCCTCGGGGAAGACATCGTCCGGCCCCGGGGTATACCAGGGCTCGTCGGACATCTCCATCTCCGGGTAGGGCGGCTCGGGGATCTCACGGAAATTGCACTCGGTGAGATAGCACAGCTCGTCGTAGTCATAGAAGACCACCCGCCCCTGGCGGGTTACGCCGAAGTTTTTGAACAGGAAGTCGCCCGGGAAGATATTGGCGGCGGCCAGGTTCTTGATGGCGTCCCCATATTCATGCACGGCGTGCAGCAGCTCGTCGTCATCGGCGGTATGCAGATAGAGATTGAGCGGGGTCATGCGCCGTTCGATATACAGATGCTTAAAAACGAGCTGATCGCCGTCGAACTCCAGACTGCCCGCGCATTCGGTCTCCAACTGTTCACGCAATTCCGGGGAGAAGCGGGCCAGCGGAAAAGCGACGTGGGAATACTCCCAGGAGTCCGCCATGCGTCCCACCCGATCGTGCATCTTGACCAGCAGATATTTCTCCTTGACCTTGGCGCGGGTCATCTCCTTGGGCGGCGCGAAGCGATCCTTGATGATCTTGAAGACGAAGGGAAAGGACGGCAGGGTGAACACGCACATGACCATGCCGCGGATACCTGGCGCCACCATGAATTCATCCGCCGAATAACGTAGGTGCTTGAGGAAGTCGCGATAGAATTCGGCCTTGCCGAACTTGTGAAAGCCGATGGCGGTATAGAGTTCGGCCTTGGTCTTGCGCGGCATCAGCGGACGCAGAAAGTCCACCACCGCGGCCGGCACCTCGGTGTCGACCATGAAGTAGGCACGTGAGAAGCTGAATACATCCGAGATCTCATCCTCGCCGGCGAGCAGCGCATCGACATAGAGCCCGCCCTGTTCATCATTGAGTATAGCGACGGCGAAGGGGGTCTGATCCGCCCCGTTGATGATCTTGCCGATCACATAGGCGCCCTTATTGCGAAAGAAGGGCTCGCTGAGGACCGCCAACTGGAAGTTCTGCGCCAGGGCGCGATTGGGCGGAAAGCGATAATGCACGGCCTGCATCAGATTGCGGACGTCGCGGCGCCGATTGCGAAAGGGCAGGCTGAAGTGCAGCCGATCCAATACCCGCGAGATCACGCGTGAGAAGCCATCGCGCGCCGGATAATAGGGACGGTAAATCGGGTTGTCCGCCTCCAGATGTTCAGTGGAGATGAGCGGCCACACAAAAATATTGGCGCTGTTGTAATAGCGACGGTCGAAGAGCCGGCAAAAGACCGAGTTGTAGAAGGTCTCGGCCAACTCGGGCTGAAGGTGCAGGGGGAGCATCCGCAGATATTCCACCTTGACCCGGCGCCACAGCCGCTCGTCGCGCTCACTCAGCCGGAACTCCCGGCGCAGGATGGCCAGGGTCTCAACCACTCGTTGGTCGTAATAACCGATCCGCTCGCGGGCGGCGGCCTGGACCGCCGGCCAGTCCGCATCCTCGAAACGCTCCCGCGCCCCCGCGGTGATCTCCCGGAACTCACGGTAGTGGCTGTCGAAACCGTCCAGGACGGTCTCGGCGATGTGCTTCGCCTCGGTCCAGGCCATGGCGTCAGTCCAGCGGCAGCAGTGGCAAGTCGGCGACCAGGATGCCGTCGCCGTCCGCATAGACCCAGTCGCCCGGGGCGAAGCGCACCCCGGCGAAGGTGACCGGCAGGTCGCGTTGCCCCTCCCCGCGCCGCTGGCTCTTGCGCGGGTTGGCCACGAGCGCCTTGACCCCCAGGTCCATGCCGGCGAGTTCGTCGGTATCGCGCACGCAGCCGTACAGGACCACCCCGGCCCAGCCCTGACTCAGCGCGCTGGCGGCGATCAGGTCGCCGAGCATGGCACAGCGCAGCGACCCGCCGGCATCCGCCACCAGGACCCGCCCGCGCCCGGGCTCCGCCAGGGTGGACTTGATCGCCGTGTTGTCCTCGAAACACTTGACGGTGACCACCTCGCCATAAAAGGCGCGACGCCCGCCGAAGTCCCGCAAGAGTGGGTCACAGACCCGCACCCGGGCCTCATAGCGGTCGTAGAGGTCGGCGGTCTTGAAGTTCATGGCGATTCAATCCAGTTGGGGGGCAGACTTTAGGGGGGATCGCGGGGCCAGCACCGCTCCCCGGCGGTGGGATTGTTGGGGAGCCGGCGCCCCGAGAACAATTAAAGGCGGCAATGCCAACCATTAGCCTCATCCTGAGACTCAGCCGGGGGCCAACCCGAGACCAGACGGGGTCCTGGGGCTTTTGATTTTGTGCAAGACGGCACCGCTATATCCCCGCAAGCCTCGCCCAGCACGGACCGGGCCGTGCCACAGCGTGCCAAGGGGCCGCCGCGGCACCGGCCGGTCGGCGACCACGGATTGCATACGGCCACCATGGCCGGTCGGGGCTCGCAGAAAATTTTCGGAATGGTTGTGTTGGCGGTACTGAGGCGGCATATGCATCCTGTCTTAATCTGGTGAGGGTCCCCCGGGCGACCCAGCTTGACAGCACGGGATCACCGCGTACCATAGGGTTATGTCTGACCACCCTAAACTTAGCATTGCGTAAGACTATGATCGACACCGCGTCCATGCTCAAGGCCGTCTCTGAGGATCAACCCACCGGGGCTGACCTGGAGTACGACCCCGACTTCCGCGCCTTGGTTGAGGCCGCCACCGGCACCCCGGAACGGCAAATGGGCGACAGTGTGGTCCCCGCCCAGGAGCCCGATTGGCGGCGCGTCATGGAGTCGAGCACGGCGCTCTTTGGCCGCTCTAAAGACCTGCGCGTCGCGGTCTTACTGACCCGCGCCCTGCTCGGGCAACAAGGACTGCCGGGCTTACAGGCTGGATTGGAGCTGATCCACGGGCTCATCGTTGAGTTTTGGGACGGACTGCACCCGGAACTCGACGCCAGCGACGACAACGACCCCACGGCGCGGGTCAATGTGTTACTGGAACTCACCGATCGCGACACCCTGCTCGCCCAATTGCGCACCACGCCACTGATCCGCTCGCGGGTCTTCGGTCCCGTCTCCTGCCGGGAGGTCGAGGTGGCGGAGGGCAAGGCCCAGCCCGCGGCGGGCACTCAACCATTGGATGCCGCAGGCATCGCCGGGGCCTTCCAGGACTGCGAACTGGAGAGTCTGGTCGCCGCCACCGCGGCCGCGCAGGCGGCACTGGTTGCCCTGAGGGCAATCGGCGACGACTTGGCGGCACGCATCGACCGGTCTCAGTTGCCCAGCTTCGACCCGTTATCCGAACCGCTCAAACACATTCATACCTTGCTCCAGGGGCACTTGAGACCCCGCCAACCGGAAGGGTCGGACGCGGCCGCAACGGACGCGGACGACACACCGGCGCCGGCCACCGGGGGCGCGGCCGCCACGCCCGCGCGCGACGCGGGGCAGATCGCCTCGCGCGAGGATGTGGTGAGGACACTCGGGCGGATCTGCGATTACTACTCACGTTACGAGCCTTCAAGCCCAGTCCCCCTGTTGCTGAAGCGGGCGCAGCGTCTGGTCACCGGGAGCTTCGTCGATATCCTGCGCGACCTTGCGCCGGATGCGCTATCGCAGGCCGAGAAGGTGTTTGGGACCACCGAGAAGTCCTGACGGGGCCGACACCGGGGGCGGCTACCCCGCGCCTGGGACGCTCCCCAGGGACCCCTTAACACAACCAATGGAGAACGCCAGTGGCGAAAGAGAGCAGCCAAAAATTCGTCGCCCGCAATCGCGCCCCGCGGGTCCAGATCGAGTATGACGTGGAACTCTACGGGGCGGAGAAGAAGGTCCAACTTCCATTCGTCATGGGGGTATTGGCCGACCTCTCCGGCAAGCCCGCGGAGCCCTTGCCGGCGGTCGCGGATCGCAAGATGCTGGAGATCGACGTCGACAACTTCGACGACCGACTCAAATCGATGAAGCCGCGGGTGGCCTTCCAGGTGCCCAACGCACTGACCGGCGAGGGCAATCTCAGCGTCGAACTCAACTTCGAATCGATGGACGATTTCTCCCCCGCCGCCGTGGCACGCAAGGTAGACGCCCTGAACAAGCTGCTCCAGGCCCGCACCCAGCTCGCCAACCTGCTGACCTATATGGACGGTAAAGGCGGTGCCGAAGAATTGATTGCCAAGGTCCTGAAAGACCCGACCCTGTTGCAGGCCCTGGCAACGGCACCCAAGCCCAGCGACCAACCCCCGGCAGAGGGCAACTGACATGGCCGACACCGAAACCCAGAACGCGGCGCAACCCCAGGGCCAAACCGAGACCATTGAGGTCGGCGGTTTTGCCGCCCTGCTCCAGCAGGAATTCAAGCCCCGCTCGGACAAGGCCCGCGAGGCGGTCGAGGACGCGGTCGCCATCCTCGCCTCCCAGGCCCTGGCGCAGACCGCGCTGATCTCAGACGACGCGGTGCGCAGCATCGAGTCGATGATCGCGGAGATCGACCGCAAGCTCACCCAGCAGGTCAACCTGATCATCCACCACGAGGACTTCCAGCAGCTCGAAGGGGCCTGGCGCGGCCTGAGTCATCTCGTCAATAATACCGAGACGGACGAGATGCTCAAGATCCGGGTGATGAATATCTCCAAGAAGGATGCACTCAAGACCCTCAAGAAATTCAAGGGCACCGCCTGGGACCAGAGCCCGCTGTTCAAGAAGCTCTATGAAGAGGAATACGGCCAGTTCGGCGGCGAGCCCTTCGGTTGTCTGGTCGGCGACTACCACTTCGATCAGAGCCCGCCGGACGTGGAACTGCTGGGCGAGATCGCCAAGATCGCCGCGTCCATTCACGCCCCCTTCATCTCCGCGGTCGCACCCGCCGTGATGCAGATGGAATCCTGGCAGGAACTGGCCAACCCGCGCGATCTCACCAAGATCTTCCAGACCCCGGAGTATGCCGCCTGGCGCTCGCTGCGCGAGTCGGACGATGCGCGTTATCTCGGGCTCACGATGCCGCGCTTCCTCGCCCGGTTGCCCTATGGCGCCAAGACCTCGCCGGTCGAAGAATTCGACTTCGAGGAAGACACCGCCAGCGCCGAGCACAGCAAATACTGCTGGGCCAACTCGGCCTATGCCATGGCGGTCAACATCAATCGCTCATTCAAGATGTATGGCTGGTGCTCGCGCATCCGCGGCATCGAGTCGGGCGGCGCGGTCGAGGGGCTGCCGAGCCACACCTTCCCCACGGACGACGGCGGGGTCGACATGAAGTGCCCGACCGAGATCGCCATCAGCGATCGGCGCGAGGCCGAGTTGGCGAAGAACGGCTTCATGCCGCTCATTCATAAGAAAAACAGCGATTTTGCCGCATTCATCGGTGCCCAGTCGCTGCAAAAGCCGTTCGAGTATGACGATCCGGATGCCTCGGCCAACGCCAACCTGGCAGCGCGCCTGCCCTATCTGTTCGCCACTTGCCGTTTTGCGCACTATCTCAAGTGCATCGTGCGCGACAAGGTTGGGTCATTCAAGGAGCGCGACGACATGCAGCGCTGGCTCAACAAATGGATACTCCAATATGTCGATGGGGACCCGGCGCATTCGAGCGAGGACACCAAGGCCAAATGTCCGTTGGCCGCGGCCGAGGTGGTGGTGGAGGAGGTGGAAGGCAATCCCGGTTACTATACCTCCAAGTTTTTCCTGCGCCCGCACTATCAGCTGGAAGGGCTGACCGTCTCCTTGCGGTTGGTCTCCAAGCTACCGTCGGCGAAGGGCGGCTAGCACTCCGGCATCGGGCGATCTGCAACGATGGCGGTACGGCGGTTGGCGCACCCACCCGGGTGCGCGGTTCGATCAATCAACTCGAAGAGGAGATAGCAAATGGCTGTCGACATGTTTCTCAAACTCGACGGTGTCACTGGTGAGTCCCAAGACTCAAAGCACGGGAAGGAGATCGATGTACTCGCCTGGTCCTGGGGCATGAGTCAGTCCGGCAGCATGCACGTCGGCGGAGGCGGCGGTTCAGGCAAGGTCTCGATCCAGGACCTGTCGATCACCAAGTATATCGACAAGTCATCGCCGGTCCTGATGCTGTATTGCTCCAACGGCAAACAGTTCAAGGATGGCCTGCTGACCGTGCGCAAGGCCGGTGGCGACGACCCCTTGGAGTATCTGAAAATCAAGATGACCGAGGTGATCGTCACATCCTATAGTACGGGCGGCTCGGGTGGTCAGGACCTGCTGACCGAGAACATCAGCCTCAACTTTGCCGAGGTCGATGTGGACTACCAACCGCAAAAGCAGGATGGTTCCGCGGACGGCGGTGCCATCAAGTACGGCTGGGACATCGCGAAAAACGTCAAGAAGTAACCGCGGGGCACGGCCTGCCCCAGTGCGGCAATCCGGGCCGCGTTCGTGGCTTGGCACGGACGCGACCGGTCGCCTGATTGCCACCGCACCTGCCGGGAGAGAACATCATGCAGGCCGAAGACCTATGGCGCACGGGCGATTTGGATGAAGCCTTGCGCGCAATCCAGGATCAGGTACGCAAGGAACCCGCGAATGCAAAATTTCGGGTTTTTTTATTTCAACTCCTGGCCCTCATGGGACAGTGGGAACGCGCGCTTAATCAACTCAATGTGGCCGGCGAATTGGATGCCGGGACCCTGGCCATGGTGCAGACCTACCGCGAGGCGCTACGCTGCGAGGCCCTGCGGGCAGAGGTCTTCGCCGGCAAGCGCTCCCCCCTGGTCTTCGGCAAGCCGGACGAATGGGTGGCGCTCCTGGTGGAGTCCCAGCGCCAACTCGCCCAGGGCGCCGATGAACAGGCGCGGGGTCTGCGTGAGCGCGCGCTGGAATTGACCCCGGCCACCGCCGGCACCATTGACGGGACCGCCTTCGATTGGATCATGGATGGCGACACCCGGCTCGGGCCAATCCTGGAAGTCATCGCCAACGGGCAGTATTACTGGGTACCCTTCCAGCGCATTCGCTCGATCCGCCTGGATAAGCCCGAGGACCTGCGTGACCTGGTCTGGATGCCCGCACATTTCACCTGGACCAACGGGGGCGAATCGGTGGGTCTGGTCCCGACTCGCTACCCCGGCTCGGAACGCTCGCCGGACCCGGAGTTGCGCCGCGCACGGCGGACCGAATGGCTTGAGGCGCCCGGGGGGGCCTATATCGGCCAAGGCCAGCGGATGCTCTTTACCGACGGCGGCGACTATTCGCTGATGGATGTGCGCGCCATCGATCTGGATTCACCCGCGGATGAGGCGCCGGCCGCGACTGGCGAAGCCCTTGGCTGAGCTCACTCACCGCGAGCGGCTGCAACCCTCGCTGCTTGATCGGCTCACCGATTACGAGCCGGGAAATACACGGGAATCGCGTGAGCAGCGAGACTTCTCACTGAATCGGCTGCGCGAGACCGTCCTGCGCGATCTGGCCTGGCTACTCAACACCACCAATCTGGCGGCCGCACAGGACCTTGGCGCCTACCCCGAGGCCGCCAATTCAGTGATCAACTTCGGCATACCGGACCTCTCCGGCATCACCGTCTCCGGCACCGACGCGGCGGTGCTGGAACGCACGTTGCGCCAGGCGGTCGCCGATTTCGAGCCACGGATCATCCGCCAGACACTGAGGGTACGATTGGAAGTCAACGAGGGCCAGATGAACCACAACGCCATGACCTTTTTCATCGAGGGCGACCTATGGGCGCAGCCGGTCCCGCTGCGGCTCTATCTCAAGACCGAGATCGATTTCGACATCGGCGACGTCAAGGTGAGCTCGTACGCGGGCTAAGGGTATCAAGCAATGGACCCACGCCTGATTGATTATTACAACCGCGAACTGCGTTTCATGCGTGAGATGGGTGGTGAATTCGCCGCCGAATTTCCCAAGATCGCCGCGCGGCTGGGGTTGGAGAGCTTCGAGTGCGCGGACCCCTATGTGGAGCGGCTGCTGGAGGGCTTCGCCTTCCTCGCCGCGCGCGTCCAGCTCAAGATCGACGCCGAATTCCCCGCCTTCACCCAGCACTTCCTGGAGATGGTGTATCCGCACTATCTGGCCCCAACCCCGTCGATGGCGGTAGTGGAACTGCAGCCGGATTTGGCGGAGGGGGCACTCGCCGAGGGCTTCGACATCCCCCGGGACACCGTGTTGCACGGCACCCTGGGCAAGGACGCGCAGACCGCCTGCGAGTACCGCACCGCCCACCCGGTGCGGCTGTGGCCCATGGAGCTCACCGCGGCCGAATATTTCAGCCATACCGGACCGGTCGCGCGGTCCGACCTGCCGGTTCTCAAACGCAGCAAGGCAGGCATTCGACTGCGCCTGCGCATCACCGCCAACCTCACCTTCGCCCAACTCGCCCCGGGACGCCCGGAACGCTTCCAACTGGTGCTGTTTCTCCAAGGGGCGGACCAACTGCCCTTTGAGCTCTATGCCCGGCTCTTGGGCGATACGGTCGGGGTCCTGGTGCAGCCCACCGAACGCCCCGTGCCCTGGATCGAGACCCTGCCGGCCACCGCGTTGCGCCCCCTGGGCTTTGCCGAGGATGAGTCGCTGCTGCCCTACGCCCCGGTATCCTTTCAGGGCTATCGCAACCTCCACGAATATTTCGCCTTTCCCCAGCGCTACCTCTTCCTGGCCATCGACGGACTAGGACCCGTCTTGCAGCGCCTCGCGGCCACCGAGGTCGACCTGATCCTGCTCCTGGGCCAGAGCGCGCCGGCCCTTGAGCGGGTACTGGACGCGGCCAACTTTGGCCTGCACTGCGCTCCGGCGATCAACCTCTTTCCCAAGCGTTTCGACCGCATCCACCTCGACTCGACCGGACCCGAGTACCACCTGGTCCCGGATCGAACCCGCCCGCTGGACTTCGAGGTCTATCGGGTCGACAGCGTGACCGGCTTCGGGACCGGCACCACCGAGGCCCGCGAGTTCCGCCCCTTCTACGCCCCGGCCAACCTGGACCCGGGGGGCGATAAGCCCGCCTATTACAGCGTCCACCGCCTGCCGCGACGCCTGTCGACACGCCAGCAACGCCAGGGAACACGCTCCAGTTATGTCGGCAGCGAGGTCTTCGTCAATCTGGCGGACCTGGCCGCGGCCCCCTGGTCCGCCGAACTGCGCCAGCTCGGTGTCGCCGGACTCTGCACCAATCGCGACCTCCCGCTGCACATGCCGGTCGGCACCGGCAAGACCGACTTCACCTTGGAATCCGGTGCGCCGGTGCGTGCCGTGCGCGTGCGTAGCGGACCAACCCCGCCCCGTCCCTCCCACGCCCATGGGGACACCGCCTGGCGGCTGATCAGCCACCTCTCGCTCAACTATCTGTCGATTGCCGACACCGACGGCGGCCAGGGCGCCGCGGCGCTACGGGAACTGCTGGCGCTCTATGGGGATCTCACCGACGCCGACGTGCGCAAACAGGTGGAGGGCGTTCGGCGGGTGTCTTCGCGCCCCATCGTGCGGCGGATGCCCGGGGTGCGACCAGTCACCTATGGGCGTGGATTAGAGATCACGCTGCTGTGCGATGAGACCGCCTTCGAGGGTACCGGCGCCTTCCTGC
Source organism: uncultured Thiodictyon sp. (assembly GCF_903946935.1). Taxonomy (GTDB): domain Bacteria; phylum Pseudomonadota; class Gammaproteobacteria; order Chromatiales; family Chromatiaceae; genus Thiodictyon. Next base: position 47,051 of record NZ_CAJAXH010000249.1, read on the forward strand.
TCGGTGCGGTGTTGGCCCGATTTTTCGCCCGCTACTGCACCATCAATGCCTTCACCGAGACCGTGTTGAGGACCGGCCGCGGGGAGCTCATGCGCTGGCCGGCGACCATCGGCGCCCGCCCGGCCCTATGACCGCGCCCGCCCCATCGGCCGCCGACCGAGAGCGCGCGCGCTCGGCCTTGCTCGCCGAACTCGCCGCGGCACCCTGGGACTTCGGGTTCTGCCAGACGCTGCGCCGGCTCGATTGCCTGCAACCGGAGCGTCCGCGCATCGGTGCCACGGTCCGGCCGGCCGACGACCCGATCCGCCTGGGACAACGGCCATCCATGCGCTTCGCCCCAGCGGAGCTGGCCGCCCTGGAGCAGTCAGTCGCCGGACGGGCGCCGCGCCTGCAGGTCTATTTTCTCGGCCTGCTCGGGCCGAATGGCCCCCTGCCACTGCACCTGACTGAATACGCGCGTGACCGGACTCGCAATGCCGCCGACCCCACCTTTGCGCGCTTTCTCGACATCTTCCATCACCGGATGCTCGCCCTGCTCTACCGGGCCTGGGCCCAGGCGCAACCGGCGGTCAGTTTCGACCGGCCGGACCAAGACCGTTTCGGCACCTATCTCGCCAGTCTGAGCGGCAACGCCATGGCCGCCTGCCAGGCCCGCGACGCCATGCCGGATCTGGCCAAACGCCATTACGCCGGCCATCTGTCCTGCCAGACCCGTCATCCGCAGGGGCTTGAGTCCATCCTGCGGCAGTTGCTGGGCTTGCCGGTGCGCATTGAGGAATTCGTCGGTCGCTGGCTGGTGCTGCCCGCGGACTGCCGACTGCGGCTGGGCGAGACACCGGACACCGGGGCCTTGGGCGCCACCACGACGCTGGGCGCCCGGGTCTGGGACCACCAGTCCAAGTTTCGTGTGCGAGTCGGCCCGGTGAGACTCACCGACTATCTAAGCCTGCTGCCCGGCAACGCGACCCTGGCGCTGGTCAAGTCGGCGGTTCGCAACTATACCGGCGACGCGCTGGAGTGGGAACTGAATCCGGTGCTGGCCGCCGCCGAGGTCCCGCGGCTGCGCCTGGGCGCCGGCCAGCGACTGGGCTGGACCACCTGGCTCACCAGCGGCCCGCTCGGCCGGGATGGGGACGATCTGAAGCTCGACCCGAATCGAGAGCGGCCCGAGACCAGGCACGAGACTGACCAAGGCGACGCGCTGCGGTAGGCCGAAGAAAAAGTATTGTCCGCAAATGAACGCAACTAAACGCAAATAAGAAAAAGGACGCGGTTGCGCTCTCGGGCGGGACGGGGCATGCGCCCCGTCCGAAACGTTGCGCCGGTGCCGACCGACTTCCTAAACATTCGGGACGGGGTGAATACCCCGTCCCGCGCCGCGCCGCAGGGCAGCTGATCCAGCTCTTTTTTATTTGCGTTTATTGGCGTTTATTTGCGGACAAATACTCTTTTTTTATCAACCCCATGCCCCGACTATAGTCCAACCACAGCGCCCCGGAGCCCGACCATGACCGAGATCAGTCGCACCGCCCTCTTCGGCAAGCTCAATCCGCTCGCCTATAAGGCGATCGAGAGCGCCACCGTCTTCTGCAAGATGCGCGGCAATCCCTATGTGGAACTGGTGCATTGGTTCAACCAGATCCTCCAGCTCCAGGACTCGGACCTGCACCGCATCATCCGCCGCTTCCAGCTCGACCCGGCGGGCTTGGCGCGCGACTTCACCGAAGCACTGGACCGGCTGCCGCGCGGTTCGCGCTCCATCTCGGACCTCTCCGCCGATGTCGAGGAGGTGGTGGAGCGGGCATGGACCTACAGCACGCTGCTGTTCGGCGAGTCGCAGGTGCGCACCGGGCACCTGCTGGTAGGCATCCTCAAGACCAAGGGACTGCGCAGCGGGCTGCTCGGCATCTCCCGCCAGTTCGACAAGGTGCAGACCGACGCACTCACCGATGGCTTCGCCGAGATCGTCTCCGGCTCCCCGGAGGAGCGCATGACGGCGAGCGACGGCTTCCACCTGGGCGCCGGCGCGGCCCCGGGGGAGTCCAGCGACGCCATGGCCCCGGCCCAGATGGGCAAGCAGGAGGCGCTGAAGCAATTCTCAGTGGATCTCACCGAGCGCGCCCGCAACGGGGAGTTGGACCCCATCGTCGGGCGTGACGACGAGATCCGCCAGTTGATCGACATCCTGATGCGCCGCCGCCAGAACAACCCGATCCTCACCGGCGAGGCCGGCGTCGGCAAGACCGCTGTGGTCGAGGGCTTTGCGCTGCGCATCGCCGCCGGCGACGTGCCCCCGCCGCTCAAAGAGGTGTCGCTGCGCACGCTCGACGTCGGTCTGCTCCAGGCCGGCGCCAGTATGAAGGGCGAGTTCGAGAATCGACTGCGCCAGGTGATCGAGGAGGTCCAGGCGTCGCCCAAGCCCATCATCCTCTTCATCGACGAGGCCCATACCCTGATCGGTGCCGGCGGCAGCGCCGGCACCGGGGATGCGGCCAACCTGCTCAAGCCCGCGCTGGCCCGCGGGACGCTACGCACCGTCGCCGCCACCACCTGGGCCGAGTACAAGAAGTACATCGAGAAGGACCCGGCGCTGACCCGCCGCTTCCAGGTCGTCCAGGTGGACGAGCCGAGCGAGGAGAAGGCGATCCTCATGCTGCGTGGCATCGCCTCGACGCTGGAGAACCACCACCAGGTCCAGCTCCTGGACGAGGGCCTCGAAGCGGCGGTGCGCCTCTCTCACCGCTACATCCCCGCCCGCCAATTGCCTGACAAGGCAGTGAGCCTGCTCGATACCGCCTGCGCCCGGGTGGCCATCAGCCAGTCGTCCGAACCCCCGGAGGTGGAGGACTGCCGGCGGCGGATCGAGGCACTGACCACCGAGCTTGGCATCATCGGGCGCGAGTCCGCGGTGGGTGTCGAGACCACGGAGCGGGAGCGCGCGGCCAGCGAACAGATCGCCGCCGAGCGGGAGCGCCTGGTGGAACTCACCGCCCGCTGGGACGCGGAGAAGGGCGTTGTCGAGCAAATCCTGGACCTGCGCGCCCAACTGCGCGGCAACACCGCTCCGGTCGAGGGGACCGGCAGCGCACTGGAGCTGGCCGCCAGTCAAACTTCTCCCTGCCCCCTCGTGGGGGAGGGTCGGGGAGAGGGGGCGCCCGCCGAACCCGCACTCACCGACGCCGAGCGCGCCGCCACCCTGGAGAAACTGCGCGCACTCCAGGCCGAGCTTGCCGCCCTGCAAGGCGAGAGCCCCCTGATCCTGCCGAGCGTCGATGCCCAGGCCATCGCCTCGGTGGTGGCCGACTGGACCGGCATCCCGGTGGGTCGCATGGTCAAGGACGAGGTGAAGGCGGTGCTGAACCTCGCCGAGACCCTCAACAAGCGGGTCGTCGGCCAGCGCCATGCCTTGGAGGCCATCGCCGCGCGCATCCAGACCTCGCGCGCCCGGCTCGACAACCCCAACAAGCCGATCGGTGTCTTCATGCTCGCCGGACCTTCCGGCGTGGGCAAGACGGAGACCGGGCTGGCACTCGCCGAGGCACTCTACGGCGGCGAGCAGAACATCATCACCATCAACATGAGCGAGTTCCAGGAGGCCCATACCGTCTCCACCCTCAAAGGCGCGCCCCCCGGCTATGTCGGCTATGGCGAGGGCGGCATCCTCACCGAGGCCGTACGCCGCAAGCCCTATAGCGTGGTGCTTTTGGACGAGGTGGAAAAGGCCCACCCCGACGTACACGAGATCTTCTTCCAGGTCTTCGACAAGGGCTGGATGGAGGACGCCGAGGGCCGCTATATCGACTTCCACAACACGGTCATCCTGCTCACCACCAACGCCGGCACCGATCTGGTCATGAGCATGTGTAAGGACCCGGAGCTGCTGCCGGATATGGAGGGACTGGCCCAGGCCCTGCGCGCACCGCTGCTCAAGACCTTCCCGCCCGCGCTTCTGGGGCGCATCGTCACCATCCCTTATTACCCATTGAGCGACGCGATCCTGGGGACCATCATCCGGCTCCAGCTCGACCGCATCGTGCGGCGCATTGCCGACAACCATCGGGCCGAGCTGCGCTATGACGAGTCGGCGGTGGACCTGATCGCCAAGCGCTGCGCGGAGGTTGAGAGCGGGGCGCGGGTGGTCGATGCTATACTGACCAACACGGTCTTGCCGGCCATCAGTCGGGAGATTTTGAATCGGACGATGGAGGGGAAGAAGATCGAGCGGATCAGCATCGGAGTGGCCGATGCGGGGTTCAGCTATAGCTTCGACGCCTGAGGACGCCGCCCTCCTTTCCGGACACCTCGCGCTAGTGACACCGCTGCGGCGGTGTCACCCCTGTGTCAGGCGCTCCGCGCCGGGAAGCGACTGCCGTTTTCGCTGCCAACCGTACTCAATGGTATGGCGAAACTTCAAGTTTACCATGACAAGGGGGATTCCGATATGGCTTATCACGGTGAAATACTTGATCAATGCGGATTGATCGACATCGATTGCTCGACCATCGCAGTGGCGGCCGTGAGCGGCGACGGCCCGAACCTCTGCGGACATTTGCTTAAGGCGAAATATATAGACTGTACGGAGTCCCCAGACCATAAGTTTGGGCATCAACTGACGGGGAAATGGGGCAATACCCTTCGCTCGCCACGCACTCGCGCTCGGCGCTTTGGCGTTCGTCTGCCTGGGGAACGAGTAGGTCGCAAAAAATGCTGGCGGCTGCCTTGTCAAGTCGACGCATCGGCCTAATCTCCGCCACCAAGGGCATTGACCTTCAGTGGCGCGATCGGTTTGACTCGCGTACTATCCGCCGCCGACGGAATACTCACCGGGGTCCGACAAAGGGATCTGCCGGCTTTTTCAATTATACTTGCGGGCTCATTAGAACACACATCCCGGGTCCGCAAGAGTGACCAGTGCCGGCCGGTAGCTGTCTTGGCAGAAACGCCAGCACGGCGCCATGGGTCCGGAAAATTGTGGCTGGAAAATGGCGCTGATACATTTTCACTGCCACGCCGAAAGATGAGGTTCAGAGACATGGGAATCTTATTCGACAAAGACTGGAAAGTGGCCGATCCCACCTATTCGCAGCGTTTTGGTAATTACCAGGTCTTTCTGGACTCGGTGAACCAACAACAGGTCATGCTGGCGCTCTGGAACGCGGCCGGACATTTCCGCCATCCCTGGACAAGAGAAATCCTAGATGACGCAGCCTCACCCCAAGGGGTGCATGATGTGCTAGTTGAACAAGGTGTCCACCAACCGGAAGACCTCAGGCAAGGTGGTTTCACATTGCACTTTACCATGCGCAACGATCGTGGGCGCGCCTATCACTTTTACGTGCAGCAGAATAATAGCGGCCAACTCAGCATCATCGAAATATCCTTCATGGAACGAGGTAGCCTTACCAGCGTTTACTACCAGTGACTGGAGCGCGCTCCCGGCGCAACTTTCGCGGTAAGCCCGCTCGCCACGAGTTCGCGATAGGCGGGCCGGCCGCGTCCGGCAACCAGTCGAGACACACACCGGGGCTTGACTCCTATGGAACCCACCGCCGCACCACCGACGGCAGAACCGCACCAAGAACTGACCATCGGTGAGGCACTATCGCTAGCCATCTCACTGCACGAAGCCGGTCATCTGGAGCCCGCGGCTGAGATCTACCAGCGCGTACTGGAGGTGGCGCCCGAACATCCGGATGCGCTGCATTTCCTGGGAATGCTGGTCCATGCCCAGGGAGACACGCCGGAGGCGCTCCGGCTCATGAGCCGCTCGGTCGAGCTGGCCCCGAATCATGCGGGCTTTCACAACAATCTCGGCAACCTGATGCTCGAAAACGAGCGGTTCGCCGATGCGGACCGCGAGTATCGTGCCGCGCTCGCGCTGGACAAGAACCGCCCCGACACGCTGCATAACTACGCGGTGCTCTTGCGGGCGTTCGGACTCTATCGGGAGGCCGAGCGATGTCTGCTACGCGCCATCGAGCTCGCGCCGGACTTCACCGACGCCTGCATCACCCTGGCCAGCCTCTATGACCAGTACGGGCGCAGCGAGGACGCGCTGGAGCACAGCACCGAGGTACTCAAGCGCCGGCCGCTGGACGCACGTGCGCGCGAGATACAGAGCATGGCCTATCTCCGCCTCGGGCGTTTCGAGGAGGCGGCCGCGGTCTTTCACGACTGGCTCGCCAGCGAGCCCGACAACCCGCGGGCATTGCACCATCTGGCTGCCTGTACCGGTGAAGGGGTCCCGGTGCGTGCCTCCGATGCCTATGTACAAAGCGTATTCGACGCCTTTTCACATAGCTTCGATGCGAAATTGGCGGTGCTGCAATACCGCGCCCCGACCCGGGTGGGCGAGACGATTGCCGCCCACCTCGGCGCCGCGGCCACCGACCTCGCCGTGCTCGACGCCGGCTGCGGGACTGGTTTGTGCGCCACCCTGCTGCGGCCCTTCGCGGCCCGGCTGGAGGGCATCGATCTGTCTGCCGGGATGCTGGAGCACGCCCGTCGGCGCGACCTTTACGACGCGCTCTACCAGGCCGAACTGACCGCCTTTATGGACACGCACCCGAAGCGCTACGATCTGGTCGTGTCGACCGATACCTTGATCTATTTCGGTGAGCTTGCAGACGCGATGCACGCGGCTGCCCGCACGCTGCGCCCTGGGGGCCACCTGTGCTTCACGGTCGAGGCGCTCGCGCCGGACGCGACGACCGATTACCAGTTGTACCATCACGGCCGCTATGCCCATTCCAGGGAGTATGTGACGACCGCGCTGGCGCAGGCAGGTCTGGCGCTCGTTAAGATCGAGCGCGAATCGCTGCGCCACGAGCGCGGCGAGCCGGTCGCCTTCTGGCTGGTGCTGGCTCAACAACCGGGGGCTTGATCATCGTTCCGGCGCCGTCGATCACCCTTCGGGGAGACCGCTCGGCATCGCGCCAGCCTGATCGGCCCGAAGGGCGACCGACACCCCGGCAGGGACCGCTCCGACCGGCCACGAATCAGGACGCATCCCATGAGCGCGGGTTATGCGTGAAGAACACCAGTGACCGGCGCCGCCCCGGCGACCGGTCCCGCTGGCGACCCGCCACCGCTAACGCGCGCCGTAACTCGACATTCGGCATCGAAACGTCGGGTTACGCTGCGCTAACCCGACCACGCCTGCGCCTGATCGGTTCCGATCGCCCCGCCTTTTCCAGCTTCCTGTTAGGATATGCGGCTTCGCCGAGCATCTGAGTATCTAACACTATGTCCGAGACCTTGCGTATCGCCACCCGCAAATCACCGCTCGCCATGTGGCAGGCAGAGCACGTGACCGCCGCCCTGACGGCCATCCATCCCGGATTGCGGGTCGAGATCATCGGGATGTCCACCAAGGGCGACCGCATCCTGGACGCGCCGCTCGCCAAGGTCGGCGGCAAAGGCCTGTTCGTCAAGGAATTGGAGCAGGGGATGCTGTGCGGCGAGGCGGACATCGCGGTGCACTCGCTCAAAGACGTGCCGGTGGAACTGCCCGAAGGACTGCACCTGGCGGCGATCCTGGAGCGCGAGGACCCGCGGGACGCCTTCGTCTCCAACCGCTTTGAGTCGCTGGATGACCTGCCCCAGGGTGCCTGCGTGGGCACCTCCAGCCTGCGCCGCCAGTGCCAGCTCGCCGAGCGTCGCCCGGATCTGCGCATCGAACCGCTGCGCGGCAACGTCAACAGCCGTCTGGCCAAGCTCGACGCCGGTGACTACGACGCCATCATCCTGGCCTCGGCCGGGCTGATCCGCCTGGGCTTCGAGTCGCGCATCCGCAGCCGTATCACCGCCGAGCAGAGCCTGCCGGCCATCGGCCAGGGCGCCATCGGCATCGAGTGCCGTACCGACGACCCGCGCGTCAATGCCCTGATCGCCCCGCTGCACCACCAGGAAACGGCCCTGCGGGTGCGCGCCGAGCGGGCGATGAACCTACGCCTGCACGGCGGCTGTCAGGTGCCGATCGCCGGCTTCGCGACCCTGGCCGACGGGCGCCTGCACCTGCGCGGCCTGGTCGGCGACCCGGACGGCTCCCGCACCCTGCGCGCCGAGGCCGAAGGTCCGCAGGAGGACGCGGAGGCATTGGGCACGGCAGTGGCAGACGCGTTGCTGGCCCAGGGTGCCGGGGAGATCCTGAGCGCATTGCACGAGGAGTCATGAGCCCCAGCGGTCAACTGGCGGGGCTTGGGGTCCTGGTGACCCGGCCCCAAGCCCAGGCCGCCGGCCTGTGCCGGCTGATCGAGGCCGCCGGCGGTCGGGCGCTGCCCTTCCCGACCATGGAGATCCAACCGGTCGCCGATCCGGCGTCGGCGCGCGCGCTGCTCGCCCAGGACTGGGACCTGATGGTCTTCACCAGCCGCAACGCGGTGGAGCTGGCCCTGGCGCTGGGGTGCGACGCGACCTGGCCGCGGGCGGCCCGGCTCGCGGCGATCGGGCGCGCCACCGCGGCCTCGTTGACCACGGCCGGGCGCGCGCCCGACCTGGTCCCGCCCGAGCGCTTCGATAGCGAGACCCTGACGGCGATGCCCGAGTTGGCGGCCATGACCGGCCGGCGGGTGTTGATCGTGCGCGGGGAGGGCGGACGTGCGTTGCTCGGGGAAGTGCTTGCCTCACGCGGTGCAACGGTCGAGTTCGCCGAGGTCTATCGGCGGGTGCGCCCGGCCGTCGACCCAGGCCCTTTGCTTGAACAGTGGCCGACGCAGGTGGGGCTGGCGATTGCCACCAGTGACGAGGTGCTGCTCAATCTGGTCGAGATGCTGGGCGCCGCCGGGCGCGACCTGCTGCTCGCCACGCCCCTGGTGGTGATCAGCGAACGCACCGCGACGACCGCGCAGGGCTTAGGCTTTCGCACGGTGCGGGTGGCCGAGCGCGCCGAGGATCAGGCGATCGTGACGGCCTTGGGCGCGCTGGCGGGGGAGGGCGGTCGCCGTGGCCTTTGACTGATTGGCCGAAGACGTGAGTAACACGTTAAGGCGGCCTGGCTCCCACGCTCCCGCGTGGGAGCAAGAGCGGGCGCTCCGCGTCCAGTAGGCAGACCGGACGCAGAGCGTCCGCGCGGCATTCCCACGCTGGAGCGTGGGAACGAGAAAGATCCCGGAGCAGCGCCAGCCCGAGGCCAGCGTCCGCGACCTGCTGCTGCAATGGCTGCCGAGCCTGCCGGGTCTGGTCCTGGCCTTCACCCAGCACGACGCCGGGCGGGAGTGCGACTACCAGGACCTCGCCCCCCTGCGCCTCACCCTGCAACCCCTGCTGAGCGCGGACCTGGACCAGCGGCTCACCGTCTGCCTGGGCGCTCATGCCCTGCCGCGCCCGCTGCTCAAGGCCGTCGCCACCCGCGCCCAGGGCAGCCCCGCACTCGCCGCCCTGACCCTTTCCTCAGCCACAACAGCCGGGACAAGCCGGCGGTGCGGCAACTGGCCCAGGCGCTCCAGGCGCGCGGTCTGACGGTCTGGCTGGACGAAGCGGAGCTGGTGCCGGGGCGGCCCTGGCAGGAGGCGGTGGAAGGGATCATCCAAACGGCGCACACGGCCGCCGTATTGGTCGGCAGCGACGGACTGGGTCCCTGGGAGGCCCCGGAAATGCGCGCCTGTCTGTCCCAGTACGTGAAACGTGATTTGCCGGTGATCCCGGTGCTGCTCCCGGACGCACCCCGCGAGCCGGCGTTACCGCTCTTCCTCCAGGCCTTCACCCGGGTCGATCTGCGCGCCGGCTTGACCGATGACGGACTGAATCGCCTGGAATGGGGGATTACCGGACTCAAGCCCAACGGCCGACCCGCCCCCGCGGTGAGTGGGACTGCGCCATCGGCCGTCGACGCGCCCGCACCCGAGCCCCAACTCGACTATCTGGGCTGCCGCCACCCGGACTTTCCCGACCAGGAGGTCTTCCGCTTCCGCAACCCGCTGCTTGCACTACACCTGCGCAACCGCCAGAGCTGCCTGGACCGCCAGCAGCGTGCCCAGGCGCTCCTGACCCGGCTGGCCGTCGTGCTGCCGCCGCACAACCGCGGCATCGCCGAACTGCACCTGGTCCTGCTCGACCACGTCGGCGACGAGGACCGCCGCCGCGCGCTGGACGGCGAACTCTACTACTGGCTCGATGCCGCCCATGCCCGCTCCGCCGGTCGCGAACTCGTCGCCGATCTCAAGGCACGGCGGGTGTCGCCAGAGGTCGTTTGGGGTGCGATCGAGCAGAATGAGGGCCGCTGGCCCATCTGGCGGCAGTTGGTCTGGCTGGAGGCCTATGGCCGGCAGCCGCATGGGGTGCCGGAGGGGATGCGGGGGTTTTGGCTCAATCGACTCGCGTTGGTTCTGAAAGATGCGGGCGAGTTCGAGCGGGCGCTCGGCATCGCGGAAGAGTGCCTGGCGTATTACCGCGCGGCGGAGGGTGCGAACAGCGCGAACGCCGGGGCGGCGCTGGACGTAACAGCGAGCATTCTTGATGACCTTGGCGAACCGGGGCCGGCATTGGCGAGGCACGAGGAGGCCCTGGTGATCGCCCGTCAGGTCCTGCCGGCCGGGCATCCCGATATCGCCAAATCGCTCAACAACATCGGAGCGGCACTCAACGCCCTCGGTCGGCCTCAGGATGCCCTGGAGCGGCTGGAAGAGGCCCTGGCGATCCGGCGCAAGGCCCTGCCGGCTGGGCATCCCGATATCGCTAACTCGCTCGATAACATCGGTGCGATCCTGGCAGCCCTCGGCCGCCCCACCGAGGCCAAGGCGCGCTGGGAGGAGTCACTCGCCATCCACGCCGCGCGCGCCGCCGACCCGGCCGAAGTGATCCACTACTGTCGCCAATACGCCGACCTCGCCGCCCAGCACGCCGACCACCCCGGCGCACTCTACTGGCTCGACAAGGCCCTGGACCTGATCCCCGCCGCGCCCACCGCCGGGCTCCCGGACCCGGACGCGCTGCGCCGCGAGCTCACCCAACAGCGCGCCGACCTGGCCGCCGCGGGCGCCGGACCCGCTCCCCAGCCGTGACCCGCGGCGGGCCGGCGTAGCCCGGATGGAGTGCCGCGGAATCCGGGGACGAGCTCGCGGTAAACCGAACGATCAGTGGTGTGCCCGAGAACCCTGGATTCCGCTGCGCTCCATCCAGGCTACGGGGCCGGCGGTCGATCAGGCCGGGACCCGGTGGGAGCGGCTTCAGCCGCGACGCGACCTCGCAAGCGAACTCGGCACCCGCGAATGTGCCAGTGAAAACTTAAGGCAAAAATGTATCCTCAGCCCGGGAATTGCTCACGCCAAGGCGCCAAGCTCGCCAAGAAATACAACAGGATAGAAGCAGTGCCCAAGTCGCCCGCCAGGTTAGTGCCCCGGCGCTGATAACGCATTGAAAAACCTTGGCGAGCTTGGCGCCTTGGCGTGAGAACCGCCCTTTCTGGAGGCCGAGGGACGCTTGCGAGGTCGCGTCGCGGCTGAAGCCGCTCCCGCCGAGCCCCCTGCCTGACTTCGCGATCAAGGCTCCGGTTGCGGACGGACCGCCGCTGGCCGGAACGATGGTCAAGGCCTATGTGCCGGCGGGCCTGTCGCTCTGCCCCTCCGCGGTCATCGTAGAGACTGGGGTGGGTCTTCCGGCGCGCGAACATGGCGCGGACTCGCGTGCCGGTCGATGCTGTGCAGCATACCCCAGCCGGGCGTCCGGAACGGTGTCAGTGACTGCTGGCCCCGGCCAGCAGGTAGAATGGCGCGGTGTCGTCCCGGGTACGGGCCGCCTCCGGCGCACCCCCTGCCGGCCAACAGGTCCGTCGGGCGGGTGCCGACCAGCTAATCCAACGAGGTCGAACGATGATGGTCTTCAATCCGCTTTACTCCAGCACCCGGATGCTATCCGGGGTCGCCGTCCTGCTCTCGCTCGGTCTGTGTCAAGGCGCGGCGGCGGTCGAGAACGCCGACTTCCGTTTCGATACCACCAAGGAACTGGCCGCCGTGTGCGCGGTGCAGACCGCTGAGCCCGAGTACCCGGTGGCCCGTCAGGCGTGCCGCGCCTTTATCGAGGCAACCGGCCAATATCACGATCTGGTCAGTAAACCAGGGAAGCTGCGGCGCCTGGTCTGCTACCCGCCGACCGCCACCATCGAGGACGGTGTCAGCGCATTCAACACCTGGGCCGCGGCCCATGCCGGGGATGCAAAGGTAATGGGTGAACCGCCGGTGGTGGGTCTGGTGCGCGCACTCGCGGCCAAATATCCCTGCAAAGGGTGATCTCGCCCCCGGTCCCCCAGTCGATCGTGAAGCCCGCCGGACCGCGGCCGCTGGTCGCGTCCGTCACCGTTCAGGAGTTCCATCCATGAAGACCCTTTCGCTGAAGACCCTCACCCTTGCCACCGCCCTGATCGCAACGCTGGGCATCGCCGGCTGCGGCACCACCACCGGCACCCGCACCGCGAGCGGTGCCCTGATGGGTGCCGCCACCGGTGCCGCGATCGGTTCCTTGAGTGCGCAGGCTGGCGCCGGCGCACTGATCGGGCTCGGCGTGGGTACACTCGGCGGCTATCTTTACGATCAGCACCGCAGGGGCAACCTCTAATCCCATTCCTCATGGCCCAGTGGCAGGCGGTTGAGCATGTCTCGATACTGCCGCCACTGCGGCATTTTCTCGTCCAAGAGGGCGGTAAACCGCGCGTTGTGGTGCCGCTCCAGCAGGTGCGTCAACTCGTGGGCCACGATGTACTCAAGGCACTGCACCGGCTTCTTGGCCAGTTCGGTATTGAGCCGGATCGCCCGCGAGGCGGGATTGCAGCTACCCCAGCGGGTCTTCATGCGCTGGACGAAGACCCTTCCCGCTTGCACCCCAAGGACGGTTTCCCACCGGGCGATCAGGCCCGTCGCGGCCTCCCTGAGCTGCTGGCGATACCACGCGGCGATGACGGCCTGCCGCTTCTCCTCGCTGGTTCCTGGCCGGACCCGCAGCAGCAGGGTGCCGGGATTGAGCGCCACGCTGGGGGCGGCGTCCTCCTCAATCACCTTGAGCAGATAGCGCGAGCCCCAGAGGGAGTGACTCTCGCGGTCTAGGAACTCGCGCGGCGTCTCCCGCGCCTGCTCGCGCAGCTTGCGCTGTTGCTGCTTGATCCAGGCCAGCCGGGAGACGGCGTAGACGCGCAGGCTGTCCAGGTTCATGCGCGCGGGGGCCGCAATCCGCACCCGGCCATCCGGCGGATAGACGCTGAGATGGATATGCTTGATGTCCTTGAACACGACATCCACCGCAATGTCGCCTAAGTGGAGCTCGGTGGCCATCAGTATTCGGTCTGCGCCTTGACGATCAGAAACAGGCGCTCGACCTCGGCAATATCCGGCAACACGCCATAGAGCGCCTGCTTGATGACCAGCTCGCGGGCCTGAATACCCCGCCAGCCATCGGGGCGGACGGCCCTCACCACCGCATCGATCTTGAGCGCCAAGTCCAGGGCCGAACCGCCGGAGGCGATGTAAGGCTCCGGCTCTTCGTCGATGGCCGTATCAGCGGCTGGCTCACTGCCGGATGGTTTCAGGTTGTTGTAGAGGGCGCGCTTGCCTGGGGTGTCCAACGCCGCGGGCGTGTCGTGCGGCTGACCGGCGGCCACCCGCTGCGCCAGCTCGGCGATGCGCTTGAGATACTCCTCATACTCGATGGCCTTCGCCTTGCGCAACTCGATGATCTCTTGCAATTGCGCAGACATCTTGGCGTAGAAGGCCGGGTCGGTCAGGTGTTCCTTGATGATCTTGCTGCGGACATTGTTCTCGATGGTCTCCGCCACCGCGTTCTGATTGCCCTTCAGACGGCCCATCTGCATGGCGATGGCATCGGCGATGCCGGTCTTCACGATCAGCTCCAACAGGCCCAGGTTGTCGAAGGGCGAGATGGTGCGGGGCTCATCGGCCTCGATATAGGTATCGATGAGGTGCCGCATGTCGGCCTCATAGGGCTTCAGATCCAGACTCTCGCCGCTCGCCTTGCGAATGATCTCGCGGACGTTCAGATAGTAGTCGAGGTCCTGTTTGACCCGGGCCATATCGGCGCCGCTGTAGCCGGCGCGGTCCAGTTCGTCGGCAATGTTGGCGTAGGCGCGCACCAGGGCGACCGTCGCCTTATAGAGCGCCGCCCGTTGTGGCTCGCGTTCCGCTAGATCGGACGGGACCTCGGTGTTGCCGCAGAAGTAATGGATATGCTCCAACTCGCCCTTGGGCGGCTCCACCGGCTCGCACAGCAGCGCCAAGGCCTCCAGCGCGTCATCCAGACGCTCCCGGCCCTTCTTGAGGCGATCCTGTAGCAGCACCTCGGGGTCTGCCCCACCGGCACTGTGATCCAACTCTGAGGTATAGACCGCGATGGCGTTCTCCACTTTCTTGAAGAGGTCTTTGTAGTCGACGATATAGCCGAAGTCCTTGTCGTCGCCGTCGAGCCGGTTGGTGCGGCAGATGGCCTGGAACAGGCCGTGGTCCTGCATGGACTTGTCGATATAGAGATAGGTGCAGGGTGGCGCATCGAAGCCGGTGAGCAGCTTGTCTACCACCACCAGCAGCTTCATGTTGGCCGGCTCCCGGGTGAACAGCGCCTTGGCCTGCGCCTCATAGGTCTCGGTCTTGCTCATGCCCGGCTGGGCGTCGATGGCCTTCAGCAGCTCGGTGTAGGTGTTATAGATGAACTGGCGGTCGGTCTCGGTATTGGCGCCGGTCTCCTCCTTGGTGATGTCCTTGGCCTGCGGATTATAGGAGGTCACCACCGCGCACCGACACTTCAGCGGCGTCTTCGCAAAAAGCGTGAAATACTTGCACGCCTCATAGATGCTGGAGGCGACCAGGATGGCGTTGCCACGCTCACTCGACAGGCGCGGCTTCACGCTGAAGTCGAACACGATGTCATTCACCACCCGGTCCATGCGCGACCTGGAGCTCAATACGCTCTGCATGGTGCCCCACTGGCGCTTGAGCTCCTCCTTCTGCCAGTCGTTCAGCCCCTTGGTCTTGGCCTCGAACCAGGCGTCGATCTTGTCCTTGGAACCGAGCCGCTGGTCGATATCCCGCGCCTCGTAGATGAGGTCGAGCACCACCTCATCCGCCACCGCCTCGCTGAACTTATAGGTGTGGATATAGCCGCCGAAGACCTCCAGGCTGGTCGCCTTGTCCTTCTTGAGCAGCGGCGTGCCGGTGAAGCCGATGAACACCGCGTTGGGCAGCATCGCCTTCATCACGCGGTTGAGCTTGCCGCTCTGGGTGCGGTGGCACTCGTCCACGAAGACAAAGACCTCACCCACCGTTTGGCTCGGCTGGGCCTCCAGGTCCGTGATGAAGGCCTCGAAGTCATCGACATCGCGGCGGCCGAACTTGTGTACCAGCGAGCACAGCAGCCGCGGTGCGGCCTGGCCCAGTTGGTGGATCAGGTCGCGCCCGCTGCTGGTGCGGTAGATCGCCTCACCGGCCTCGGTGAAGACGCCCTCGATCTGCGCGTCCAGTTCGTCGCGGTCGGTGATGATGACCACCCGGGCGTTGGGATGGTGCTCCAGGATCCAGCGGGCGAGCAGCACCATCACGATGCTCTTGCCGCTGCCCTG
The DNA here is from genome assembly GCF_903946935.1 of uncultured Thiodictyon sp. GTDB lineage: Bacteria > Pseudomonadota > Gammaproteobacteria > Chromatiales > Chromatiaceae > Thiodictyon. Next base: position 62,604 of record NZ_CAJAXH010000249.1, read on the forward strand.
GGTGTGCCAGATGATGCCGCCCTGCCGCTGGTGTACATGCCGCTGGGCCGCCGCCACCCCGAAATATTGGTGTACGCGGGGCACCTTCTTGATACCGCCATCGAACAGCACAAAGTCGCGCATCAACTCGATCAGGCGATGCTTCTCGCAGAGCTTGAGCAGATACTTGTCGAGCTTGAAGCGGCTGTTGTCCGCCTCGTCTTCTTTCCATTTGAGGAAATACTTTTCCTGCGTCTCGGTGGTACCGTATTTCAGCCCCTCCGAATCGTTGCCGGCGAAGACGAACTGCACTGTGCTGTAGAACCAGGCGTTGAACTCGGGTTGCTGGTTCGAGAGGCTCTGACGGATACCGTCACCAATCGACACGCGGCTGTTCTTCAGCTCCAGGGTCCCGATGGCGATGCCATTCACATAGATCACGGCGTCGGGGCGCCGCTCGCGGTTGCCCTTGAGCGTCACCTCCTCGGCGATGGCGAAGTCGTTCTGCTCGGGCCGTTTCCAATCGATGAGATGGACGGTCTCAGTGACCTTACCCGCCTCGATCTTCACCGGCACGCCGTAGCGTAGCAGCTTATAGACCGCCTGGTTGTTGCCGTAAAGGCTGCGGTTATGGTTAACCGCCTCAGTCCCCAGCTTGTGCAGCGCCACGGCGATCTGGGCCTGCGTGTAGCCGCCCTTGGTTAGCCAGGCGCAGAGCAGCCCCTCGTCGATATGGCTGTTGCCGACGCGGTCGGTCCAATCGCCCAGGTGGCGATAGCCCAGCTCGTCGCGAAACAGGGCGATGACGCGGTCCTGGGTGGTGCGTTCGGGTTGGCCGATGTTGCTCATGTCGCGCTCCGATTGATTTCTTCTTGGAGACTGTGCAGGATGGTCATGATGTCAGCGAACGCGGGCCTGTCGCCAAAAATCATTTCTGCCATTGCCCGATAATCCGCCTCGACTGCGTCGCGAACCGTCCCCGATGGCACCAAGCGAAGACTGCCCGGTTTGGCCAACTCATAGCGTGCCCAACCACGCGGATAGAAGCGCTGCTTAAAGGCCACCACACTGGCCAAGAGCTCGGTATCAGCCAGCGCCAACGCCTTGACGGGCGACTCGGCCATCTTGGTGAGGTCGTAATAGTGGCGTGAGTAGCGAGATGGTTGCGGACTTCCCTCTGGGCGATACGCCTCGTGATGCAGGATCGTCGCCTTCTCCCAGAAGGTTCGCTGCGCCTTGATCACCCGGACCGAAGACTCGCTCCGGTCGAATACTTTGGGGAACATCTCAGCGGCATAGCAGCTAATCCTTCGGTCCTCATGAGGCAGCCAGGATGCCAGCGGCCCTATCTCCAGCCGCACCTCGGGGCGTAGATACTTGTCAGAAAAGGCGGCAGGGTAAGTCACCGCAATCACATGTGGATCATTGCTCTCCACTTGACAGGTGCACACTCCATCCATTGCCTCAGCAACCAGCTCCAAGAACGGGCCGCCGATATAGGTCAGGGCCGCCGCGTCGATCGCGTCGTTCAGTTTTGCCTGCTTCGACTTGGAGCGATCGGCTAACGGGTCTTCCCCATTCAATTCTCGCCAATCGAGAATCAGGTCAATATCTTCTGAGAATCGCTCGATCAATCGGTAGACCTTAGACAGGCTGGTGCCGCCCTTGAACATCAGCACACGGGAAATTTGCGGCTCTCGAAACAGCCGGTCGAGTATCCAGGTGACCCAAAAATCCTTTTCAGCCACTGCTGGGGTCATGGCCATTTTGGCCGCGGTCTCGAAAAAGAGTTCGCGACGCTGATTAGGAGAAAAGCGAGCAACCTTATCCATTAGTCATGCTCCGCGCATACTTGCTTGATGACCTGATAAATCCAGCCCGTCACTGTTCGGGTATCCTTGAGGATACGCTCGCCGTTTACCGGAACCAGCCGCTGGCGCAGCGTCTCGATGACTCCCGGATCGACGCGATTCTTGCCCAAGGCCTTAAGCGACTGAACCAACAAACCGCTCTCCCGATATTTGAAACCGGCGTCCTTCAACACCGATCTCCTGAAGACCAGCGCTTGGTTACCGATCTCATATTGGCGGCTCGGACCATCCGAAAGATAGACCCAGCGTGCAGGGATTTGGGTGGAAAGCCCCAGCAGATTCAGGGCTGCGTCACCGGACGGCTGGATGCGCCAGTTGAACTTGCGCGCCAATGCCTGAGCCACCTCATCGATATCCGGACTCAGGTTCTGCCCGAGCAGTTCGCTGTAGCGGGGATAGTCATAGACACCATGACAGACGCGTCGGATCTTGCCCGCGCGGGTCAGGCTGGAGAGCGCCTGATGGATGTTGGATTCGCCGAACTCGGACACAAAATCGATCTTCGTGAACGCCCACCCCCTACCGCGCCCATAAATCCTTGAAAGTATTTTTTTATCAATTGATTGCATTTTTTTAGCGGGGCTTAAATTTCAGGAAACGTTAATAGTTTTTCTGAAAATACTGTGCCGTAGTGGGGGCGAGGCAAACGCGGGCTTTCTCGTTCCCACGCTCCAGCGTGGGAATGCCGCCTGGACGCTCCAGCGTCCCGAGTCAGCACGCGACGCTGGAGCGTCGCTGACTTGCTCCCACGCTGGAGCGTGGGAGCGAGAAGGGTTGGCTGGCCCTGGCCGCTCATACGAGGCGACAAAGAAGAATAGGAATGATCACGCCAAGGCGCCAAGCTCGCCAAGGAGGACAAGGGAATGATGAGACGATCCCCAGCACCTGGCGAGTGAGTCGCCCAGTGCCAATACCGCACGGAAGAACCTTGGCGAGCTTGGCGCCTTGGCGTGAGACATCTTCGTTGTTCTCGTTCCCACGCTCCGGCGTGGGAACGCCGTGCGGGCGCTCTGCGTCCGGTTTGGCCAATGGACGCGGAGCGCCCGCACTTGCTCCCACGCTGGAGCGTGGGAGCAAGAATAGAAGAATAGGAATGATCACGCCAAGGCGCCAAGCTCGCCAAGGAGGACAAGGGAATGATGAGACGATCCCCAGCACCTGGCGAGTGAGTCGCCCAGCGCCAATACCGCACGGAAGAACCTTGGCGAGCTTGGCGCCTTGGCGTGAGACATCTTCGTTGTTCTCGTTCCCACGCTCCGGCGTGGGAACGCCGTGCGGGCGCTCTGCG
>NZ_CAJAXH010000250.1 GCF_903946935.1 uncultured Thiodictyon sp.
CCGACATTGAAGTCTGGAGACATAGCGGACGAGGTAGACATCAGAAAGCCCTTCGCGAAAACTGCTACGACATCATCAGCCAGATCCAAGGACACGGCAACCGCGACATCTGGACCGTCCTGAGTGGTAGGGAGTCTCTGCACATCTCGATAAAGCCTAAAAATACTAATTTATTGGCCGGCACTCTGGCTGCCGGGCTGGCGCGGGACTCAAAGCCAGGGTGTTGGATAGCACTCGCGCAGCGCAGAATTCGAGACCGTACGCAGCGAGTTGTATGATGGAGTCACCGCAGGACTGATCGGCGCGTTTTGACATCAGCTTGCGGGCCGGAGCATCCGGTCTGCGGCGCAACGGGGGCGTGTCGCCGGCAGGATGCCCACCGCCAGAGCCGGAGCGGGGTCTCGCAACACCAGGTCCTTTCCAACCAGTGCGGCGCCGGCTGGCTCGCCTCGGAGCCCTCAGGTGCTCAGGTGCTCAGGTGCTCAGGTGCTGTTATCCGACATCAACCAAATGGTTCGCAATGCGTGCAGCCAGGTCAATCGGCTCCAGGCCGCTCATGGAGTAAGACACTTACCCGTAACAGGCGCTGACGTATGCGCTCGCCTGTCACGCCATGGGCTTGGCCAATCATGGCGAGGGTGTCGCCGGCGAGCCTGCACTGGTAGGTCTCGGCAAACTCCGCGCCCAGTACCGCGGAGACACGGGCAAGGTTCGCCGCGTCGGGGTCGCTTCGTTTGGCTACGATCCGTGCGCGATACACCTTTTCGCGACAGGCCGGACAGCCACGGGCGGGGACATGCACCACCCTGCCCCGCCGCTACAGCCCATCGACGCAAGGGCGGTCCTCGCCATCCTCGACCCCGACAACCGTCGCCATGGTCTTGCCAAGCCTGAGGTCCGAACACATTCTGGATGGCGCCGGATACCTCGCGCACCCGTCGCATGCGACCGACGATCACACATGACGGATGATGTGGTGCGCGTTTGAACGCATGCTGGCTCACGGAATATTTTTCACTGTTATTTGAAGTTTTTCAGGTATATTTTGAGTTTCTGACATAAAAAGCGCTTTCAGCTATGTACGGACGGCCGTTTTAGTCCATGCTTAAGGGATGAACCATGAAACTAAAAATCCCGTCCTCCTTGGCGAACGGCTCGTGGCAGCACGGCATAACGCTGGCTTGAACCAATCCGAACTTGGCCGCTTGTGCGACACGCCACAAAGCCACATTTCCAGCATGGAGCGGGGCAAGCGCGCCCCATCCATCGAAATGGTAAAAGCGCTGGCGCTGGCCTTGCAGGTTAGCATCCACTGGTTACTCGGCGGCGAGAACGATGACACACTGGCGACCATGGAAACCGGCACGGAACATCTCCTCGCCGACAGCAAGACACCGGTGGGACTCGCCACCCTCGCCGGCGATGCCGCCCTGGCTGACATCTTGAGTATCCGATCCGTCGAATGGGGCGCGTTGCGGTCGCTGACCCCGCCAGAACCACTGACCAAAGAGGGGTATGTAGTGATCTTGCTAGCGTTGCGGGGACATCGACAGATTTGACCGAGGCGGGATCGCTGCGTGTTACGAGCGATCGTTGGCCTCGGCACAAGAAGGCGACTGAGAGTTACAATCTACAATATTTCCAAAAGCGATATATCGTAAATGCTTTGATTTTTATAGGTGGATGCAACCTATCGAGCTGGACTGAACGCCGGGCGAGCCCGATGGGTCGCCTGGTCCGGCGTGTTGCTATCTATAGCTGAACGCGAACGTGGCGACCTAGACCGCGGCCGGGGTCATCTTGCAGCAGAGGCCTTCTGGTATATTATTGCGTGTCATGTGACACGCTTTGTCGAGGTCCTCGCACCCGATCACCGACACAACGCCAGTTTTTTCCCCTTGGCTCGATGGTCAAGGAGTAGCAAGTAGCTGTTCGACTGACTACGCAAGCTCGCCACAATCGTATCAGGGTTGGAAAACGTTGCACACCGAGGCACTCACAATCGACCAATGCGCTTTAACTCTGCCGTAGCATCCGCTCCCCTTTCCATCGACCAAGATCGCTCCACCGAATGCATAATTCCCGTTGAACACATCCACCGTTCGCCGTATCGTACCGTAGCGCCGATGCCCGGACCTTCAGCAATCGCTGCGTGGCTCCTCAACCGGGATGCACACGACAACGTGTTGGTCCGTCGACGCCCACAAGGCGGCTACGAACTTCTCGTTGGAGAATTCAACTGGCGCCTGGCGCAAGCCGCTCGTTGCGATACCATACGTGCAAAAGTGTTAGATAGGGCCGATGATCGACTGGCGCGGCAGTTGGCCGCTCTTGATGCCTATCAGGATGCAACGAAGCACCCAGGCGCGACAGCATACGCAGGAGAACTTCCTTGGTGCGGTAGAGCGAAAATGGCGATTGCTCGGGCCGTCAGAGTGTTGCGCAAGGAGCAGAACTGGTCGTTAACCGCTGCAGCAGAACTGTTCGGTCTCTCGCGAACCGAGGGATCTCTCTATCTGCGTGTGTTGACGCTGCCCACTCCGGTCCTCAACCTGATCGACCAAGGCCCTTATCGTTCGGACAAGCAAGAGCCCTCTCACGGCTCGCCGAATGTCCCGAATGCGCACGCGTGCTGGCTTACAAGGCCGCGGCTCTTCCAGGCACACCGGCACGCGCCCGTCGGCGACCGCACAGTGTTCGCGAAATGGAACGACTCGTCGCTGATGCCCTTAAGAAACTAAATGCCCGATGAACTGACAGATGGGATGGGGTGGACGGGAGGGTAAGTCGCAAAGGCTTGGCAACAGGACCAACTAGACGCGCATCGAGCGATTTAGCACGGACCGAGAGGATACTTACCGAGCGCTGCGGCTTTCCCGTACAGATCGACTTCGACCAACGGCGGCTTCACGGCCGGCTCATCGTCCAATTCACATCCATCGATGAGTTTCAGACACTCGCGGAACTGCTCGTACCGGGAATCGACTTTGAAGACGGTTGACACATGAAGGTCTACCAGTCACGGCAAACCTTTCAGTGGGGGAGTCTGCGAGCCATCATTGGTGCTAATGGTGGGCTAACCAGCGCGTCAATCAGGAGGGCAAGGAGGACTGATCGAGGATTCAAAGTGATATTTTTTTTCAACCAGCCTAGAACCTTAACATCGTTTGTGGCAACTGCCACAGCGCTCTAGCATCTGGACGACGAGCCCTTGCGCCACAATTTTTGAAGTGGGTAACGGTTGAGAATTGGTGCAGCGGGAAAATTTCCCAGGCGGAGGGCAAAAATCTGTGCGAAATAGAGCGAAGGTCGTTGCATCAAGGTCCTGATCCTGGCTAACTTCAAGAATCAGAACCCTTCAGATTTTCTATTCTCCCGCCTCTAAATGTTCGTCGATCGCACGGCGCAGAGCATCGACTACCTCATCTTTAGTGGCACCCGAGCTACGCGGGAGATCAAACGTCATACCTCTGGTAGTTCGCTTAATCGTAAGCATGACTTTCCCAGTGGATTTGGCAGTAACCGTCTCGAGAATCTGAGTACGGTCCCCTCCCCTCGTTTTCTTATTTAGGGAAGCAACAAGTAGCGCAGCTGTCTGAGCGCCATCTGTTGGCACCTTGCCGCTGTGACTCTCGCGCGCATGCACAATCGATTTGGCACAAGCAAGCACCCGTTCGACTGCCTCTTGCTTTGCTTTTTCCTTGCTGGAAAAAAAAGGGCCGAGCTCACGCCAGTGGTGCAAGCGGATATCGAGAATACTCGGATAGGCCCGCACAACGATGTCTGGCATTTCAGTGAGTGCTACCAGGCGAGTCAGGTGCGATCGATCCATCTGGATGGCATCCGCCATGCGCGAGGTATTCCCCTCGTAGAGGTTCTCCAATGCCCATCGGTATTCTTTAGCACGTTCGTAATCAGAGATGTCCTTCTGACCCCGATTTTCTGCGTCGGATAATTCAAAGGCATCAGCATCGCTCAGGTCGTCTCGTACAACCAAGAGAAAGAGAAAAGGTTCTGACTCCGTGTTGACTTCATTGTGCGCCCGAAGCCAGGAGACAGTCCAATGCCGACGTGCGCCGGAAATAATCTCAAAATCATGTTCGCCGCCTAGTCCATCGCTACGAGCATCTCCAATCAATGGGCGAACAATCGCCGGGCGTTGCTGCCGCCCCAAAGTTCTGAATCCTGCAATCAGGTCCGCGCAACGATCCTCATTCAATAGTTCGTAGGCGCGGTTGTGGTGGGACCACGGACGACATATTGCAGGATCCACCAAAATATGCCGCTGAATTGCGGTTCTCTGGATCTTTGAGTCCGGTTGACCCGGCGCCCGCGGATTTGTGACTCCACCCAAGTTTGCTGCCAACGGTTCAGGACGTCGGACGGGATTTGCATTTTCACCGGCCGGCTCGTCGGGGGACTTGATGACGCGATCGGCGATTCCTGACATCAGGTTACGGTTCTTGGCCATACGTGCTCCTACATCAGGCCGGCTTCACGCAACGCAACGTGATGACTGGGCCAAGTTTTGCGGATAAGAATTTCTAACTCACGATTCAGCCCGTCCAGATACGCAAGGCAGCGCCTGTGAACCTCGCGCGACGTTAACGGAGCGGGTTGTTCATAGACCGTTTCAAAGCGTGCTGATGCATTGTCGATTTCAGCAGAATCCTTGATTGGTGTCGTGAGTAAGGATGTGCCGAAAACCTGGCTCATCATCCCGGCGATCGCCGCCTGCGTCGATTTCCGCTCGTCGTATTTCGAGAGAGCAACTTTGACGAACTTATAGTTTGGCGTCACGCCGTGCTTGCGTAGACTCGAGAGTGCATCGATTACCATGCCGAAAAAGTGCGCCGTGGAAGCGAAATCGATGTTAGCCGGTGGAACCGGTATCACAAGGGCGTTTGCAGCAACTAACGCGCTGACTGATACGAGTCCCAATGCCGGTGGCGGATCAAGAATTATGATGTCGTACTTTCCGGAAACACCGTCAAGTCCAGCTCGAAGACTTTCGAGAAGCGGCACATTACCTGAAATCTGTGCGGCGAGTTCATACTCAGCCCCGTAGAAATGTAATGCGCTGGGAATCAAATCGATACCTGGCCAGTGAGTTGGTTTGATGGCGTAATGCAGGGAGTGCTGATCACCCAAGAGATATGGCGCGATTGTATCGTGCTCGGTAATGTCAATGTCTGGATTGAAACCGAATACCGTGGTTGTGCTAGCTTGGCTGTCGAGATCGACAAGAAGTACGCGGTATCCACGAATAGCAAAATACTGAGCCGAATGACAAGCGAAGGAGGATTTACCCACTCCACCCTTAAAATTTGAAAAGCTTAGAATAACAGGCTCATCACTTTTTGCCCTCCATGGCCATGTGCCAAAAAGTTGCCGCATCTGGTTGATGGTCGAGAGGGCGTATCCGCTGCGTCGACCGCTTTCGAGGCGTTTCGATGGAGGCAGTTTACCTTCCTTCTCCGCAAGGCGGATGGACTGTTGGCTGCGTCCGACAAGCTCCGCAGCTTCGGATATCGTCCATGTCTTACGAAGGGTCTTTACCCCCTCTGGCGCAAAGACATCGTGACGTAGTGCCGCTAAAACGTCCTGCGACCGGGAATAAAGAAATTCGAGTTGTTCCAACTCAACGGGGTCTGCGTTTGTCACCAGCGAAGGCTCCATACTAGCGAATTTGCGAGATTGTAGTCGCTGCTAGCGCTAAAGAATAGTTTTTGATTGCTGTTGTTGAATATTTACTACTATCAATACTACTAACAAACAATGAAAATGTTATTTATCAATGTGTTACGTTCCTGAAGTGCTAAGTACGGGCGAAAAGTGCCAAAAAATGGCCGGCAAGGTGGCAAAAATGGGCGCCCGATATCAGCACTTGCGGCGTTGTGGACGCCCTGAATTAGCACCTTCTAGCCTAAATCTGGCACTTCACGTGCCGCAGGTGAAAGCGTTCGGCAAAAATTGAGATTTAAGTATATGATTTAATGACGTTAAAATACATGCATGCTGCAACGATGTCGACCGCACAAAGTCGTCACTTTTCCCCGTCGACCTCGCCGAACGAGAATTTATCTTCGGCAGTAAACCGGTGGTTATGCTGATGTTGGCATCGAGTTCATTTACGATGAGCGCATACTTTCTTGTGATAGGTGCCAATATCTGGCGTGTCCTCGTTCGTTCGTAGTGGGGAAGATTTGCCCATCTCTGCAAATGGTAGTCCTTGTGCGACAACCGACGATCAAGAAAGTTGGGGCCAACCAGTGCATCCAAGGGCGCTCACACCTACCCATATCCCAAGCAAAAAATCGCACCGATCCGCCTGAAACGAGCACTTTTCACACGTCGTAGCAGGTTGCTAGCGCAACAAAATCACTTACACACCAGCCACGATGTTGGTTTCGTATCGTGTTCGCTTCGTTTGCACAGGAGCCAAGATATGGAAGGCGGCACATCGTTTTAGATTGGCTGTGTCTGTGTTAGATGTTGGCAGGTCGGCAACCCACGGATAATATGGTAAAAAGCCTGAAACTAGCTTTGTTCAACAAGGGACCTGCCGAAATTTCTGGATTCTGTCTAGCGTTCCGGTATGTTAGATCAATTATATTCAGATGGTTTTATCCGGATCGGGGCACACTAATCGAGTGTCGCTCTACTGCTACCCCATCCTTCGACAGCCCCCACTGGTGAAGGCTGAAAAGCCAGCAAGCATTGAACTAGGCAAGCGAAAACCACCAGATGACCCCCAACTTCCTAACAGACCCGCAGGCCGGCGTCTTCTCTTTACCTCAATGGGCAAGTTGATCCTGGGTGCGCATAAGTGCCGTGGCCGGTCAATCCTGTGACACCGTGTTGCACCACGGTGTGTGCATGTGGGAGCACTGCGGTCTGTGGCGGCCTAATCGAGGTTGGTTGGTGGGTGCGAAGACCAACGCAGGAGACTTAGCATCTCAGTTGGCTAGGGCGGCTATCTGGAGGGCGTTAGGGCTAAGACCGAGCACATAGATCTCAATATATCAAAGCGCTGAATTGTTTGAGTCTTCTTGATTCATCCTACAGATTACCACTACCCTCAATCGTTATGGTCACCGGAAAGATGGCGGACCGGGGACACGATGAGGGGCGAGCGGGTGGATTCATGCTTGCGCGCCAAGGAATCAAAAAGAAGAAAAAAAGCTTTTTATAACATGCCATTGGTTGCTGTCGTGGCAGTTGCCACAGGGAGTGTTTTCATGTCTCGTCGTGCTCAAGGTTGGGTTCCCCGAGTAGGCATTGATTCTGTGTAGGCTTTGATCTCTTCATCTGTAGGCCGGATACCTCGTGCTGCGAGAAAGTGTTGAAAGAGCCCCCGTGCAATGCCAGTCAGACCTTGCTTTCGGTACTTTTCGAGAATCAGGCGGTCGCTAGGGGATGCGACAAGCGCCTCTTCAAATGCTAATTTGAGTAAATTAAGCTCTGGTTCTGGGGTTCGTTCGATGAATTCCACGTACCATTTTTTGCGGAATTCACTCTCAATCGCAGCCTGTCGCTCTGAGGATTCGTGGATGAGCTTAGTCTGATGCACATCTTCTTGGGTAGAGCCCCCTGTGTTGGCACTGTCTTTTCCATTTGAGGGTAGGCGCCACCCTTCGGTGATGGCCTTGTAAGCAACTCCCGCGGGATTGACAATGGGTTCACGTCCGGCTTCCTTTATCTCCATCCATGCATCTGCCGCGTCAAGTGCAAGAATGATGTGTTCCTCGGTATGATTGTGGAGCAGAAACTCGGCGCGTTTACCGGTGATCCGATAACCTGATAGCCGGAGGAGCAGTCGTCGCTCGTCCTCGGTACTGATCTGGGTTGGTTCCTGAGTCAGCGACTCTGCGAACAACGTCATTTTTGCGTTGTCGCTAACGATGTATTTTATCTCAACAACGGTGCGGTTCTGTCGTTTTGTCTTCAGTTGAAGCTGGATGTCTGAGCACTCGTTTACTTGCCGCATCGCGGGTTTGATTAGGCGCGCGCTGAGGTATTTGAACTCATCGTAATAGGGCTTACCGCCGACGCCCATCAGAGACCGGAAAGTGTCCAACGGAATCCATGGTGTTTCGCCGTTGATTAAGAATCGACGGGTATTCTCGTAGAGCGCTAAGGCATGCTCTGAGCGGAATACCCTTTGCATTCGCAGCGCGATTTCTGCAAATTCCGATGGGTTGTATACTCGCTCCTGAAAAGCGCTGGTAAACTCATAAAGCACTGTCCTGGTCTTTTTGCTGACCTTCACGTAAGGGAGCAGCGTCGCGCTTTCCCACTCTTCAAGATCGCCCTTATCGTCAAGAAGGTTCCATACAACCCGCGCCTCCATCATCTTGTCCAAACTTTCGATTAAGCGTTCCATGCGTTGCGACGCTCGTTCCAATCCCATTCCCCAGGCAAGCTCATCCAGATCTATTTCATGGCGAGTCGTACGTGGCATCTCCGGCATTGCCCAAAAAAGCAGGACATTGAAAGCGCGTCGCTGATATAAGGTCAGATCCGCACCAATATGCACAGCGCCCGCGTACTTGCGAAGCACCGGTTGACCGTCATCCGATTGCTCCGCTAGGGTTGCTGGCACCGGAGTACTGTCTTCGAGAGTTTTCGGGGTCTTCCTCATAGCGCGATAAACTTCTTCAATTAGTAAAAGTGACTGTATCCTAGGCTACAGAAGCACTTTAATGGCCTTCGGTACGGGACGCAACTCTCCGAAAGTTGCTGTGATATCGGCAGGTTACTGTTCGTGATGCGGGAGTATTCGGATGCCCCAGCAACGCCCCCACGGACTGCTTATCCGGCTCGCGAAGGGCAGAATTTTCGGCGATGCCCCAGTGTTAGCGACATTGAGTGCCTACTGAGCGAGTTTTCATCGACCTAGCCTAATAAACTTTCTCAGGGATTTCCTATATCGATTCCTGCGGCCATATTTTGGCACCTCGGCCTCAGTCTAGGTATTTTGTGCCGAGTTGGCAGTGCCCGTCTGTCCGGTACTTTGTGCCCAGTAACTCTCCCATATTCGAGTTGCAGCGAACTTGGTTACCAAGACGGACGCCCAAAATTAGCACCTAAGCATGAGGATTGGGTTGCGGCGCTGGACTTCGACACCCTGGAGCGGGTCCGCGAGATCGGTATCAGCCACGATTTACGCGAGCGCGAGGACGACATCATCTGGCGCCTGCGCTGGGGTGAGCGGTGGTTATACGTGTATCTGTTGCTGGAGTTCCAGTCCACCGTCGATCGCCTGATGGCCGCGCGGTTGCTCACCTATGTCGGATTGTTGTTGTACCAGGATCTGCCGCGGCGGGCGAGATCCCCGCCGGCGGGTATCTACCACCGGTGTTGCCGATCGTGCTCTACAACGGCCAGGCCACCTGGACGGCGAAAACCAGCCTGACCGACCTCATCGAACCGGATCTGCCGGAGCAACTGGCGCTGGCAACCGCAGATCCGCTATCTTCTGCTAGAGGTGCGCCGCTACGACGAGGCCGACTTGAAGGGACTGCACAACGTTGCCGCCGTCCTGTTCCGGCTGGAGAACAGCCGCGCTCCGGACGCTATTGAGCGGGTGGTGGCCTGTCTCGTCGACTGGTTCGCGGCCGCGGAGCAGACGGCTTTGCGACGCGCCTTCGTGGTGTGGCTGAAACGGGTGCTGCTGCCGGCGCGGGTCTCCGGGGCCGAGATCCCCAACGTCATCGAATGACAGGAAATGCAAGCCATGTTAGCCGAACGGGTCAAGACCTGGACCGAGGAGTGGAAACAGGAGGGTAGGCAGGAGGGCGAGTCCAAAGTGCTGCGTCGGCCACTCACACTGCGTTTTGGCCCGCTGCCGTCCGGGGCTGAACAACGCCTGAGCCAGGCCAGTGAAGCCGAGTTGGAATGCTGGACGGACCGGGTACTCGATGCGCAGGCACTGGACGCTATTTTTGCCGATCAGCGCTGATGCGATCCCACGTCTTGGAACGGTGATTGATGCGTGAGAGCGGCTGGTACGCGGGGTGCGTACGCGGCGCAAAAGCGTCTCAACCGCCACCGAGCGTTGCGACCGGCTGTTGTGGGGGGAAGGCGCGGCCCAGGTTGCGACCATCTGCCCTGGGCATCGAGCTGCGGTAGGAACCGCGTCAGGCTGCTCATCAGCATGACCTCCACCGGCGGGGACGCGGCACGGCGAATCAGCGCCTCGGTTCCCAGGATGTTGGTGATTGACGCGGACCCGATGGCTCCGCTGACGAATCTGGCAGCTCATATCCTAAGAATGGAATTACCCAGCAGGCGACCGCAGTCGGTGAGGCACCGTTGCGACCGCCAGTCGATCCTGACGGTGATGATGATCGTGCGGCATCGGCTAGTCGGGACCGGTGCGGGAGAATGGTCGCCAGTGCCGTCGAAAATCGGGGCGGGGAGGGCGCTGGTCAGCACTGACCAGCGCTTGGACAAGGCGCCGTTGCGCGGTATCCAGTCGGTTCGTGCGGTGCCTAATCCTGATGGGTTCCCAAATGACGATCGGTGGCTGAGGAAGATCGTCGTACCGCGGTCACCGGCCATCCATCGGTGCTGCGTTGGGCGCCGATTCACCCTTCTTAAAGCTTGCCCCGAGAGCGCGGCATGATTATAGTCTGACCAGGTCAAACCATCCGGGAACGACAATGTCAACAACGCTCAATGTGACCGAAGCGAAAGCGAAATTTTCCGCCGTCGTGGAGCGGGTCAGCCAGGGGGAAGAGATTATTGTCACCCGCATGGGGCACCCGGTGGCGCGTATTACACGCTACGAGTCTGCCGCCGCGAGCCGCCGTCTGGGGCGCTTTGAGGGTCGCATCCACCTCGCCGAAGACTTCGACGACTGGCCCGAGGACGTCGCCCGCCAACTGGGTGTAACTGATTGAGCATGCGCTACCTGCTCGATACCCACTCGTTGCTCTGGGCGCTCGGTGACCCGGGAGCGCTCTCCCGCCCTGCACGAGACGTGCTCGCATCTCCGGCGACGATCATTTTCGTCAGCAGTGCCTCCCTCTGGGAATGCGCGATCAAAGCCTCAATCGGCAAGCTGGATCTACCGGACGACTTCTTCGATGCGATCCCTGAGACGGGTTATGAGGTTCTGCCGATCCGCCTCTCACACCTCAATGAGTATCGTGCGCTGCCGTTGCACCATCGCGATCCGTTCGACCGGATGTTCGTCGCGCAGGCCCGCGCCGAGGCCCTGACCCTGATCACGCGCGACCCAGAGATCGCCAAGTACGATGTCGCGCTTCTGAAATGTTGAGTCCGTCGACGGCCGCCGCGCCATGCCCGCCCGATGATTGAGTTCGTCCGTGGGATGATCAGCGTCACCTCCACCAACAGGGATAAGGCCATCGGGACCAGCGCCTTGTCACAATTTTCCTTCGCAGATGCTGACGGCGCGGTAGGGCGCAGGTCAGTACCTCCTGACGGATGCCGACGGTGCCGCGCGGTATCCAGCCGTCCCATCAGGCGCTGATGCAGGGGCATGCGACCAGGTGGGGGAGGGCGGTTGTTCCCCGCCGTGGGCGACCTCACTCAATTGTCCGATGTGCCACGCGCCGCGGCGGCCGACGCCTCCTGCGCCAGGGCCTGCTCGATATGGTAGCGCCCGTTGTCGCCATCCGCGCGCTTGATGTAACGCATGGCCGACCCGGCGTCCTTCCAGCCCACGTACTCCATCAGATCCTTGACGTCCCAGTCATGACCGTTGGCCCAGGTGGCGAAGCCGCGTCGCAGGGAATGGCCACTGTAGCGGTCGGGGGTGGCGATCCC
>NZ_CAJAXH010000251.1 GCF_903946935.1 uncultured Thiodictyon sp.
CCGCGACACCGTCGCCGCCACCATCCAGCGCCTGGCACGCAACGTCCGCCTGGTGTTCGACTACCTGGGCATGACCGAAAATTCCCGCCGTCGGCGGGGACGGCCAGCCACGGCGGGCTAGAACGGATTTGCCGTGGGGGAACCGGTGTCCTGGGTCGTAGCGAGCTTGGCCACTGCGCTATAGTGTGCCGCCATGGCGTGACATCGGACTATCCGGGAAACTACTCAGGGGGGGATATCATAACCCTTGCGTCATGATCCAGATGCCGCCGTCGCTGGCAGCCTGGGTGCGGTCCCGCAGTTGCTTCGCGGCGTCATCGAACCACCCGACATAGCCAAATTCGATGTGTGCGCGCCGACCCCGGCACCGCGGGCGACGCTAGTCCGCCGGCCGCGGTAAGTTGGCCAAGCGCTTGAGTAAGTCAGCGGGGTCGAGCGGTTTGACGAGATGCGCAGAGAACCCGGCCGCGCGGGACTTGCGACGATCCGCCTCCTGGCCCCAACCGGTCATGGCAAGGATCGGCATGGCCGCGCCCCAGGGTTCGGCGCGGATCTGTCGGCAGACCGCATAGCCGTCCAGATCGGGCAGGCCGAGGTCGAGCAGCACCAGCTCCGGACGGTACTGCGCCGCCGCCGCGACCGCCGTCAGTCCGTCATAGGCCGTCTCCACCTGGTAACCGTTCAGGCGCAGCAACACGGCCAGCGAGTCGGCGCTGTCACGATTGTCATCCACCACCAGGATGAGTAAAGGCGGCGCCGGCGTCACCGGTGCGACCGGCTCGGTGACCGGCGCCGCGGCCGTGGGCGCCACGCTTAGGATAGGCAGCCGCACACAAAACTCGCTCCCCCGCCCAAGACCATCGCTGTGCGCCGTGATATCGCCGCCGTGCATGACCACCAGACCGCGCGCCAGCGCCAGGCCGATACCGAGCCCGCCCGACGCCTGTCCCGGCGGCGTCCCCACCTGCGCAAACATCTCGAACACGGCAGGCAGGTCCGCGGGTGCGATACCGATTCCTGAGTCCTTGATCCGCACCGCGACCGCATCACCTTCGCGTTCGGCGCGGACCTGGATATGGCCGCCCGGCTCGGAATACTTGCATGCATTGTGGATCAGATTGGTAAACACCTGAGTCAGACGCACCGGGTCCGCCTGCAGGGCGATGGGCCTGCGCGGCAGCATAAGCTCCAGCCGGTGGCCGCCCAGTTCGATGTGCGGCTGCGCGGCCGCCAGGGCATCGTCCAGCACCGCGCCCAGGTCGACCCGCTCCAGGCGCAGTTCCAGCCGACCGCGGGTGATGCGACCCACGTCCAGCAGGTCGTCGATGAGGCGCACCATCTGTCGCAACTGACGCTCGATCATCTCCATGGCGGCGGGCGCGTGCGGGTCCGCACGCAGGACCGCCACCGCGTTGCGGATCGGCGCCAGCGGGTTACGCAACTCGTGGGCCAGGGTGGCCAGAAAGGCGTCCTTGCGCCGGTCGGCCTCGCGTAGCGCCGCCGCGGCCCGCTGGCGCTCGGTGATGTCGTTGATGGAGCACAGCCGCCCCCGCCGACCGGCAAAGTCGATGGCGCTGGCAGCGATCTCCATGTCCCGCACCGTCCCGTCCCGGCGGCGGTGGCGTAACACGCCAATGCGGGTTGCGTGTACGTCGCGGTTGCGCTCGATGGTTTCGCGCGCCAGCTCCCGGTCCTCGGGCGGACGAATATCCAGCACCGACATGCCCAGCAGTTCCGCCCGCGACCACCCGTAGCAGTCCACCGTCGCCTGATTCACGGCGAGGAAACCCAGCGTCTCCTCGTCGAACACGAACATGGGATTGGGGTTGCCCTCGAACAGCAACCGGTACTGCGCCTCGCTCTCGCGCACGACCTGCTCCGCGCGACGCTGGCGCTGGACACTGCGGTCTTCGCGGGCCAGGCTGCGCATCAGTAACAGCCCCAAGCCTGCCAGTATCGCCGCGGACACGGCCAGGGCCGCGGTGCGCCTGACCAGGCGCTCGCGCGCGGGCGCCAGCACGCCCTGCTCCGACTGCTCGGCCACCAGGACCAAGGGCCACCCGTTCACATGTCGGGCCGCGACCAGTCGCCGATCGGCGGCGCTTGGCCCGGTCGCGACCCAGCCGCTCCAATGGGCGCCGTCGGCGCCCACGGCACCCAGGTAAGGTTCCATCCCGACGGCCTCGCCCAGCCGTGCGTCGGTCATGGGATGGCGCGCCACCAAGGCGCCATCCGCGAACCGATAGAGCCCCACCTGGATGCCCGCCGTCAGATCGGCGTGACGGACCAGACTGGCCAGGTAGTCGACTTCGACCCCGACTTGGGCCACACCCGCCACGCCCCCGTCAGGACCATGGATGGTGCGGGCGACGGGGAAGAACGGGCGGTGAGCCGTCGTGCCGTTGAGGGCTCGGCCGATGTAGGGCTCGGCGCCGCCCGCCAGCAGGTGGCGGAAGTAGTCGCGGTCGGCGGCATTGACGTGCGGCGGTGGATAGGTGCTGCTGGCGGCGACCGCCTCACCCTGACGGTCGTAGATGAAAATGACGCCCGAGTCTGGAAGCAACCGGGCGAGTGCGCGCAGGCGCCGATAGACGGTTTCGGAGCGCAATTGCGCGACACCGGTTTCGCGGGCCAGGTCGTCGGCATTGCGCAGGGCGCCGTCGATCCCCGCGAGCGAACGTAGCACGTACTCCTCCAGCAGCAGGGCCGTCGCATCCAGGTTATCGCGGGCATGGCGTTGCGTCTCGGCATCATCCTGCCAGGTCCAAAGGGCAAAAACCGACCCCAGCAGCGCAAAGGCCCCGCCTAACATCAACGCGGCCAGGCGCCGGGGGGTGGCTGCCGCGAGGCGCGAGCGGGCGCTCATAAGGCCGGCACCGCGCCGCACGACTGGGCGGGCCGTCGGCGGGGCAGGATCCCCGAGCCCCCCGGCAGGATGCCATAGTGCCGTCTGCCAGCGGCATCTTGGTATAGACGCATAGAAGACCTAAGACCTATCACAACAATCGGAAATACCCTTTTGAGCTGGTCTGGTGTGCCGACCCTCTTCTCCACTGTAGGCACACGCACCCTTGGGTGCATGCCCCCGATGCCACCACCAAGCTTTGGTGTGTCACAGGTTAACATTACAGAGATCCCCACTCGAGCGGGTGTTGCGCCTCAATCGCTCGGCCGCCCCAGTCAAGCCCTGGCGTCGTTAGCCGACGGGGCCCGGCACCACTGGCCCATCCCGCTCCGTCGACGGTCCGCATTGCAGCCCCTCCAGCAAGCCCAGCAGGGTGGCGGCCTCGACCGGTTTGACCAAGTGACCGTCGAACCCGGCCGCCTCGGACTTGCTGTGATCGTGCTCCTGTCCCCAACCAGTCACCGCAAAGATGGCCATGTCCCGGCCCCAGGGGCAGTCGCGAATGCGTCGACAGGCTCCATAACCGTCGAGCTTGGGCATCCCCAGATCGAGCAGGATGGCGTCCGGGCGGTAACGCTGCGCCGCCGCCACCGCATCCACCCCGTCATAGGCGGTTTCGACCGCATTGCCGCAGAGCCGCAACAACATGGCAAGCGACTCGGCGCTGTCTCGGTTGTCGTCCACGACGAGGATGCGGCGGCCCTGCGCCAGCGCGGCGGCGGCCTCGACGCTGGACGCCAACTGGTCGGCGGGCGGGTCCGCCGGCACGGGCAGCCGGACACAAAAGGCACTTCCCGCCTCGCAGCCCGCGCTCTGCGCCTCAATCCGCCCACCGTGCAGTTCCACCAGGCGGCGGGCCAGCGCCAGACCGATACCCAGCCCGCCCTGGGAGCGCTCCGAGCGCGGTTCGACCTGGGAGAACATCTCGAACAGTCCCGGCATGGCCTCGGGGGCAATACCGATCCCGGTGTCCTCCACCGTCACCTTGACCTCAGCCCCATCACGCAGCGCGGTCACCGTGATCATGCCCCCGGGCGCGGTGTACTTGGCCGCATTGTTGAGCAGGTTGGAGAAGACCTGCGCGAGTCGCACCGGGTCGGCATCGAGCAGGATCGGGGTGGACGGCAACGCGAGGATCAGTCGATGCCGGGCGGCCTCGATCAGCGGCCGGGAGGCATCGACGGCGTGCCCTATCACCGTGGCCAGGGCAACGCGTTCCCGGCGCAGATCGAGCTTGCCGCGGGTAATCCGACTCGCATCCATGAGGTCGTCGATCAAACGCACCATATGTGAAACCTGGCGGTCGATCATCTCGCGGGCGGCCTGGCGGGTCGTCTCGGGCAGTTGCTCGCGCTTCAGGATCTCGACCGCATTGCGGATCGGCGCCAGGGGGTTGCGCAGTTCGTGCGCGAGGGTCGCCAAAAACTCGTCTTTGCGCCCATCGGTCTCGCGCAACGCCAGCTCGGCCAGCTTGCGGTCGTGGATGTCGGTGGCGCTCCCCATCCATTGGATGAACTGCCCGCGGTCGTCGCGCAGCGCCAGCGCGCGACTCAAGTGCCAGCGGTACTGACCGTCTGCCGCCCGCCGGAAGCGAATCTCCCTGGTCCAACTCTCGCCCGTGACCCCCGCCCGCCAGGCCTGCGCGACCTCCTCGCGTTGGCTAGGATCGATCGCCTGGACCCACCCAACCCCTAAGGACTGTTCCGGGCTCAGACCGGTGTAATCGAACCACCACTGGTTGAGATAGGTACAGGCGTCCCGCGCATCGCTCATCCACACGATCTGCTGCGACACCTCGGTCAGCACGCGGTAACGGCGTTCACTTTCCAACAAGGCGGCCTGGGTCTGCTTGCGCTCAGTGATGTCTTCGCTGAAGACCAGGATGCCGGCGATCGCCCCGGCGCCATCGTGCCAGGGACGCATCTCCCAGTGCAGCCATTGCACCCGGCCGTCAGCGCGTCGGAACGGGTCCTCCTCGGCGCACAGCACCTCCCCGGCCAAGGCGCGACGATGCAGTTCACGCCAGCGCTCGGGAATCTCCGGAAACACCTCATAGTGCGACAGACCGCGCAGGTCGCGGCGGCCCAGTCTGTAGTCCTCGAGCCAGCGGCGGCTGGCGCGGATGTAGCGCATCTCGCGGTCGAACATCGCGAGCGCCGCGGGCGCGTGCTCGATGAACAGTCGCAGCCGCTCCTCGCCCGCGCGGTGCGCCGCCTCCGCGCGCCGCTGCCCGCGCTCGACCCGGTTCAGCGAGCCGGCGCTCAACCACACCACCGCCACGAGCACCAACACGCTGGCCAGGACGACCAGGTCGTCGCCAAAGGCCGAGCCATACCAACCGGCCCGCTCGCCCATGATGGCCATCCAGCCGACCAAGGGTGGGACCAGCAGGACCGCCGGCAACAAACGCCGCACCACGCCCCCGCCCGCCGTGTCCCCGGTGACCAGCCCCATCCACCCCAGGTTCGGCCGCGCACAGAGCACGCCGACGCCGAGGACCAGAAAGCCCGCGGCGGTATGCGCGGCCACGGAGGCGTAAGGCGCGACCTGGTACAAGCTCTCAACGCTGTACAGGTGGCCAACCAGTGCCACGTACGCGACCGCCAATGGCGGGACGATGAGCCACTCGGCCGGGCGGCGGCCCGGCCGCGTACCCAGGTCCAGGGTCAATAAGGCCAATCCCGAGAAGACGAAGCAGAACGCACCCGCCGGCGCCATCGGCACCCCCGACGGCACGTCGGCGAACAGGAGGTGGTCGATACCCAGGTCCCAGCCGCCCAACCACTCGGTCAGGGTGAGCAGGCCGAGCAGCACCACCAAGCTGGCGCAGACCCGCCCGGCGGCGCGCCGCAGCCGCCCCGCCGGGGCGACTCGCAGCCACCAGAGGGCCAACCCGGCGAGCATGAATCCTACGGCGGTATTGGGCTTCATGGTGGCCCACTGGGGCAGCACGCGGATCAGGACTGGGATATCCAGCCGCCAACCGACCAGGACGAGCAGACCCAAGACCACCGCGGTCAGGGCCGCGACGGCCGCCACGGCCCGCAGCGACGACAGGCGCTGCGGACAGACCGGTGAGTCCAGGTCGGTAAGGGGCGCGTTCATCTGGGCTTGGTCTCCAGGTTGACGACGGGATGGGTGGGGACCGGCCGCCGCCTCCACTCGGTGCTCCCCAATGGCCTAAGTAGAGCACATCTCGGCCATAGCAAACCAGTTCGTATCAAACCCGAATTGGGTTCCGACCGGCCACTAGGTAGTTTTACGGATGCCACACAACCAGCAGTACCGACGACACTTTAATGGTTGTTTGTCAGGGCCGGCCCGCGGTTGATGCGGCCTCTAGCATCCCGGGCTGACGCATGACCAGCGGCGATCACGAGCACCATCGCGGCGGCCCTCGACGCAAGGAGGACAGCCGCTCCACTTGCGGGGGTAACATGCGCACATCACAGTTGGCGGCGAACGCCGCCGGACTTCTCGCGGTCATCGGTCTGAATGGGAACGCCCTGGCCTGTTCGGCCTGCGGCTGCACCCTGAGCACCGAGTGGGGCATCCAGGGTATCACCCAAGCGCCTGGCTTCAGCCTCGACCTGGTCTATCAATACTACAATCAGACAATTCTCACGAGCGGCACCGGCTCGCTACATCGGGGCCGCGTTGGGGTTCCGGCCGATCGCGAGGTCCAGCGCTCCACCGAGAATAGCAATTACACCGCCTTCCTGAATTATGCGTCGACCAATTGGGGTGTCACCCTCCAGATACCCTATATCGACCGCAGCCACTCCACCATCGCCGCCGGGGACACCGATTATTCGACGTCGCATTCCGCCGGCGTCGGCGATGTGCGCATTGTGGGGCGCTATTTCGGCTGGAGCCGGGACCATAGCATCGGCGTCCAGTTCGGGTTGAAACTGCCGACCGGACGTTTCGACGAGACCTTCCACTCCGGTCCCCAGGCCGGCACTCCGATCGATCGGGGGCTTCAGCCCGGGAGCGGCACCACCGATCTGCTGCTCGGTCTCTCCCGCTTCGGCGCACTCAGCCGCAACTGGGATTGGTTTGCTCAGGGCCTGCTCCAGCAGCCGCTGAATTCCCGCAATGGTTACATGCCAGGCACTGGATTCAACCTGAACCTGGGTTTGCGCTACGTCGCCTTTGAACGGGTTTCCCCGCAACTCCAGCTCAATGCACGAATCGATGGACGCGAGTCAGGAGTCAATTCGGACCAGGCCAACAGCGGCGGCAGCCGGGTCTATGTGAGTCCAGGGATTACAGTTAAACTAGCCAAGCGCGCCTATGCCTACGCCTTCGTCTCACTGCCCGTCTACCATAATGTCTATGGCTACCAGCTCGATTATGCCTATGCCGTCTCTGGCGGCATTCAGATAAGCTTCTGAAGTCAATGTGGCGACGCCGTCAACAGCGGCGTCACCACCCGCTCGAGGGCCGCCCGGTCAATCGTCGGCGGACCATGCCACTCATCCTTGCGCAATACGCCATCACGGTCGATCACAAAGGTTAGGGGTAAGGCCCAGATCCGCCCGTAGTCCTGCACATGCGCCTCTCCCATCATCGCTGCCGGGAAGCGATAGTCCGCCATCACTGAGCGCACCTTGGCGATATCCTCCGGCTCATCCAGGCTGATGGCAAGCATTTCCAGGCCCTGATCGTGGTGCGCACGGTAGTAGGCATCAAGGACAGGCATTTCCTGACGGCAGGATGAGCACCAGGTGGCCCAAAAGTGCAGCACCACCACCTTGCCCCTTAGCCGCATCGCGTCGAACGAGGCGCCGTCCAAGCGCTTGGCGTCGAAGCCGGGGGCCGGCCGGCCTTCCTCAATGGCCGAGGCCGGCGCAGGCAGACCGATCGCCATAGCGAAAAACAGTAGGAGCAGTCGTGTCATATCGCGGCAACCTCTATCAAGGGGGTAAGGGAGTGGCCGCAAGCGGCCTACCTGTCCCGTGGGCAGCCGCAGGG
Source organism: uncultured Thiodictyon sp. (assembly GCF_903946935.1). Lineage (GTDB taxonomy): Bacteria > Pseudomonadota > Gammaproteobacteria > Chromatiales > Chromatiaceae > Thiodictyon. The sequence continues at coordinate 7,883 of NZ_CAJAXH010000251.1, forward strand.
CTTCCTGGAGAATTGCGTTTGCATCCCCAGGTTACCGCATCACCAGATCGGCACTGCGCCTTTACTGCGGCGTTCATCACGTCAGTTGGCCAGCCCTAAGTCGAAAGCATGACCCCGCCCCCCGCCGTCGGCAATAGGTAAAACTACCTATTCCAATGCTCTCGCGTGCATCTGCAATAGGGAAGACTACCTACTACAAGAGCCCCACCGCAGACCGACAATAAGTAAAAGCACCTACTTCAAGCCCCCCCGGAACCCGGAAATAGGGTGAACTACCTATAGCCTTGGTTAGCATCCGCGGCCATGATTAGTCACGCTTGGAAGAACCTATCGATTCGCCGCAGTCGCCGAGCGATCGCGCAGCGGTTATCCGGAAGGTCGCTGGAGAGTTGTTATAGCCTCGGAGAGATCACATGAAAAGCAGAAGATGTCTATTTAGCATACCACTGGCGATCGTCACCGCGATCGCTTGGGGGGCAGCTGCCGCAGCCTCACCTGGTAACGAGAGCCCGGCTAACCCCGCGCCGGCCGCGACCCCGCAGGCCACTGCAGGTGCGTCAGGGAATACCGGCGGCCGCTGGGGGGAAATCTTCAGCGGCCCTGGGCGCTTGGGCCAAACCCGCTGTCAAGGGATGAGCCGCGGGGCCAATTGCATCACGCCCGCGTCCAGGAAAGAGGCCGCCGCTCGGGCCGCCGCAGCGCGTGCCGTAGCGAACAGTAACGCACCGGCCGCCACGACCGGGGCACCGGCGCCCATGAGTGGCGTTAGTGGAGGAACGCAATAATGACATCACACCTGCGCTCGTTATTCTCGCGCACTGCGGCATTCACCGGCGGATCAGGGCTCGTGATCGGGCTCGCCACGGCGACGGCCTGGGGGGCCGTGACTGCACCGGACATGTTCGGCAACGTACCCAACTATGCCAACAGCCCTCTGCCTCAGCTCGACGCTGGCGGTAACCCGGTCCCCGGTACCGGTATGCGTAAGTTTGTCGACTCATTGCCCCAGCTCAATACCGCCAACAACCTCGGACAGTCGTTGCCGATCGCCACACCGGACACCACCACCTATCCCGGCTCGGATTACTATGAGATCGAGTACGGGGAATACACCAAGCAACTGCACTCCGACCTGCCGGCGACCAGGCTGAGGGGCTATCATCAGGTCAACTACGGCACCGATGCGAGCGGCCACAACACCGTCGCGCCGCCAGCCGAGTTTCAGTACCTGGGCCCAATCATCGTCGCGCAGAAGAACCGGCCGGTGCGCGTGAAATACATCAACCACCTGCCGACCGGGGCCGGGGGGAACCTGTTCATCCCGACTGACACCACTTACATGGGCGTTGGCGTGGGCCCCAACGGGGGGACCGAGGAGTACACGCAAAACCGCTCCACGACCCATCTGCATGGCGGCGCTACCCCCTGGATCAGCGACGGGACCCCGCACCAGTGGACGACACCGGCGGGCGAGACGACGTCCTACGCCACTGGCGTCAGCAAGGCAGACGTACCAGATATGTGGTTCGACAAGGACAGTTACACCGCAATCCTCTCCTGCAACTTCCAGCAGACCTGTGCGGTGGCCAACTCGACCAATGACCCGGGACCGGGCATGAACACTATGTACTACACCAACGAGCAGAGCGCCCGGTTGATGTTCTACCATGACCATGCGCTTGGGATAACCCGACTGAATGTTTACGCGGGCATGGCGGGGGGCTATCTCAATACCGATCCCACCGAGCAGACGCTGATCAACGGCGGCACCATCAATTACACCCAACCCGATGGTACCCCGAAGACGGTCCCGGTCGCTGCCGGAACCCTACCGGGCCTCGGCATCCCGCTGGTGATCCAGGAAAAGACCTTTGTGCCACCGACGACAGGTACGCCAGGTTCATTCACCAATCTGGCCGGGACCTTCGACAGCCAGTTGGCCGCACAGGACCCGACCTGGGATACGGCGCGCTGGGGTGGCTTCGGTCAGCTCTGGTTCCCGCACGTCTACATGCCGAACCAGAATCCGAGTGACATCTCGGGCGCCAATGCCATGGGTCGCTGGGACTATGGTCCTTGGTTCTGGCCGCCTTACACCGGCATCCAGTACGGTGAGATCGCCAACCCGCTGTGCCCCACGCCGACCACCTGCCCGGCGGGCGAGCCGCCGACGGTGCCCGGCACGCCGGATTCGCGGGGCATTTCCCCCTCGGGCACGCCTGAGTCCTTCATGGATACCCCGGTCGTCAATGGCACCGCCTACCCCTATATCAATGTTCCTGCCGGGCTCGTGCGGTTCCGTATCCTGAGCGTTGCCAACGACCGCATGTTCAATCTGTCGCTGTTCGTCGCGGCGAGCAAGAACAGTCCGACCACTGCCGGCACCACCGGCGCGGTGCTCTGCGACGGAACGCCGGGCGTCAGCCCGTCGGACTGCACCGAGGTCAAGATGGTGCCCTTCAACGGGTCGCAGGACGCGATCTCGCCCTTCCCAAAAGGGACCTTGACTGATCCTGCCGTATGGTATACGCGCATCCCCAACGGCTTCACCTTCGATGACCGTGCGGGCGGTGTACCCGACCCGACGACCCGTGGTCCGGCGATGATCCAGATTGGCACCGAAGGCGGCTTCCTGCCGGCGCCGGTGGTGGTCTATAACCAGCCGGTCAATTACGAGTACAACCGACGCAATATCGTGGTCGGCAATGTGAAGGAGCATGCGCTCCTGATCGGACCCGCCGAGCGGGCGGATGTGCTCGTCGACTTCTCGAAATTCGCGGGCAAGACGTTGATCCTCTATAACGACTCGCCGGCCCCGGTACCCGCGGCCGATCCGCGGCTCGACTACTTCACCGGTGACTCCGACCAGACCGACACCGGCGGTGCGCCCGTGACGCTGCCGGGTTACGGCCCGAACACCCGCACCCTCATGCAGATCCGGGTCGCCGGCACCGCGACCCCAGGCAATACCGCGCAGGACTATGTTGACCCGGCGCTGCAGAGCACGCTGGCTACGGCCCTCCCGGCTGCCTTTGCGGCCTCCCAAGAGCCGATCATCGTCCCACAGCAGGCCTACGATAAGGTCTACGGTACGACCACGGTCGATGCCCCCGGGGTCAACTTCTCGACCATCCAGGGCACCTCGATGACCTTCGCGCCCATCGGACAGGCCGCGTTGACACTCCCCCTGCAGCCGAAGGCCATCCAGGAACTCTTCACGACCGACTATGGCAGGATGAATGCGTTGCTCGGGATCGAAATCCCCAACACCAACTCTGTCAACCAGACGACGATTCCCCAGGCCTATATCGATCCGCCCACCGAACTGGTGCGACTGACGGCCGCGACCAGTACCCCGGCTATCGGTGAGGCCGCGGATGGGACCCAGTTGTGGAAGATCACCCACAACGGAGTGGACACCCATGCGATCCACTTCCACATGTTCCATGTCCAGGTGGTCAACCGCGTGGGTTGGGACGGCGCCATCAGCAAGCCGCAGCCGAACGAACTGGGTTGGAAGGACACGGTGCGGATGAACCCGCTGGAAGACATCATCGTCGCCATGCGCCCGAAGACGCTCGACATCCCCACCTTCCAGGTCCCCAATAGCTGGCGTCCGCTCGATCCGACCCAGCCGCTGGGCGTGACCACCGGGTTTACCGGTGTCGACCCCAACGGCCTGCCGGTCACGGTAACCAATGAGTTGACCAACTTCGGTTGGGAGCATGTCTGGCACTGCCACATCCTGGGTCATGAAGAGAACGACATGATGCGGGCCCTGGCCATCGTCGCCCCGCCGTTGCAGCCAAACAGTCTCGCGGCCACGCGCGTTGGCAACGATGCCGTCCTGACCTGGGCCGACACCTCGGCAAACGAGACGAGCTTTACCCTCCAGAAGAGCGCAACCAGCGACTTTGCGTCACCGATCCCCTTTGGCCTGGCGGCGAACACCACCTCGTATACGGATAAGGGGGCGGCAATGGGGGCGTTCTACTATCGGTTGATGGCATCCAACACGGTCGGCAGCACCACGCCCGGGTATCAGCAACTGACCGCCGACTCGGGCTGGTCGAACACGGCGCAGGTGCCGCAGGTGCCGGTGGCTGGGGTGTCGCCAACCACGCTGGCCTTCGGTAGCGTGACTATCGGGGCGACGAGTGCGGCGCAGACGGTGACCCTGTCCAACACCGGTGTCGTGCCGATGTCCTTGAGCACACCGACGATCTCGGGCAACTTCGCGCAGACCAACGGCTGCGGTGTCGCACTGGCCGCCGGCGCCACCTGCACGATCAGCGTGACCTTTAAGCCGACCGTGGCCGGGGCGGCCACCGGTAGCCTCAGCGTCACCACCAACGATACCGCGCATCCGACGCTGACGGTGGCGTTGAGCGGAACCGGGGTGGCCCCACTCCCGCCGACAGCCCCGACCCTGGTTTCGATACAGCGGACCAGCGCCACGGTCGCGGTGGTCAGTTGGACCGATAACTCGACCAACGAGGCGCGTTTCCGGGTCCAGTCGTCGAACAACGCCGGGGCGACCTGGGGCAACGTGGCGACCTTGACCAGCACCCCGGCACAACAGACGGGCACGGGAGTGCGCAGCATCGACGTGGCCGTCTACAACACGACCAACGCCATCTATCGCGTCCTGGCCGAGGGGACGACCAGCCTGACGACGCCGTCCGCCGCGCCCTACGCGAGTCTGAACGATACGGTGGCCCCGTCCGCACCGGTGCTCGGTGTTAGCCCGGTATTGGGAGGCTCCGGGGCCACGGCCAACCGAACTGTCGCACTGACGTGGACCGACCCGGCCAACAACAACTCGGTCTACAAAGTCTATCGATGCACCGGTAACTGCACCAACACCGGCGCCTGGGTGGCCATCACGCCAGCGGCGGGGCTGGCGGGTAATGCCACCAGCTACACGGACACCGGCTTGGCAGGACTGACGAAGTTCAGCTACCACGTCCGGGCGGCTAACTCAGTCGCATCCGTCCCGAGCAACATCGTGGTCGTGACAACACCCTGAAACCATGGCGAGGTCGGGTTGCGGCCTGGCCGCAACCCAGCCGGGAGCCCCACCCAGGGGACATCCCCACAGTCGGTTACTGCCTCGTCCCTCACGGGATGGGGCATTTTTTTGTCGTAGCGGTATCCAGGCCAGGCGCCGCCGCCAGATGGCCAGTACCCCTGGGGCGGCGACTGAGCATTCTTACGGATTGCGTTCAGAGGAAAACAATCGCGACAATAGCGATATTGCGGTCAAGTTAATCACTCCGTCCCACCGCTGCCCCTTCCAGGGCAGGGCAGGGCTCCACCCAGGCCGCATCCGGTATCGGTTTTGAAGAATAGGGGGCTGCACCATGATCTACTCACGCCAATGGCTCATCAGGCCAACTTCTTTTCGTGTCCTTATCAAGGTTGCCAGCCTCACACTGATCCTGCTCGGGCCGGGCTACGGGCGCGCCGCCACGCCCCCCGCCGACGCCCCCCCGCCAGCGACGATGGCACCAGCGCAGATGACAATGGAGCACGCCAAGCCGCAGGAGCATTCCGCCACCTATCTCTGTCCGATGCACCCGCAGGTGGTGAGTTCGCAGCCCGGACGGTGCCCGATCTGCGGCATGGACTTGGTCGCGAAGCAGGCGGATGCAGCGCCGATGCAGGAATCCGCCATGCCGGAGCACGCCGGTGAGGCCATGGAGCCAACCAAGGGGCACCAGCATGCCGTCACCTATAGTTGCCCGATGCACCCGCAGGTGGTGAGTTCGCAGCCCGGGCGGTGCCCGATCTGCGGCATGGACCTGGTCGCGAAACAGGCGGAGGCAGCGCCGATGCCGGGACCCGCAATGCCGGGACACCCAACCCATGAAGCCGCGGCAGTGACCGTTCCGGCGGCAGTGGTGAATCAACTGGGCGTGCGCACCGCCAAGGTGCAACGCGGCACCCTGACCCGTCACGTCGAAGGATTCGGCGTCTTTCTACGCAGTACAGTGCAGGGCTATCGGCCGATCTACCACGGCCCGGCACCCAGTGTGGACGATACCGGGACCTCCACCTCGGCGCTGTTGGTGCAGGGCCAGGTCTTCGAGCGTCAGGCGCCGCTGCTGCATGAGGGTCAGACCGTCTGGGTACAGGTCCCCGGGCTGGGCGCCAAGGTGTGGAAGGGCAAGCTGATCGGGCTGGAGGCCCAGATCAACCAGACGACGCACACCCAGGTCTTCCATGTCGCCGTGGCCCCGGAGGCGGCGTCCGTCCCGCCCGGGATGAACGCCAACCTGGTGGTGGAGGTTGACCCGGTGCCCGACGCCCTGTTGGTGCCGCGCGAGGCGGTGATCGTCACCGGGCGGGGTGCGCGTGTCATGGTCGCCCTGCCCGATGGGCGCTTTGTGAGCCGCACGGTCGAGGCGGCCGACTCGGGTGAGGAGCAGATCGTGATTCGCGCGGGGCTCGATGACGGCGAGCGGGTGGTGGTTTCCGCACAATTCCTGCTCGACTCCGAAGCCAACCTCCAGGCCGGGCTCAAGCGACTCACCGGCGAGGAGAGTCAGGTCGAGGCGCCGCGCATGGGGGCGGCGCTATGATCGCGCGGGTCATCCGTTGGTCCATCCACAACCGCTTTCTGGTCTTGGTGGTCACGGCCGTGATCGCCGTGTGGGGCGTCCGCGCGGTGTTCAATATCCCGCTGGATGCCATCCCCGACCTGTCGGATGTCCAGGTCATCGTCAAGACCACCTACCCCGGCCAGGCACCACAGGTGGTGGAAGACCAGGTGACCTACCCGATCACGAGCGCGCTGCGGGGTGTGACCGGGGCGGTGGCCGTGCGCGGCTATTCCATGTATGGCGATTCCTATGTGTATGTCGTCTTTCGTGACGGCACCGACCCCTATTGGGCCCGCTCCCGGGTGCTGGAGTTGCTCAATCAGGTCACCTCCCGACTGCCGGCGGCGGCCCGCCCCGAGCTGGGCCCGGACGCGACGGCGGTGGGTTGGGTCTATCAATATGCCCTGGTGGACCGCACGGGTCGGCACGACCTGGCCCAGCTGACGAGCCTCCAGGACTGGTTTCTCAAGTATGAGCTGCAATCCCTGCCGGGGGTGTCGGAGGTCGCAACCGTCGGCGGCATGGTCAAGCAGTATCAGGTCGTGATCGACCCCGAGGTGCTGCGCGCCTATCAGTTGCCGCTCGCCGCCCTGATGCAGACCATCAAGCGCTCCAACGGCGAGTCCGGCGCCGGTGCCGTGGAGATGGCGGAGGCGCGCTACATGACCCGCATCGCCGGCTACCTCGGCGGGCTCGACGACCTGCGTAACGTGCCGATTTCCCCCCAGGATACGAAATCGGGCGCCAGCATGGGGATGGGGTCGCAAAGCGTCGAGGCCCCCTTGACGGCGCGCACGGTCTATCGCCTGGGGGACATCGCCGACGTACGCCTCGGCCCGCAGATGCGCGAGGGTATCGCCGAGCTCGATGGACAGGGCGAGGTGGTCGGCGGGATCATCCTCATGCGCCCAGGCGCCAACGCCCTGACGACGATCGCGGCGGTCAAGGCGAAGCTCGCGGACCTCCGCCAGGGGTTGCCGGACGGGGTGGAACTGGTGGAAGTCTACGACCGCTCGGGGCTGATCCACCGTGCCATCACGACCCTGAACAGCCGCTTGGTGGAGGAGTTCGTGATCGTCGGCCTGGTCTGCGCGCTCTTCCTGTGGCACCTGCGCTCGGCACTGGTGGTGATCCTGAGCCTGCCGATCGGCATCCTCGCCGCCTTCATCCTCATGCAGTGGCAAGGGATCAGCGCCAACATCATGTCCCTCGGCGGCATCGCCATTGCCATCGGTGCGATGGTCGACGCCGCCATCGTGATGATCGAGAACCTGCACAAACACGCCGAGCGCGAGCCACTCACGGCGGCGAACCGTTGGGCGGTGGTCGAGCGGGCGACGGTCGAGGTGGGGCCAGCGCTCTTTGTGTCGCTCACCATCATCACCCTGAGCTTCCTGCCGGTCCTCGCGCTGCAAGGCGAGGAGGGTCGGCTCTTCGCGCCGCTGGCCTACACCAAGACGGGCGCCATGGCCGCGGCGGCACTGCTCGCGATCACCCTGGTGCCGGTGCTGCTGGGGCTGCTGGTACGGGGGTCGATACGCCCGGAACAGGCCAATCCAATCAATCGCGCACTCGGCGCCGCCTATCGACCGCTGCTCGGCTGGACGCTGCGCCAGCCGCGGCTGGTGCTGGTCCTCGCGCTCGGACTGACCGTCGCCGCGGCCTGGCCAGCGCTGCGTCTGGGTTCGGAGTTCATGCCCGACCTCGACGAGGGCGATCTGCTCTATATGCCGACGACCTTCCCGGGGATCGCCCCCGACAAGGCGCGCGAACTGTTGCAGCAAACCGACCGCCTGATCCGCTCGGTGCCCGAGGTGGCGCGGGTCTTCGGCAAGGTGGGACGGGCGGACACCGCCACGGACCCGGCGCCGATGGAGATGATCGAGACCACGATCCAGCTCAAGCCCCGCGATCGATGGCGAGCCGGCATGACCATCGATGGCATCAAGGCCGAGTTGGAGCGCACGGTCAAGCTGCCCGGATTGACCAACTCCTGGTTGATGCCCATCAATGCCCGCCTGCAGATGCTCTCAACCGGCATCAAGACCCCGGTCGGGATCAAGATCGCCGGCCCCGATCTCAATGGCATCCAGCGCATCGGCGAGCAGGTCGAAGCGGTACTGAGGCGGCTGCCGGCGACCCGCTCCGTGTTTGCGGAACGGGTCTCCGCGGGCCGCTACATCAAGATCACACCGGACCGGATGGCTATGGGGAAGGTCGGTTTGACGGTGACCGATACCCAGGAGATCGTCGCCGGCGCCGTTGGCGGCATGAACTTGACCGAGGTCGTCGAGGGACGGGAGCGCTACCCGGTCAACCTGCGTTACACACCCGATACCCGTGACTCCATGGAGCGACTCAAACTCCTGCCCATCGTGACCGACACGCGCGGCACCCAGGTGCCGCTCGCGGACGTTGCGCGCGTCGAGGTCGAGGACGGGCCTGACATGATCCGCACCGAGAACGCGCGGCTCAATGGCTGGGTCTATGTGGACGTGCAGGGCACGGACCTGGGCACCTATGTGGCCGCGGCCCAGACGGCCGTCGCGGCGGCGGTGAAGCTCCCACCCGGCTACTCGATTGCCTGGTCGGGGTCCTACGAGCACTGGGAGCAGGCGAAGGCGCAGCTGTGGCTGGTGGTCCCATTAACGCTCACGATCATCCTGGTGCTCCTGTATCTGAACTTCCGCACCCTGATGGCGACCGTCATCATCCTCGCGACCCTCCCGCTGGGACTGGTTGGGGGCTTCTGGCTCATGTATCTGCTCGACTACCACCTGTCAGTGGCGGCCGCCATCGGGTTCATCGCCCTGGGCGGTGTCGCGGTGGAGATCGGGGTGGTCATGATGCTCTATCTGGACCGGGCACTGGCGGCTCGCCTGCAGGCACGCGGTGCGGCGCAACTGACGCCGGAGGATGTTCGGGACGCGGTGGTGGCGGGTGCGCTGCTGCGTCTGCGCCCGGTCATGATGACCAAGCTCGCCATCATTGCCGCGCTGCTGCCCATTCTGTTGGGCGCCGGCGCCGGTTCCGAGGCGATGAAGCGCATCGCCGCGCCGATGGTCGGCGGCATGTTGAGCGTCGCCATCCTGACCCTGGTCGTGATCCCGGCCGCTTATCTGCTCTGGAAGTTACAGACCGCCACTGCGCCGGCGCCGGGCTTGGGTCGGCGGCGGATATGGGATTTGCGTTTGGGGTGATGACTGAGCCGGACCAGGCGCCGCGGTCCGCGCAGCGGACCCTACCCGGTCAAGCGGCCGCGGGCGCATCGAGCCCCGCCAGCCGTTTGCGGAACCAGTCCGGGAGCCCGCGGTAATCGACGTGGTTCGGCAGTACAGCGGCCAGGCGTTCCCCGATCTCCAAGCCCTCCCGATAGGCCGCCCGCGCCGCCTCCCAGTCACCGAGCGCCTGATCGGTGCCGCCCAGATTGTCCAGCGACACCGACAGGTCCCGCAGGGCCTCGGGGGTCTCCCCCACGCGGGAGAGCAGCCGGCGGCGGATCTCCAGGGACTCCCGATAGGCCGCCCGCGCCGCCTCCCAGTCACCGAGCGCCTGATCGGTGCCGCCCAGATTGTCCAGCGACACCGACAGGTCCCGCAGGGCCTCGGGGGTCTCCCCGGCAGCTCGGGCCGTTTTAACCATCCAGGCGGCGATCTCCGTAGCTTTGTCCAGCCATGAGCGGCGCATCAGTGCCTCATAGGCCCGTTCTGCGGCAAGCAGGGCGCCATGGTCACCGCCCCCCCGCTCGCGCAGGCGTTGCCACTCAGACACCAGGGATGTCTCAGCCATGGTCAGCGGGAATGGCTCGGGTGCCTGACCCGGGGGGCGGGATGCGATCACCGACGCCTCGGGCACGGCGGCGGCAGCAAGCCAGCCCCCGGTCTCGACAGCGAATTGACGGATCGCCCAGAGGTCCGGGCAGAGTGTACGCAAGGCGGCCTTCTCCTCGCGGGGCAGGATCAGGATCAGGGGTCGGGTGAGGGTGCGGCGCAGGGCCTCGCGCTGCTCGTTGAGCCGCATCAGAAAGGCGAGCCGCGCCTCACGCCAGGCGGCCACCGGCCCGGCCGCCGGGGTCTGGTCAGCCGACGCCGCCGCCGCAGGGGTGAGGGTAAGATCCAGCCAGATCGGTGCATCGATGGCCTGCTGGTAGAGGGTCGGGCGCAGCAGCCGGGGCAGCAGGTCGCTCAGCAGTGCATCCGGGGTCTGGGGCACGGGGATCGCGAGGCCCGTGACCCGCGTCCGGTAGATGGCCGCCAGGCGCTCCCGGAAGCAGGCGACCACCCCGGGGCGGTCGCTCAGGATGAAGATCAAGGCAAACTGGTCGGTCAGCTCCAGATGCTGCTTGAAGCGCTGCCATTCGGCCTCCCCGACCAGATTGAGGCTGGGCGTTGCGGCGCTGGTCATTGGCCGGGCCTGCGCGGGCCTCAGGATGCGGCCGGCGGGGCCGGGCCGGCATCCCGCCAGCGCTGGATCTCGGGGATCAGCAGCGGGTGTACGTCGTACCAGGGCTCGCCATTCAGATAATTCATGATCAGGTTGCCATCCAGAAAGCGCGCCAGGTCGGCCAGCTCGGCGGTACTGGGCAGTGACGGGTCCTTGGTCGCGTGAATCCGCGCGAGCCAGCGGGCATCGGCCTCGGCCAGCGGCAGCAGTTCATTGCGCAGTTGGTCCGCCACGCGCTTGAGCATGCCGTCATCCGCTTGGGCGGCCGGATCGGCCTGGCGGGCGGTCATGAGTGAGATGATGGTTTCCCGGATCAGGCGGAAGAAGTCGCGCAGGTCCCCGCCGGTGCAGATGGCGAGCCGGCCCAGGCCGGTCTCGGAAATCAGCTCGCGCCAGGCGGGCTGGCGACGCTCGATCACCTGCTCCATGACGGCCAGGCCCTGCGGGTCCGCGGCCCCGTCCGCCGCCCTGACATGGACGTTTGGCCAGGAGACCACCGGATGTCCGCCCAGGATGCGGCCCATGTTGTGAGACAGGACCTGGAGATAGGGCGGCACCGTGTAGACCAGATGCAGTGTGGGGAAGCGCAGGCTGGCGGCCTGACCGGCGAAGAGCTCCACCACGCTCGCATAGACCTTGGGGGCCTCCTCACCCACGCCCCGCAACTGCTCCACCGAGTCGACCAGCAGCACCACCTTGAGGTCCGGGTCGGCGGCCTCGGCGCGCAGGGCGGCGACCAGCTCGCTGACATAGTCCTGGGCGTCGGCGATCAGGCGACTCAAGTGGCCACGCAGGTGCTTCTGGATGCGCTCTTTGAAGTCGGGTTCGTGTTTGAGCTTAAAACCGAGCTTGGCGGGAGCGCCGGCGTCCTTGAGGTCGATCCCGATGTCCAGATCGACCTCGGACTTGAGGAAGTTGGTCAGTCGCTCCCAGTAGGTGTGCGTCAGGGCCTTGAGGCTGGTCTCCTGCTCGACCGCCTGGCCGAAGGCGGTCATCAGCGACAGGACGAAGTCCGAGGGCTCCAGCGGCTTGGTCATCAGCAGGAAATCGAGCATGTCGACCAGGAAGACCCGAGCCCCGGTCTTCTCCCTCAGGAGCTTGCGCAAGCGCCGCAGCTCGGTGCTCTTGCCATTGCCACGAAAGCCGGTCAGCAGGTGGACGCTCTCGGACTCGGCGAGATCCAGCCGCTGCCACAGCCGCACGATCGGGTCCTTGGCCGGGTCCGCGGCATGGATCGGCACATACCAGGGGTCGTCCGGGTCCAAGGGCCCGGCGCCCCGGTTGCCGCTCAGATTGCGGTAGAGGTCGCGCGGCAAGTCAGGTGGGGGGGCGGCCATGGGTCATGCTCCGTGGTGTCGTGCCGGGATTCTAGCTCAGATCAACACCGCCACCACCGCCCCCGTCATCAGGGTGGCCAGAGTGCCGGCGAGGATCGACTTCATGCCCAGGCCGACGATCTCCTGGCGCCGCTGCGGGGCCATGGCCCCCAGGCCGCCGATCATGATGCCCAGGCTGCCGAAGTTGGCGAAGCCGCACAGTGCATAGGTCATGATGAGCGCGCTGCGTGGGCTCAGGCTCCCGGGCGGCAGCGCGGCGAGTTGGAGATAGGCGATCAGCTCATTTAAGACCGTCTTGACCCCCATCAGCGCCCCGGCCGTGGTCGCCTCCGCCCAGGGGATGCCGATCAGCCAGACCACTGGGGCCATGACCCAGCCGAGAATGCGCTGGGCGGTGAGCGGCGCATCGCCCACCCCCGGCAGTAGACCCAGCAGTTGGTTGGCGATGCCGACCAGGGCGATCATCACCACCAGCATGGCCAGGATGTTGAGCCACAGCGGGATGGCGTCCAGGGTGCCGCGGGTGATGGCGTCCATGGCGCCGCTGGTCTCGGGGGTGATGGGCACCGGGTCCTGGTGGGGCTCGTCGCGGGTCGGGGGCACCAGCAGGCCGGCCATCAGCAGCGCCGCGGGGGCGCTGATGATGGAGGCGATGAGGATGTGACCCAGGGCGTCCGGGATCACCGGACCCAGGATGCTGGCATAGAGGAACATGACGGTCCCGGCCACGCTGGCCATCCCGCAGGTCATGATTCCGAAGAGTGCGCTACGCGAGAGCCCGGCGAGATAGGGCCGGATCAGCAGCGGCGCCTCGGTCATGCCGACGAACACATTGGCGGCGGCCGCCAGCCCCAGCGGCCCACCGGTGCCCAGGGTGCGGCGCAGCACCCAGGCGAAGCCGCGCACCACCAGCGGCAGGATGCGCCAGTGGAACAGGAGCGCCGAGAGTGCGCTGATCACCAGCAGCAGCGGCAGGGCGTTGAAGGCAAGCACAAAGCTGTTTTCTGGATGGGTCAGGTCGAACGGACTCGGCCCGCCGCCCAGATAGCCGAAGACCATCCCAGTCCCCTGTCGGGTGGCCTCCTGGACGGCCGTGACCACGCTATTCAGCGACATGAAGACGCCCTTAACCGGGGGCAACTTGATGAGCACGACGGCGAGCATGAGCTGCAGGGCCAGGGCGCCGATGATGAGCCGCGGCGCGACGGCGCGGCGATCCTCGCTCAAGGCCCAGGCGAACGCGACGATGACCACCAGCCCAAGGATGGGTTGCAGCAGAGACATGGTCAGCGGCCCACGTGGGCCAGAAACGCATCGACCGCCGCCCCCGCGGGGCGCTCGCCGGTCAACACGGCGGCCTCGAAGTCGCGGCGCCACTGTGACATCAGGGGCCGCGCCTGCCGCCATTCTTCATAGAGGATACGGGCCAGGGGGCCGCCCTCCTCGATGAAGCCGGAGTCCAGAAAGTCCCGATCGGCCTGGACACGGTCGTAGTTGAAGCGGACGATCTCCGCATGCCAGCGCGACCCCCGCCACTCCAACTGGGCGTAACTGCCGCGCACGTCGAGGTCGAAGGGCGAGCCCACGGAGCCGACGTTGAGGATGGGGGTGCCCTCGAACACCCGCTCCAGTGGCCGGTGGGTATGGGCGGTGACGAACAGCGCGATGTCCGGCGGGAGCTTGCCGCGCAGCGACTCGTCGGAGACCGAGACGCCGATCCCGTCGCGGTTGCTCTCCATGGTGCCGTGGGTGACATGGACCCAACTGTGTTCGGCGCCGCCCTGGAAACACAGGTGATCCGGCCAGCCCAGCATGGCCTCCAGGCGTGGTTTGACCTGGGCATAGGTCCAGTCGGCAAAGCGCCGCAGGTCCGCCTCCAGCGGGTTGGCCGGGGCCTCGCGGGCGCAGCGCAGGATCCAGGCCTCATGATTGCCCTGCACCGGCAGCCAGCCGTGGGTGCGCCGCAGCCCGTCGAACAGTTCCAGACAGTCCAGGCTCTTAGGCCCCCGATTGACCAGGTCCCCGGCCATCGCGACCAGGTCCGGCGCCCAGTGGTGGATGCGTTCCACCACCTCCTGCATGGCGGGCAGATTGGCCTGCACATCAGAGAAGATCACCACTTTCATCGACTCGTACCCTTAAGCTTCTTGGCTAGCGACGCGCTGGTGCGCACCATACCGGGTTTTGTCGCAGGGCGGAAACCAACCATCAGATGGACACCGGACGCACCGGACCACCTCAGTGTGCCAGAAAGGGACTGATCACCTTCACCCCGTCATAGTCCTGGCCGTGGTTCAGGTCCTCCGGCGTCAGCGCGCATGGGTCTCCTCGCGGGTCATCCGGTCGGCAGCCCGAAAGCCCTGGGCGCAGTCCAGGGCCGCGAAGAGCGCCTCAGCCGGGTCCGCGTCGCCATCGACGGGGCGGGCAACGGTGCGCAGGTAGTCGCGCACCAGGGCGCTCACCGTGGTGTTGCGCTCCGCGGCGGCAATGCGCGCGCGGCGGTAGGTCTCATCATCGACCGACAGGGTGATATTTTTCATCGCGTATCCACAGTCTCACAGTTATACAGAATCAATATAGAGCTTTGACCGCAGCGGCATCAAGTGCGTCGCCGCCCCCTGTCCCCCGCCGGGGGAGGGGGAGGAAGCGCGTACCGTCCCACCAACCAAGGGTGCTGCCGTTGCCCTCCCCCGCCGTGCCCGGCAGCGACGCCGACTTGCCGCTGTCGGGTCCCACGCCGCTCGCGCCCTTACCGCGATACCCGGGCACGGTCAGGCGGATCAGTTTGAACAGCGTCCCGGGACTGCCGGTGAAGATGCCGATAACCAGACACAGGACGATCGGGACGAGATCATCGACGCGCCACAGCAGGATCAGCGGTGGATCGTCGATGTACTTGGGGACTTGAGAGTCGCGATGGTCCTGCCGCGGGCATGGACATCCCGGGTGTTCTCGCCCCTTGGCCGGAGCGATCTCATCCGTGTTAATCGTCCGTCGGCTCGTCGCCAGCAAGACTGGGGTCTTCGTCTCGTTCGATCTTGCGCTCGTGCTCGCCCAAGGTAATTGATAGTTCTGTGCCGTCCAGTTTTGCTGCAAGGTCCAGCAGCATGAGCCCACGGCGAGTGGGATCGTTTGCGATCGCAGCCTCAAACGCCGAAATCTCGCCGACCGGTCGCCGAACGTACCTTTCAATAAAGGCTGCCATTGTTGGCCCAGCCTCGTCCTCCAAGTGACCCCAAGCATCATCGCCAATATAGGTTTCACCACCATGCCGACGAAAGGCAGCCCGAAGTTCAGTCAGCTTGTTGTTCTCAGTCGGGTCAAGAACAATGAGTACTGGTTTGGCACCTGAGCTTCGACAATCCTTCGCGAAAGACAGCTCTTCAGCAAATCGTCCTTGCCCGCTCGCCGCGATGGTCACACGAAGCTTCAGCTCGTAGGCGAGTGCGATTCCGTCGGGCAGAACTTTCCAACAATCGACTTGGCGTCCTCTTGAGTTGTCTCCTGAGCGACGAACGACTCTTTCCCGCGAAGACTTGGGTTCGCCACCAATCGCCGCCGCTAAGATTGGTTCAAACAGATAGCCAGTCTCTTGTGCAGAACGGTTGTCTAGGTCGTAGAAAAACTTTCTCCAAGTTAGCCACGATGCCAGAGCCTGCGGCGGAAAGTCGGGTCCGTACTCCATGAGCGCGCGCGGGGAGACTTGAACCATTGTGGGTAACGGTTGGCGCTGAAGGATCAGCCCGTACTTGCGCCTGCGCTTGTGCAGTTCCGTGAGGCACTTCAAGTAGGTCAAGAAGTCATGGGTCTCTTGGATTTCCAGTGGAAGCATATCTTTTTAGAAACAGGTAGATAGAGTCCAGTGGCGAAAATATTGCGGTCTTAGTGGCAACGGACAGAAACGCTGTAAGCCTCTGATTTTCTATGCGTACAACTTGTATCCG
>NZ_CAJAXH010000252.1 GCF_903946935.1 uncultured Thiodictyon sp.
CAACGCCCACCGCACGTCAAGTCATGCGCGGCCTGATCATCGCTCCGGCCAGACCGGCCCTTGCGGCAACCCGTCGCGGCCTGGGGGCCGCTCCTACGCGGGTAGGAGCGGCCCCCAGGCCGCGACGAATGTTCGCGGAGTGGCCGGAACGATGATCAAGGCCCACGGCCGCAACGATGAACGATGCCGCCGAGTCGGGGACCTGACAGCCTCTCCAACGACGTGTTATTCTGCGATGACGAAACGCCCGCACCCTCCGCAATTAAACGTTGGCTGTCCCAGATTTCCCCCCGATCTCCCACAGCGGACCTGGTAAAGAATGATGAACCACAGCGCCCGACTCTATGAGCAGGACGTTAACGCCTGGGCCGAAGGCCAGGTCTTTCTGCTAAAACAAGGCTTGACCCAGGCGCTCGACGTTGAGCACCTTATCGCTGAGCTCGAAGACATGGGGAAGAGCAACCTCCGCGAGCTGGAAAGCCGTTTTATTATCCTGATTGCCCATCTGCTCAAGTGGCAATTTCAATTGGACACGTTGACGACCCGATGGAGAGACTTCGAGGCGAAAAGCTGGCGCAACACGATCATCGAGCAGCGCGCCCAACTTTTATTCCTGTTGAAAAAGGTACCTAGCCTGAAAGCGTCACTGCAACTCGCTATGATAGATGCCTACACCGACGCCCGCTGCCTAGCAATCAGAGAAACCAATTTCCCTGCCGAAACCTTCCCAGCGGATTGCCCATACTCGGTTGAGCAGATCCTGGACGAGGATTTTTACCCCAGGTCGCTGGCAATGCCTTGACATCCTCATTCTAAGTTAACCCGAGGGGTGTTCCTCTCCTATCTCGCCGCGGACCTGGAACGCTTGCATGCACAACCCCCGCGGTGGCCTTGATCGTCATTCCGGCCACCCCGCGAACATTCGTCGGGGCCGGGGGGCCGCTCTTACCCGCGTAGGAGCGGTCCCTGGCCGCGACGGGTTGCCGCAAGGGCCGGTCTGGCCGGAGCGATGACCAAGGCCCTCAGAGGCCTTGATCGTCATTCCGGCCGGGACGCCGGAATCCAGGCCATGGACGGCAACCTCTCGGCCGCTGCGGACTCGCAGAAAAAATAGCGGACCAAGCGGAACGACGATCAACGCCCACCGCACGTCAAGTCATGCGCGGCCTGATCAACGCTCCGGCCGATTGCGAGCCGTCATTCCGGTCGGGACGTCGGAATCTAGGCCACGGACGGCACTCTCTCAGCCGGTACCGACACGCAGAATAGAGGGCACGGTCGCAACGATGATCGATGCCGTCGGGTCGGGAACCTGACGGCCTCTCCAACGACGTGTTATTCTGCGATGACGAAACGCCCGCACCCTCCGCAATTAAACGTTGTCTGTCCCCGATTTCCGCCCAACCTATTGACCAAACGAGGTTTTTATGTTTGAGCGCTTTCGCGCACTTACTGCGAAGGAGATCGGGGCGATGTTGAATCTAGTAACCCCAATCCAAGAGACCCGTGCCTATCAATCGATCTTTGCCGAAGGCCGTCAGCGTGAGGCGAATTTGGTCCTGCGACACTTGGATCGGCGCATCGGCCCAGTACCAAAGCCCCACCAGGAGCGAATTACCGTGCTGCCGATCGACGACCTGGAAGCCCTGCTCGACTTCGCCGACGTGGCCGACCTCAATGCCTGGCTGGCGGGGCATTAAGGCGATTTCCGGAAAACCTGGTACCAACCACCGTCGGAGAGGATGTAGTTGCGACTTAGTTCCCACCTACACCACGAAGCACACCCGATGCGAATTTATCTCGACCTCTGCTGCTTTAATCGACCCTACGACGACCAAACCCAAGTCCGTATTCATCTGGAAACCGAGGCCATAATCCTCTTACAGGAGAAGGTCAAGCGATCCGAATGCGAACTGATCTGGTCGTCTACGCTTGACTTTGAAAACGCCAACAATCCCTATCAGGAGCATCGCCTGGCTATCCAGCAATGGCGCAGATTAGCCTGCACGGTCGTCATCGCGGAACCATCGGTGATCGGCAGAGCCCGTGAGCTGGCTGCGTCTGGCCTTGGACAGTACGACGCCTTGCACCTCGCGTCGGCGATTGCGGGAGACGCAAATCTCTTCGTAACAACCGACGACCGGCTACTCAGGAAAATGTCATCGTTAGATAAGCCAAGGGTCTTGCCACCGATCAATGCGCTTGCGATATTGGAGAATTGGTATGACAACGGAAACTGAGCTCCGCCTCCAAGGCATGAAGGTGCTGATTGGCGCTATGGGGATGATCGAGGCAGAACGTTTCGTGGCGGCAATCAACCGCGAACGATTCAACTATACCCAATGGCGCCAGCAGGGACTGCCCGAGCTGAGTATCGATGAAATCGCCGCTCGGGCAAACACACTGTCCGCCAGCCTCAACGCAAATCCTGATCCCTGAATCAACCTCAACGCTTCGCCCTGAGCCTTTCACCTCATGCCGGTCATCTCCGTCGAAAATCTGGCCTCGGTCACAATTCCGGCCACTTGGGTTCGCCCGGTGCGTAGTCAGGCCATCTTGGCCTGACACCGTCAAGGCTGGAAGCCCTGACAACGCACGCCGCTGGCCGGGATTATGATCGAGGCCCGAATCTGGTCCTGTGACTCTTGGCGCGACGCATCGGTCCGGTGCCCAAGACCCAACAAGCCCATATAACCGCACTGCCGATCGACGACCTGGAGGCCTTGGGCGAGGCCCTGCTTGACTTCTCCGACGTGACCGACCTCTATGCCTGGCTGGGGGGTCATTAAGGCGATTTCCGGAAAACCTGGTGTCAACGACCGTCGGAGAGGATGTAGGTGGGGCTTAAGTCGCGCCTACACTTGGTAGTCCGTCTATTTGCGGGGCGGCAGGATGGATGATCAAGGGCAGCTGATCTCTGCCACCGAATTGCCGGAGTAAATGATTCATGTCTACTCAAGCCAGTACCCTGGATAGACTGCAGCGATTGACCGTGATCTATCGTCAGGGCTATCACAGCGATGTTGTTGACCGAACATTGCAGAAAATTCTTGCCCTGGAAAACGCACAAGCCCGTCAGGAACTCACCGCGATCGAGGTTCGGCTGGTCGCATTTGAACAGGAGTACCAGATGTCTTCCGCCGATTTCGCGCAGCGCTTTCACGCCGGCGAATTGGGTGATGGGGTCGATTTTTTTGAATGGAGCGCGTTTTGCGACATGGCCGAAAGCCTGCGTCAACGTCTGCAACTGTTGCAAACTAAGGCGGCGTGATGGACGTGAGGGGCTACCTCAACGAGGTGAGAATCCGACTGGCCACCTCTGCCGCGATCACGGCGATCGACGTTTTGAGCGGTTTCGCACGCTTACCGCGAAGGAGATCTGGGCGATGTTGAATCTAGTAACCCCTATCCAAGAAACCCGTGCCTATCAATCCATCTTTGCCGAGGGCAAAGCCGAGGGCGAAGCCAAGGGCGAAGTCAAGGCCAAGGCCAACACCCTGAAACGCCAATTGACGCGTCGTTTCGGTCCGCTGCCTGCGTGGGCGGAGCTGCGGATCGCAACGGCACAGCACTGGCAGTTGGACCTCTGGCTCGACGGCATCTTCGATGTAGAGAGTCTGACGGCACTCATCGGCTCAGAATCCAATTGAGTCCCGAGCCATCGCCCGTCAAGCGATGCGCGGCGCGATCGTCATTCCGGCCGGGACGCCGTGATCCAGGCCACGGACGGCACTCGGTCAGCCGGTACTGACCGGCAGAACAGAGGCCGCGGCCGGAACGACGATCAGGGCCGATCCCGGTATCCGAACCGTCGCCGGAAATTTGATTTTGGGTCTGCGACTATGAACTGTCGTTTCGGCGCGCTGCCTGCGTGGGCGCAGCTGCGGATCGCAACGGCGCCGCACTGGCAACTGGACCTCGGGCTCGACGGTATCTTGGATGCAGAGAGTCTGACGGCCCTCACGGCCCTCAGGGCTCTGAGTCCAATTGACCCCCGAGTCACTGCCCGTCAAACGATGCGCGGCTCGATCATCGCTCCGGCCAAGGGCGAGCAGTCACTCCGGTCGGGACGCCGGAATCCAGGCCACGGACGGCAATCTCTGGCCGGTGCCGACGCGCCGAATGGAGGGGGCAGCTGGAACGATCATCGAGGCTGGCGCATGCGGAACCTGATGTCCTCTCCTGGGACCTGGTATTCTCCGATGACGAAGCGCCCGCAGCCTCGGCAATTAAACGCGGTCTGTCCGTGAGTTTCCGTCCCTGATTTCCTGCATCCCGTGAGCCACGACCAGAACTTTAAGAACCTGATTGTCGACTATCCGTACGAGTCGATCGCCTTCTTCGCGGCGGTCGAAGCCCACGCGGTCGATGCGGGCGCGCGCATCCTGCCCATCCGGGAGGAGCAACTCAAGGAGCGCCTGGGCGAGCGCTTTCGCGAGTTGGACGTGCCGCTGTTGGTCGAATGGCCCGATGGCCAGCGCGCGGCACTGTTGTTCGTGCTGGAGGAAGAAACCGACCCTAAGCGCTTCTCGATTCATCGCTTGGCCCATTATTGTCTCGACCTCGCCGAATTGTTCAAGACCGATCGGGTGGTGCCGGTGGTTATCTTCCTGCGGGCCGGCGACTATCCTGCCCGTCTCACCCTGGGCAGCGAGCGCAGCGGCTATCTGGACTTCCACTACCTCTCCAGTGCGCTATTCCAGATCCCGGCGCGCGAGCATCTGCACAGCCGCAACCTGGTGGCGCGGCTCATCCTGCCGAGCATGGCCTACGCGCCGCAGGACAAGCTCGAGGTCTACGCCCAAGCCGTCCGCGGTCTGATCGAGCTTGAGCCTCACCCTGAAAAGCGGCTGAAATATGCCGATTTCATCGACATCTATGCCGCCCTGGACGAGAATGAACGCCAAGTCTACAGCCAACGTTATCCCCGGGAGGCGGCCGAAATGACCGGATTCGCTCAGCGCTTTATCCAAGAGGGCATCCAGCAAGGCATCCAGCAAGGCATCCAGCAAGGCATGGAACGTGGTCTGGAGGCCGAGCGTCGGTTGCTCTTGCTGATGGCCAAGATGCGCTTCGATGCAGCCACTGCCACGCGCAGCGCGCCCCTGCTGGAGCGTATCGGTGACCCCGAGGCATTGGAGTTGCTGGGCGAGGCCCTGCCCGACAGTGTCGATGCCGCCACTTGGCTGGCGGCTGTCACCCAAGCCGCCGAGCCCGTGACCTGACGGCGCGATCGGATGAAAACCGATCAGTCAATCGACCTCTCGCAGGTGTTGCAATTTTGGTTTTTCGAGCGTTTTCGCGCGCTCACCGCGAAGGATATCTGGGCGATGTTGAATCTGGTAACCCCTATCCAAGAGACTCGTGCCTACCAGTCGATCTTTGCCGAGGGTGAAGCCAAGGGCAAAGCCGAGGGTATAGCCGAGGGCGAAGCCGAAGTCAAGGCCGAGGCCAACAGCCTG
>NZ_CAJAXH010000253.1 GCF_903946935.1 uncultured Thiodictyon sp.
CAAACCGACTTCAAGCGAAACACAGGTTTATATTGCATCCGGACGCTTGCTTCTTCGGCAGATCTGCAATAATCAAACGCCGTATTTATTAGCCGTTAAGTAAGCCTCTATCTCAAAATGGTTCTTAGACAGCCTCTTAAAAAAGGCTGGCTTTGGCGCGGAAACCGAATCCAAAAACTTTAATAGGCCATACGTAGGCAACGAGAACGGCCAAGATGGAAAAGCCACTTGGCTTAAGACATATTTTATTGAAACATATTATGGTCACTGGGCGAGCAGCGAGTGCTTTGACGACTTGAATCCATCTTTTGTTTCCTCTCGTGCTGATCAACGTGCAGACATGATCGAAGCAATCAGCAAAGGTTCCCGAGACAGTCAAAATAGATGGCTAAGTGAATTTACTAAAGCAGTATATGAAGCCGCCAGATATATCACAGAAAACACTACAGAGGACGAAACGTATTCGCTAGATGATTTCTTTGTAACCGAAAACGAAGAAATCAACATCGAGCACTATCAAGCACGCGCTCGCGAAAAATTGCGCGGCGATATTGCGCTTGCTAGAGACCCAAGTTTTTCTGAGCGCTACAAGGCCGGATATTCCTTTCCAAAGGTCCCGCAGATGGGTGATGACTTCGATGACTTTGCCATGGACTGGAGTCGCAACCTATTTAACAAAATGCGTCGGGATAACCCACAAAACAGACTAGCCAAATTGATAAAGAAGGTTATTGAGAGAGAAGAACTGGGATCGCTTGAATCACCTCAGGCGCTACTCGACTGGCTTCGTTCGGATTGGGAAAATCTTTGTCCAGTGTTAACTGCATATCACAAATAGTGCCCAGACGGCAGGATGAGGCATAGAGAATCGAGAATTATTGAGGCAGGTCAATCCCGATCACCCCCAACACCGTAACGTGGGCAGCCACCCGCCCGGTTGCACGACGCCTGGGTTCTGGGCATCCTGCATGGTGACGGCAACCCGCGCGCCTGGTATGTCAGATCAAGCCGCATCGCCGCTTCACTGACTGCCGCCCTCCCCTTCCATCTGACCGAGCCTACAGCCAAGACACCCATGCCCTCCGATCGCAAGGCCATTGATGCCGCTACCGATGTCAGCGCCTTTCTCACGCAGGTGGCAGCGACCCCGCGCGTGGGACCGCCCGGCCGCGGAGGCCGGCTGATCTTTGCCATGGACGCCACCGCCAGCCGAGAACCGACCTGGGACCAGGCGGCGCGCATCCAGTCGGCGATGTTTGCCGATACCCGCGCGCTCGGCGGGCTCGCGGTCCAGCTCTGCTACTACCGCGGTTTCCAGGAGTTCGAGGCGACGGACTGGATCGCCGACTCGCCGACGCTCCTCAAGCGCATGAACCGGGTCTTCTGCGCGGCGGGCCTGACCCAGATCGCCCGCGTGCTGGAGCATGCCATCGCGGCGGCCGGGCACGGGCGGGTCGATGCACTGGTGTTTGTCGGCGACTGCATGGAGGAGGACCGGGAGCGCCTGGCCGATCTGGCCGGTCGGCTCGGACTGCTGCACCTGCCGGCCTTCGTCTTTCAGGAGGGGCGCGACCCGACGGCGGAGCGCAGCTTCCGGGAGATCGCGCGCCTGAGCGGCGGTGCCTGGTGCCCCTTCGATGCCAACAGCCCGGACCTGCTGCGCGACCTGCTGGCCGCGGTGGCGGTCTATGCGGCCGGCGGCCACGCGGCCCTGACCCGATACGGGCAGGCCCGCGGCGGGGCGGTGCTCCAGTTGACGCACCAGATGACCCGCCCGGGTCATAAAGGCTGAGGGCGCGATGGGCCGTCTGCTGATCCTCCCGTTCATCGCCCTCGGGGTGTTCTGGTTCCTGTACTGGTTCCGGCGCACCCCGCCGGCCCGGGTCGCCGACATCCTGCGCAAGGTCGCCATGTGGAGCCTGGTCGGCGTCCTGGTGCTGGCGGCGGCGACCGGTCGACTGAGCCCGATTTTCGCCTTCATCGGTGCATTGATCCCGGCGGCGGTCCGCCTGTTGACCTTGCTCCAGTCGGTCCCGGCCTTGCAGCGCCTGCTGCGCTCGCTCGGCATTCCACTGCCTGGGGGGATCTTCGGCGGCGCACCGGGGGCGGGTGGAACCGGAAGTACCAGCAGTGGCGGCGCCGGGGGCTCGTCCATCCGCACCCGATTCCTCGAGATGCGCCTGGAGCACGCCACCGGGGCCATGGATGGGCGGGTGCTGGAGGGCCCGTTCGTGGGCCGCGAGCTACGCGACCTGCGCCTGGATGAACTGCTGCGGATGCTGGAACTGTATCGGGAGGCGGACGCCCAGTCCGCCTCGGTCCTAGAGGCCTATCTGGACCGGGAGCGGGGGCCGGACTGGCGCACGCGCGACCCGGGTCCGGGGGCCGGGCACACCGGTGCCGGCGACGGCCCGATGAATGAGGCGGAGGCCCTGGCGATCCTGGGCCTGGAGCCGGCCGCGGACGCGGCAGCGATCCGCGACGCCCATCGCCGGCTGATGCAGCGACTACACCCGGATCGGGGCGGCTCCGGCTATCTGGCCGCCAAGATCAACGAGGCCAAACGGGTGTTGCTGAAAGCACGCGGCTGAACCGACCTCCGGCCATTGCGCCTCGGCACCCGGCCGATGCGACCCGATCACTGAGCGGTGAAGGAATGCATCAAGAGACGATCAGCAAGTGGATGGTCCTGCTCCTGACACTCGGGATCTCGGCACTCTTTCTGGCCATGATCCAGCCGTTTCTGATGGCACTGTTCCTGGCCGGGGTCGGCAGCGCCCTGGCCCAACCCCTGTTTCTGCGCCTCACCACCCTGTTCCATGGCCGCCGGGCACTGGCGTCCCTGACCTCGCTGACGCTCATGACGCTGGTGGTGCTGATCCCACTCGCCCTCCTCGTGGGCGTCCTGATCTCCCAAGCGCAGGACGTCGGCCAGTTCGCGACGGTGTGGGTGCAGGAAACGCTGGCCCAGCCCAATGAATTTATCCGGCTCCTGCACCGGATACCCTTCTACGATCAGTTGGCCCCGCACTGGGGCAAGATCGCGCAGCAGGCGGGCACGGCGACCTCGGCCGTGAGTAAGGTGGCGATGGAGGGACTGTCATCGTTCACGCTGGGGACCGTTAATTTCGTCTTCATGGTCTTCGTGTTTCTCTACAGTCTGTATTTTCTGCAAATGGACGGAGAGCAACTGGTCGACCAATGCCTCGATTACCTCCCGCTCAAGACCCACGACGAACGCGCCTTGCTGGAGAATTTCATGTCGGTGACGCGGGCCACCTTGCGGGGCTCACTGCTAATCGGACTGCTCCAAGGGAGCCTGGCAGGTATCGCGTTCGCCGTGGCCGGCATCCCCAACGCGGTCTTTTGGGGCTCGGTGATGGTGGTCCTCTCCACCATTCCCCAGGTCGGGTCCGCCCTGATCTGGCTACCGGCGACCGGCATCCTCATCATGCAGGGGCACACGGTCACGGGTCTCACCCTGGCCGCTTTCTGCGGTCTGCTGGTCGGCAGCCTGGACAACGTGCTGCGCCCCATCCTGGTGGGCAAGGACACCAAGATGCACGAGCTGATGATCTTCCTCAGCACCCTGGGCGGCCTCTTCATGTTCGGCTTCCCCGGTATCTTCATCGGGCCGGTGATCGGCTCACTGCTCGTCTCCATCTGGGCGATCTACGGGATCGCCTTCGCCGCCCCGCTGCGGGCGGTCGACGGGGTCGTGGATGGCCCGGCGGAGTCGCAACCGGTCTGCGCCCCCGCCGATCCGCAGACGTCCGGGGCAGACCCGCACCAGCCGCAGCGGATCAGTCCGTCGCCGCTCACCGCGACAGCCGGTCCAGCAGGCCGAACAGCGCCACCCTGAGTTGCGCATAGTCCGCGGGCGTGACGGCCAGCAACTGCGCGGCGGTCTGGACATAGGGTCCGGGGACCATCTCATCGGCGCAGACCTCGCACAGCGCCGCGATACTCTCAGGCGTGAACTCCAGATGGAACTGGAGGGCGAGCACTCGCCCGTCGTACAAAAACGCCTGCTGTTCGCAGGCGACGCTGCGGGCCAGCTGCAGCGCACCCGCTGGCAGGTCGAAGGTGTCGCCGTGCCACTGAAAGACCTGGAACACCGGCGGCAGAAAGCCGCAGAGCGCCGATGCCTGTCCGGCCGCCGTCAGCTCGATCGGCAGCCAGCCGATCTCCGCCTCGCGGTTGCGATAGACCCGAGCGCCCAGCGCTGCGGCAATCAATTGGGCCCCGAGACAGACGCCGACGACGGTCTTGCCGGCCTCGATACTGCGCCGGATCAGGGCCTTCTCCGCCACCAGCCAGGGGTGCTCGGACTCGTCATGCACCCCCATGGGGCCGCCCATAACTACCAGCCAATCGTAGGACGCGGGGTCGGGCGGCAGCACCCCGGCATACAGCGGGGTCATCGTCAGGGAGTGACCCCGGTCAGCGGCCCAGTCGGCGATACCGCAGGGACCTTCGAAGGGTGCGTGGAGCAGGCAATTGATGTGCATGGTCAAGGACTCGCGGGGGTCGGAAACTGGTTGAGAACGGCTCAATACCCAGGCGTGTCGCGCATCAGGGCGTTGGCGCGATACAGCCCCACCAGGGTCTTGGCGTCGGTGATGGTGCCATCGTTGCACCAGTCTAGGGCCTCACGCAACGCCACCCAATGGACCTCCATGACCTCGTCGCACTCGCGGGCGTGGTCAGCGATCGCCAAGTCGCGCGCCAACCACAGATGGATGACCTCGGTGAAGACCCCGGGAGAGCTGTGTATGAAACCGAGCCCGGTCCAGTCCCGGGCGGTCACGCCCGCCTCTTCGGCCAACTCCCGGGTCGCCGTCGTCAAGGGGGATTCGCCGGGGTCGAGCTTGCCCGCCGGCAGTTCCCACAACCAACCGTCGCCGGCGTGGCGGTACTGACGCAGCAGGCAGACCCGCTGTTGCTCGTCCAGGGCCACCGCCGCCGCGCCACCGGGGTGACGGACGATCTCCAGGTCCACCCGGTTACCGTTGGGCAGTTCCACGGTCTCCAGGCCGACGTCGATGACGCGCCCCCGAAAGATCGGCTCGCGTTGAAGGATCGGTGTTGCGCTCATGACGGTCACTCGTTGCGTTTTTTTGGAACCCGACCCGTGACGTCGGGCCAAGACTGGACTCAAGTGCCTAAACTAGTCGCCGCCGGGCTATCTCACAAGCGTTCTAACACCTGTGCCGCGGCAGCGGCGACGGGGCAAGCCTTTACCACTAGAGCCCCAGGCACATCCCGTGGTAGACCCTGTTACAATCGGCCAAATCGGGCACAATCGCCAACCAGCGGGTGAAGCGAACTCAGGGATTACCGCCGCCTTTTCGATGCGCATCCAGCCGCATTGAGAGCGCACCGCAGTCCTTGACCAGCCCCGTGCGTCGCGACTCGTTGCGGCGGAATGCAACCGGATAATCATGAACCTAACGCGTTCTAATACGCTCGCAAGCCTGCCGCGCCGACCCAAGGTCTTGGTGGTGGACAGCGAGCCAACGCGCTCACAGGGCGCGGGTTATGGCATCGGGACCGACTGTGAGGTCTACACGGCCGCCGACGGTTCGACCACCATCGCACTCTGTACTCAGGCGCCGCCCGACCTGCTGTTGCTCGACGATGAGGTGCCAGGAACCGACGCGTTGCAACTCCTGGGACAACTCAAGTCATCACAGTCCCTGCGGGATATTCCGGTGATCTTGATCACCGCACACACCGATAGCGACCAAGAAACCGCTTATCTCGATGCCGGCGCAGTCGACTTCGTCACCAAACCGGTCAACCCCAGCGTGTTACGCTCGCGGGTAACCACCCATCTGCTGCTTCAATTCCAATCGGACCAATTGCGTACCATGGCCTTCCGCGATCGGCTCACCGGGGCCTACAGCCGGCGCTATTTCGAGGAGCAGATCGGTATCGAGTGCGGACGCGCCCAACGCGATGGCACCGCCTTGTCGCTGCTGTTGATCGCGATCGATCACTTCAGTGCCTACCACGACTATTACGGACCCCAGGCGGGCGAGGATGCGCTGCGCCTGGTGGCCCGGATACTGGAATCGCAACTGCACCGCCCGGGCGATCTCGTGGCCCGCTACAGCGACGAACAATTCGTCTGCCTGCTGCCCGTGACCGATTTCGAGCCGACGATGCAACTCGGCGAGAAGGTCGAGAAGGCGGTGCGGGCCCGTGGCATCGGTCACGCCTCGTCCGCGGCCGCACCGGTGGTGACGGTCAGTATCGGTGTCGCCACCCGCCGACGCGCGACCGACGGCGGGGCCGAGGCCTTCCTGCGATTGGCCGACGAACAGCTCGGCCAGGCCAAGGCGCGCGGTGGCGGGCGGGTGTCCGGCAAGGTGCTCAATCGGACATAGATCGCGTCAGGGGTATGTTTTGAACGCATTGATCATCGATGACGCGGCCGATACCCGGCTCTACGTGCGGGCACTACTCGAGGCCTGGGGCTATAACGCGTTTGACGCGGCGGATGGACTCGAGGGCCTGGAGCGCATGCGCGAGGCGACCATCGAGCTGGTCATCTGCGACTGGATGATGCCGCGGATGTCGGGCCTGGAGTTCTGCAAGGCGGCACGCGCGGCGGGCTTCAAACACTATATCTATATACTTTTACTGACTGCGCGTTCCGACAAATCGGACCTGCTCGAGGGCCTGAACGCCGGCGCCGACGACTTTCTCTCCAAACCGGTCGACTCCAAGTTGCTGCGCGCCCGGCTGCGGGTGGCCGAGCGGATACTCACGGTCCAGGGCCAGCTCGCGGACCAGAATCGGACGCTGCGGCAATCGCGCGAGCGACTGCAACAGGCCTATAACCAAATCCAGCGCGATTTGACCTCGGCGGCCCGCATCCAGCGTCAGATGCTACCCCCGGCGGATCGGCTGGTCGCGCCGTTCCGCACCGAGTCGCTGTTTCTGCCCGCCGCGCAAGTCTCGGGCGATAGCTTCAATTTCTTTCAGCTCAGCGAGGACCTGATCGGCTTCTACCTATTCGATGTCTCCGGTCACGGGGTCCAGGCGGCGCTGTTTTCGGCGCGACTCAACGCGTCCCTGATGCCCACCGCCGCGTCGCACCGTAGCCTGGCCGAGCTCGGCACACCGGCCGCCGGGTTTCCCGGTCCCGGCCCCTTCCTGTCCGAGGTGAACACCCGCTGGATCGATCCAGACGCGGAGTTCGAGAACTATGCCACCATCGCCTATGGCACCATCGACAAACACTCCGGGGAGGCACAGATCGTGCTTGCCGGTCATCCGCCCCCACTGATTTTACGCAATTGCGGCGCGATCGAAACACTGGATGCCGGCGGCCTACCCTTCGGCATGTTTCCGGATGTAGACTACGTGTCGCAGCCGGTGGTCCTCAACGCGGGCGATCGGCTGATCTTGTATTCCGATGGGGTAACCGAGTGCGGCAACCCGCAAGGCGAGCTCTTCGGCGTCGAGCGTATGCAATCGGCGCTGGCCGCCAGCGCCGGCGATAACCGCTTGGGGTTGACGCGTGAGCTGGAGGCGCAGCTGCAACACTGGAGCGGAACGCTCGATTTCGATGACGATATTTCGGTCTTGGTACTGGAACGGGATAGCGAATCATGATGACAGGGGCGACCACGCTGACCTTGGATAGCGACCCGGCGGGGCTTGCCGACATCCAACTGCGCGTGGACGGGCTGTGCCGCGACGCCGGATGTGACAGCCACAGCACCTTCCAACTCACCTTGGTCGTCATTGAGGCGGTCACCAACTGCATCAAACACGGTTATCGGGGCGAGCCGGGGCACCTGATCACCATCGATTGGCGCCATACCGACGACTGCATCGAGATTGAAATACGCGATCGCGGCGTGCCGCTGCCGGCCGATGTCCTGAGCCGCACGACCATGCCCCCGCCCGAAGCCGAGGGTGGGCGCGGCTGGCCCATGATTCTGGCCTGGACCGATTCGGCCCACATCGACCGTATCGGCGATGAGAATGTGTTAAACCTGACACGGCGATGTTAAAGGCGCTACCTCCGACCTCGCCGCTGAACCGCCTATTTTTTGAGCAGGAGTATTTCGATGGCATTAGAACATGAGAGCCGCGATGGCATCGATGTCGTCCGGTTGCCCGACCGGCTGCTGATGGCCGATGCGGCCGATGCCCGGACCCAATTGAAGGAGATCCTGACCGGTGGCAACGGTCGCATGATCCTCGACCTGACGCGGACTGAGTTTATGGACTCCAGCGCCTGTGGGGCGCTGGTCGGCAGCCTGCAAACGGCCCG
Organism: uncultured Thiodictyon sp.; assembly: GCF_903946935.1. Lineage (GTDB taxonomy): Bacteria > Pseudomonadota > Gammaproteobacteria > Chromatiales > Chromatiaceae > Thiodictyon. Next base: position 8,294 of record NZ_CAJAXH010000253.1, read on the forward strand.
CAAGCAAGGCGGCGATGTCTATCTGTTCGGCATGAGTAACAACGTCCGTGCGCTGTTTGAACTGACCCGGCTGCACACGGTGTTTCAGATCTTCGACGATGAGGCCGCGGCACTGCGAGCCATGCATTGACACCCGGCGTTACCCCAGGGTGACCTAGCGGCCAGCCCCAGGGCATGAAGCGTGCGTACACCGACGATTATTGGCATCGCGGGCGGCAGCGGCTCGGGCAAGACCACCTTTGCCTTCATGCTGCGGGACTGGCTGGGGCCGGCTCGCTGCTCTATTCTGCACCAGGATGCCTATTATCGCGACCAGAGCGACGCATTTGACTGCGATGGCGGTAGCGTTAATTTCGATCACCCCGACGCCATCGATTTTGACTTGCTGTCCGGGCATTTAGAGGAGCTGCGCGGGGGCCGCCCGATTGCCGTTCCGGTTTATGATTATCACAGTCATCGGCGCTTGCGGGAGACCCACGCCCTGGCGCCCTGTCCGGTGACGATCGTGGAGGGCCTGCTGATTCTGGCACACCCGTTGGTGCGCGCGAACTGCGATACCAAGGTGTTTATCGAGACCGCAGAGCGGGTTCGCTTTGCGCGCCGACTGGCCCGCGATACCCGTGAGCGCGGACGGGACCCGGCGGGCGTCGAGCAACAGTTTCTGGCACAGGTCAAACCGATGCATGACCGCTTTGTCGAGCCCTCCAAGGAATACGCTGATCGGGTGTATTCGGGAGAGGCGTCAATGGAGCCCAGTATTCGCGACCTCATCGCTGCAATCGGGGGCGTCAATTGACCGATGGCGCAACCACCGGACGGCCGAACCTGATGAGCGCCAGCGCGCACCGGCATGACGACCGTTGTTGGTTTACCACATAAGGGGCTGCAACCGATGGCAAAATCCGCACCAGTGATCCCCGGTCCGCTCGGCAACTCTCGCCGCGGTCGCTGGTTGTCCGGTGTGCGGCGCCGCGCCCATCCGACGCTCGCCTTGCTGAACAATGTGCTGCCCCGGGCCCTGGATATTGCGGCCAGCGCTACGCTGCTGGTCCTGCTGTCGCCGCTCCTGCTGGCACGCGCCTGGTGGAGCCGGCACCAGACCGGCGCGATCCTCACCGCCACCCCGCTGATTGGCCGCTTTCAGACACCATTCCAACGCCTGTCATTCGCCGGCACCGGCCGCTTTCGTACACTTGCGGTCTGGCTCAACATCGTGCGGGGCGAGATGGCCATCGTTGGTCCACGCCCCTTGCGGGCAGAAGAGGCGGCCGCGGTTCCGGTCGAAGACCTGGTGCGCTTTATCGTACGACCAGGTTTGATCTCACCATTCGGCATTCGCAGCCGCATCGGTCTGGCGCATGAGCGCGAGTCGGCATTGGATCGCGATCAGGTCTACGGTCAAACACTCAAGGGCGATTTGGGCCTGGCGGCGCGCTCGGTCGTGTCCAGCGCGCTTGGCGGCGGCGGTGCCGCGCGGGAGATGCCACCGGTGATCAATTTCTTCGGCATCCCCGTGGTCAACACCACCATGACCGAGGCGGTCGACTGGGTCATCGCCAACGCCCAGGGGACTACTCGCAGGCTGATGGCCTTCGTCAATCCCGATTGCCTCAATATCGCCTGGAAGGATGCGACCTACCGCGGCGTGCTGCTCGACGCGGATCGCGTATTGCCCGACGGGATCGGCATCCACCTGGGTTGTCGCATGCTCGGCCTGGCGCTGCGGGCCAACGTCAACGGCACCGACCTGTTTCCGCTACTCTGCGAGGCGGCGGCGCGCGCGGGGCTGCCGATCTATTTGCTGGGCGCGCGGCCGGGGGTGGCACAGGCGGCGGCGGACAACATGGTCAAACGCTACCCGACGCTCATGATCGCCGGCACGCGAGACGGCTTTTTTTCTGCCGAGGAGGAGTCGTCCGTGGTCCACGCCATTAGCCAGTCAGGGGCGCGGATACTGCTTGTGGCCTTCGGTGTACCCCGTCAGGAGGTGTGGCTCCATCGCTGGCGTGAGCGGCTGGCGCCGCCGGTGTGCATGGGTGTCGGCGGGCTGTTCGACTTCTACTCCGGTCGCATCCCGCGCGCACCGGTGTGGATGCGCGAAATCGGCCTGGAATGGCTGTACCGACTGATCCAGGAGCCCGGGCGGATGTGGCGGCGTTATGTGATCGGCAACCCGCTCTTTTTGCTGCGCGTGAGGCAGCAGGCGCAGCACCCGGAACGCTTTACTCTGCCCAGCGCGGACGGCGAACGGCACGCCCCGCCGCCCCCAGATAACTCGCACCCATCATAGAGGTGGCACAGCTATGATCGAAAAGACCCGCGAACAAGCATTACGCGAGTTGATACTCGAACGCTACGGACGCATCGAGCAAGCGGCGTTCAAGCATCGCTGGCGGTTCTATCTCAAACGTGCCGGCTGGGTCGGCGTGGTCCAAGGGGCCTACCTGATCAAGCGGGTCTTCGATATCGTCAGCGCCGCGATTCTTATGGTGCTCCTGATCCCGGTGTTTCTGGGCGTGGCGATTGCCATCCGGCTGGAAGACCCCGGACCCATCCTATTCAAGCAGACGCGCGTGGGGCGCTGGGGGGGCTTGTTCACGATGTGGAAATTTCGCTCCATGTATACCGATGCAGAGAAGCGAAAGCAGGAGCTGATGGCCAACAACGAGATGCAAGGCGGGGTCATTTTCAAGATGAAGAACGACCCGCGCGTCACCAAGGTCGGCCGTATTATCCGCAAGACCTCCATCGACGAGCTGCCGCAGCTCTGGAATGTGATCAAGGGCGACATGTCCTTGGTGGGTCCCCGCCCCCCCGTCCCCCAAGAGGTGGACCAATACTCGCTGTCGGATCGCCGACGCCTGGAGGTGATCCCGGGCATCACCTGCATCTGGCAGATCTCGGGGCGCTCCGAGATTCCATTCGATCAGCAGGTGGAGCTGGACGCCCAGTACATCCAGTCCCAATCATTCTTGACCGACCTCAAGATCCTGCTAAAGACGGTCCCCGCCCTACTGTTCGGTACGGGCGCTTATTAAGGAGCACAGGACACATGCGCGCACTCATCTTTGCCGATCGCGTGGGTCTCGAGCTCGCGCCACTGACAGAAAAACTGGCGGTCCCGCTGCTACCGGTGGCCGGCAAGGAGCTGCTGATCTATACCATCGAGGACTTGGTGGGCGCCGGCATCCGCGATCTGGTGGTGGTCGCCACCGCTCATGGCGAACAGACCGGCGCCAGCACCCTGGGGGACGGTCAGCGCTGGGGGGCCACGATACGCTATGTGCTGAGTCGCGGCGAAGAGCAACCCGCTACCGTCTGGTCGCGCCTCAGTCTGGCCGACGCCGAGGCGGTGCTGGCGTTACGCGGCGACCTGCTGCGCTCCCCCGTCACGAGCGAATTTCTCCAGCAGGCGCAGGGTAAGACCGGCACCTCGGCCTTCTGCGAGGCGGGTGAGGACCCCCGCGGCAGTTTGTTACTGCTGCGCCCCGGCGCTCCGGCCCCCGGCGACTTGCTCGACTGCCTGAGTTGGGACCAGCCCAAACCATTGCCAACCGCGGGCGGTTGCGTTGGCGCCCACTGGAGCCTCAACTGTCTGGATGGCCTTGCCGCCTTCCATCGGGCCAATCTCGACCTCCTCGCCGGCCGTATCCCGGGGCTTGCAATTGCCGGGCGGACCGTCGCGCTCGGCCTGTTCGCTGGCCGCAAGGCCTCGGTCATGCCCAAGAGCCTCCGGCAGGGGATGGCCTATGTCGGCGCGAACAGCCGCGTGCATCCGGAGGCAGAGCTGCTGGGCGAGGTGGTCATCGGCGACGACGTGGTGGTCGACCGCGCGGCCACGATCCGCAACAGTGTGATTTTTCCACGCACCTATGTGGGCGAATTGGTGGAGATCAGCAATGCCATCGTCGCCAACAACTATCTGATACGGGTCGATACCGGCGCCTTGCTCAAGATCGACGAGGCCTTCCTGCTCGGCAGCCTGGGCGCGGCCGAGGGTCGGGCGCCAGTGTCGCTCTGGGACCGGCTGATGGCGGTGTTGCTGCTCATCCTCTCGGCTCCGCTGTGGCCCATTGCCGCCGCGGCGGCGGCACTGGCGGGCGGGGGCCGACTAATGGTGACTGGCGAGCGCATGGGTAACCGTGCGGACGCCGGCACAGCGGTCTTCACCGAGCGCTGCTGGAATACCGAAATTCCGGTGTTGCGTCACCTGCCCAGGCTGCTGGCCGTGATTGCGGGTCACCTGCGCCTGGTCGGCGTCTCCCCCCTGACACCCGCCGAGGATGCCACCCGCACCGAGGACTGGCAACGGGTCCGTGACCAGTCGCCGGTGGGCCTGTTGGGACCCACCCAGATCGACTTGACTGACGACGCCCCGCTGGATGAGCGCCTGTTGAGCGACGCCTTTTATGCCCGATCGCAGAGTTGGAAAAAGGATACAGGCTACCTGCTGCGGGGTCTGATGAGCCTGTTCGACGGCAAGGGCTGGCGCCGCGGCCGCGCGGCGGGGGAATAGCCAATGGAACAGCACACCGGCTTCAACCCCCAGGTCGCCATAGCCATGCGCTCATACAACGACCGGGCGGTCATTCGCGGAACCCTGGAGATGATCCAGCGGCAGGGCTACCGCAACTTCGTGCTCTGGAACTTCGACTCGAGCTCGACCGACGGCACCTTGGACATCATCAAAGAATTCAACGAGGCATCGCACATCCGCCGCAACGACTCGGCGGCCTATAACCCCGGCACCGTACTCAACGAGGCCGTGCGCACGGTGGGGGGCGAGGTGGTGGTGTTCCTCAACTCAGACGCCACGCCCGAGCGGGAGGACTGGCTGGCGCAGCTCATCGCCCCGCTCGCCGACCCCGCCGTAGGCGCAGTCTACGGTCGCCAGACCGCCCGACCCGATTGCCGTTCGCTCTTTGTCAAGGACACTGAACGGGCATTCGGTGACGGACTAGAGGCCGCCAAGTGGGTCCATTTCTTCTCCATGGCCAATTGCGCGGTCCGGCGCGATGTACTGGAGCGCTTTGCCTTCGAGACCCGCGTTCAATACTCGGAGGACATCGAGTGGTCGTACCGGCTGCGCCAAGCTGGACTCAAGATCCATTACGTGGCCGCGGCTGCCGCCACCCATTCACACAATTACACCTTGCGCCAGTCCTTCAAGCGTCAATTCGGTGAGGGCAAGGCGGACGCCTGGATCTTCCGCAGCGGCGAACTCAACACCTCCTTCATCCGCTACTGCCTGCTCCCCTTCGGCATGGAGGTGGTGCGCGATCTGAAGTGGGCCGCCCAGCGGCGCTCATGGGACGCGCTCATTCATACCATCCCCCTGCGCGCCGTCCAGAAATGGGGCCGCTGGCGCGGGCAACTCGACGGACAGAAGGCCTATGGCACTCACTGAAACAGGGATCGCACCGGCCCGCCGCGACCGCTATACCCTGGATGGCGATGCGGCGGTCGAGACGCGGATTGCCCGCGACCAGTTGCTGATCGCCCAGGCCGTCACCGCGCTGTTGGCGCCACCCGGCTTCCGCGCCTTGGTGCTCATGGGCGGCTATGGCCGCGGGGAAGGCGGCTATTGCCTGCGCAACGGGCAACCCCAGGCGTACAACGACTACGATTATTTCGTCGTCGTGCGCGACCTCGACCAGGCCCAACGCAAGGCATTGCAACAGGCATTGGCGCGGCAGGCCAAGGCGCTGGAGCACGAGGTGGGGGTCGATGTGGACTTCGCCCTGCTGCGCGAGGACCAATTGCCCACGGCCGAATACTCACTGATGAATGCCGAGATGATTTGGGGCCACCGGGTCGTGGCTGGCGACGCGAATGTGCTCGCCGCCATGCCGGCCATGCCCTTGCGCACCGTGCCGTTGGGTGAGTTCACGCGGCTGTTGCTCAATCGCGGCGCCCTGCTCCTGATGAACCAGCGGCGGCTGGCGAACGGTGAGACGCTCAACGCCGCCGAGCAGGAGGTCTTTTTCAAGTACCTGTTCAAGGCCATTCTGGCCTGCGGCGATACCCGCCTGGCCGGCAACCGCTCCTATCACCCCTCGTATGTGGAGAAGGCCAAGTTACTCAACGCGCTGGACTGGCCCGGGCAGGCTGCGTTCATGGACCTCTATCGCCAGGCGCGTGACAACAAGTTTCATCCGGACTATGGCCGTTATGCGGCAGAGGACGCGGCGGCCTGGCAACAGCGGGTGGTCGGCATCTGGCTGGAGACCCTGTCCTGGTTCGAGACAGTGCGCACCGGCAAGCCCATCGGCGACTGGACTGCCTATTGCGCGCCCGCCATCCCCAAGGGTCAGGGCGGCCAGTCCTGGGGCGGATTGCGCAATGCCGCCATTACCCTGCGCGACTTCGGTCTGGCGGAACTGCTGCGCCAACCGCGCTGGTCGTTGCGCTACCCCAGAGAGCGATTGATTTCGACGCTCCCGTGGCTCTTGTTGAATCCGGGCACCGGCCTGCCTCCAGCACCGGCCGCGGCACTGTCAGTGCCGGTGGGCACCCCCTGGCCGGAGGCGACCGCAACCTTCCTGAAATGGTGGGGACGGTATGCGTGATGCCGTCGGAATGGCTCACGCCAAGACGCCAAGCGCGCCAAGAATGTCTCAGCGGCAACAAATTTCCTTCAGCGCACCTTGACGGGTCTTGGGTCGTGTACTAATCTTCCTCCCAATTGTCTCTTGGTGTAAATGAGGTGACAGACCACCTTTAATTCTTCGCGCTCTGCACTGCGTCTTTAGGCGATATGCCGGCTGGCGTTCGCGAATTTAAATGCTCTGAGACGGACAGGTGAGCGCAGGTCTACGGAATGAAGATCCTCTATCTCGATGTATGCACGCTGTGCCGCCCCTTCCCCCGACGCTCGCTCTGAAGCATTGGACTAAGATTCCGGCTAGTATGGATTGGAAACATGAAGTTCGATTGGGGCGAAGAAAAAGCCACGCGGAACCTTGCGAAGCACGGTGTCTCTTTCGATGAAGCCGTAAGCGTTTTCGATGATCCACTTTACATTGATTTTTTTGATCCAGAACATTCGGACAGAGAACATCGATATATCAGAGTCGGATGCTCAGAGCGGCGACGCATCCTCGTGGTGTCATATACTGAACGCGGGAGCGCGATCCGCCTGATTAGCGCACGACCCGCGACCAACAAGGAGCGGCAAGCTTATGAAGAAAAATAAGAAACCGGTAGATGATCTTTTGCCCGAGTATGACTTGAAGAGTCTCCGCGTTAGGAAATTCGGGCCGGATCGCAGTTCGTTTCCACAACATGGTGTGGTTCTTGCGCCGGATGTTGCGTCTGCTTTTCCGGACTCGAACTCGGTGAACGAGGCGTTACGCTTTCTTATGAGAGTCACAAAAGAAGGCGAAAGGGTCTCGTCTGCCAACATAAACAATCGTTCGTGACGGCCAGTTCCGATTGTTTTTCTTCTCTCGCGAGGAGACCCGCATCCATGTCCACGTTGCGCACCCAAATGGGGAAGCGAAATTCTGGCTGACGCCATCGCTACACTTGGCAGTAAATATCGGACTTTCAAAAATGCAAATTTATCAAGCGCAAGCCGTCGTTGAAGCCCATATTAAGGAGATTCAAGATGCCTGGCATCGCCACTTTGGCTGCTGAAGTCACCAATGTATCTAAGCATTGCTTCTGGCTTTTGCTGGATGATGAGCGATTGGCTATGCAGTTCTCAGAGTTTCCGTGGTTTAAATCCGCAACCATTGAACAACTCTGCGAGATTGAACGTCCAACGGAAAACCATCTATATTGGCCAGAACTTGACGTTGATCTTTCGGTTGAATCAATTCGCAAGCCTGAAGATTTCCCTCTGATCTCGAAGATTTCGGCATGATGGGAAAAACGGCTAAGCTCAATTGTGAAACTAAATAATGGGAAAAAGGGGAAAAAGCAGGAGAAAAACGGGCCAGTGCGGCTTGGCAATGTCGCGTAGTCTAGTGGGTGCAAATCCCACCTGGGTAATCGTGAGCCGCGAGCCCAGTATCGAGCCTTGCGGCGCGAACGGTAACGGACGCGTCGATGCGTAGGCACGAAAGCAGGCGA
>NZ_CAJAXH010000254.1 GCF_903946935.1 uncultured Thiodictyon sp.
AAACCGACTTCAAGCGAAACACAGGTTTATATTGCATCCGGACGCTTGCTTCTTCGGCAGATCTGCAATAATCAAACGCCGTATTTATTAGCCGTTAAGTAAGCCTCTATCTCAAAATGGTTCTTAGACAGCCTCTTAAAGAGACCCGCGAGCTTCGGGAAGACTATGCTGAGCGGTTCAATCATGACCCCGATGCCATTTTTGAGGATATTCTTAGACGCCAGAGTCAAACCGGGAGAGAGTTGGTGACTCTGCCCCCACGCAAGCCCCGATCTGCACCTAAAGCGGCCTGACATAGTGCGGCCGGCCACTGGCGCTCCCGGCGCGGAGCGCCTGACACAGGCGTGACACCGCTGGAGCGGTGTCACGAGAGCGGGGTGGTGTTCGGTGGCCGGAGTAATGATCGATGCCTTTTACGGCCTTGATTATCATTCCAGCCGTTTCGTTGTGTTCTGCGCGTCCGCGTCGGCTGAGAGATTGCCGTCCCAGATCTGAATTCCGGCGTCCCGGCCGGAATGACTGCGCGCCCCTGGCCGGAACGACGATCAAAACCCGATTGGGCCTTGGCCATAATCCCGGTCGCCGAACTAACCACGAGGTCATTGGTCCGCTTTGCGGACCGATCGCCCCTGCCCGGAAGAATGATCAAGGCGCTACCGCGTTTGCCGACGTTAGAAAGTCACTGCACAACGGGTTTGTCGGCGTCACCTTTGGCGGCGATCCGCTGAACGTCCTCGGTACTGAGTCCCAGCAATTCGGCGACTTCCCCAGCGTCAAGCCGGGTCAGCAGGCGGCGCACAATCAGTGCCTCGCGCGTCGCATCGCCATCGTCGTACCCGATCGAGTAAGAAGGCAATTGCTTGATATCGACCTGCGTGAGCATTCGTTGAGCCTCTACCACTTGGGGCTTCAGGCCCCGGTTTTCTGACAGAATTTCGAGCATTGTCATGTATTCACGAAAGCGCTTTTCATCTGCGCCCAGGAGTTCCTTCAGCCGGCGAACGATATAGCTGACGACTTCCTGAGGCTGCCTTCCGCCGAAGTCGCACAAAACGGCCAGCACCAAGGCATCCGGGTTGTCCTGCACCAACAGCCCAGCACAATTGATCTGGTGCATGTCCACCACGCCGTAGTGGTACTCGAGCAGTGCCGGTTCTTGGATACCGTCGGGCATTCTCAGCGGCTCGGTGCCGATATAGATCAGGAACTGACGGACAGCCCCCTGGTGTCCGGCCAGGCGGATGTCTGTGTAGTACCGGAGCATCCGCAGGGCCATATCATTCTTATTGTTGTTTGCGATCTCGACATGGAGCAGGAATTCGTTACCGTCGGTGGTGCGCATGCGCGCCACCAAGTCGGCGCGGCGGTCCTCGACCCGCTGGTTCTGGGTCTCCAGCAACTCGATGGCTTCTGCCTCAATGCCCAGCAAATGTCGGGCCAAGTCGGTGGTCAGGCGCTTAAGAGTATCCCGGCTGATGATGTCTTTAGCGGTCATGGAGAAAGGTTACCACGATAAAGGCTTGGCGGGTGCGCCACGAGCGGGTTCAGCGCCGTCACTGCAAGGGTTTCTAAGCGGACGAAATCGCTGGCGGAAATGGGTTGTGATTTCGGAATCACAACGCCAACGCCAGCACCACCGCATCCTCCCGCCCATAGCGCGCCGGGTAATAACCCCGGCGGGTGCCGATTTCACAGAAGCCCTCGGCGGCATAGAGCGCGCGGGCCGCTGCATTGGAGACCCGGACCTCGAGAAAGGCGGTGTCCGCGCCGCGCTGGCGCGCGAGCTTGAGCAGGCGGCGCAGCAGTCGTCGGCCGAAGCCCATGCGCTGCCAGTCGCAGTGGACACAGATGTTGAGTACGTGGCACTCGTCGGCCCCGATGGACATGACCGCGTGGGCGACCACCGCCTGGCCCATCTCGGCGACCCAGCAGTTGTAGCCGACCCGCAGACACTCGCGAAACACCTCGGCCTCCCAGGGAAAGTCGTAGGTACACCGTTCGGAGGCCAGTACCGAGTCGATGTCGCCGTCCTGCATGGGGCGCAGGTTCAGGCTCAGTTGCAGTTCGGCGGTCACTGGTGCGGTCTCGCGGGAACCAAAAGGATCGGTGGGTTACCGCAGAACCCTGGATTTCGCTGCGCTACATCCAGGCTACAGAAAACCGCTCCGCCGAATACTTGCCCAGTCTCCGAAGCGGTTTCATGAGAAAGTCGCGACGAGGGCAGGGCAGCTTGCGAGGTCGGGCCGCGGCTGAAGCCGCTCCCACCGGGTTGCGGTCTGAGTTGTGCGGTAACCCTCCCACCCCAACCGTCCCTCGCAACGGGGGAGGGGGCTCGAGGATCGGCGGTGTGGTCCGGCGCGGGCATCAAGGCGGCGGGAAGGGGCTGAATGATGGCCTCGGTAGTATTCGCGTATTCAATAGCGTTCATTGTATGTCCTGGCGCCGTCGCGGGCCAACTGCCGGGGGTTCATCAGGCGTCCCGGGTGTGCTGTCATGCGACTCATCCGCCGCAGCTATGCACCTTAAATCAACGATCAGGGGTGCGCCAGCGGGCAAATTTTCGCTGAATCGGCACAAGACAGTCCCCTGCGCCCGGCTTTGGGTTTATAGTTCGCCGTTAAATCATTGAGGGACGCGGCCCCTGGTACGCACCCTTGTCCCGGTCCCTCCAACTTACGAGAGCATGCGATGTCGCAATCTGAAATGGTTACCCTCGACGGCAATGAGGCGGTGGCCTATGTCGCCCACATGACCAACGAGGTCATCGCGATCTACCCGATTACCCCATCATCCAACATGGGTGAATGGGCGGACGAGTGGTCGGCCCAGGGGGTCAAAAACCTATGGGGTACGGTCCCCACGGTGGTCGAGATGCAGAGCGAGGCGGGGGCTGCCGGGGCGCTGCACGGGGCACTGCAAGGCGGGTCGCTCGCGACCACCTTCACCGCCTCTCAGGGCCTGCTGCTGATGATCCCCAACATGTACAAGATGGCCGGGGAGCTGTCCCCGGTGGTCATACACGTTGCCGCCCGCGCCCTGGCCGCCCAGGGTCTGTCGATCTTCGGCGACCACTCGGACGTGATGTCGACCCGCTCTACCGGCTTCGCCATGCTGTCCTCGGCCTCGGTCCAGGAGGCGATGGACTTCGCCCTGATCGCCCAGGCGGCCACGCTTGAAAGCCGGGTGCCGTTCATTCACTTTTTCGACGGTTTCCGCACCTCCCACGAGGTTGTGAAGGTCGAGCGCATCCCTGTTGCGACCATCCGGGCCATGATCGACGAGGACCTGGTGCGCGCCTGCCGGGATCGGGGACTGAACCCCAACCACCCGATCCTGCGCGGCACCGCCCAGAACCCGGACGTCTATTTCCAGGGTCGCGAGACGGTCAATGGCTTCTATAACGCCGTGCCCGGCATCGTCCAGCGGGCGATGGACAAATTTGCTGCCCTCACGGGTCGTCAGTACCGCCTGTTTGAATATGTCGGGTCCCCGGACGCGGAGCGGGTGATCGCCATCATGGGCTCAGGGATCGGCGCGGCCGAGGAGACCGTGAACGACCTGGTCGCCAAGGGCGAGAAGGTCGGACTGATCAAGGTACGTCTCTTCCGCCCGTTCGACCCGGCCTTGCTGCTGGCGGCGCTGCCGGTCACCGTGCGCCGCGTGGCCGTGCTCGACCGCTGCAAGGAGCCCGGCGCGGACGGCGAGCCTCTGTATAAGGACGTCGTGACTGGCCTGGCCCAGGCGGCGTCGGCCGGCCAACTGGCCGCCATGCCGCGGGTGATCGGCGGGCGCTACGGTCTGTCTTCCAAGGAGTTCACCCCCGGCATGGTCAAGGGGGTCTTCGATGAGCTCAACAAGGACCACCCGAAGAACAATTTCTCGATCGGTATCTTTGATGACCTGACCCATCTCAGCCTGGACTGGGACCCGAGCTATCGCCCCGAGGACCCGGGTGTCACCGCCTGCGTGTTCTTTGGCCTGGGCTCGGACGGCACCGTCTCGGCCAACAAGAACTCGATCAAGATCATCGCCGAGGAAACGCCCAACTACGGTCAGGGCTATTTCCAGTACGACTCCAAGAAGGCCGGCGCCATCACCGTGAGCCATCTGCGCTTCGGTCCACACCAGATCAACAGCACCTATCTGATCGGGGATGACGAGGCGAGCTTCGTCGCCTGTCACCAGCCGACCTTCCTCAGCCGTCACGCCATGCTCAACCACGCCCGCCGGGGCGGGACCTTCCTGCTCAACTCGGCCACCCCGGCCGATCAGGTCTGGAACGACCTGCCGCGCAGCATGCAGCAGACCATCATCGACAAGCAGTTGGCCTTCTATGTGATCGACGGCTATGGCATCGCCGAGGCGACCGGCATGGGGCGGCGCACCAACACCATTATGCAGACCTGCTTCTTCGCCATCTCCGGCATCCTGCCGCGCGATGAGGCGATCGAGCACATCAAGTATGCGGTGAAGAAGACCTACGGTAAGAAGGGCCAACGCCTGTTGGACCGCAACTACGAGGCCATCGACGCGACCCTGGCCGGGCTGCACCAGGTGACGGTGCCCGGTGAGGTTACCAGCACCTTCGACCGTCCGGCGAGCGTGCCGAGCGACGCCCCCGAGTTCGTGCGCAACGTCACCGCCTGCCTGATGGATGGCCATGGCGACCGCCTGCCGGTGAGCCTGATGCCCGCGGACGGCACCTGGCCGACCGGCACCACCCGCTTTGAGAAGCGCAACCTGGCGCTGAAGCTGCCGGTGTGGGACAAGGACCTGTGTACCCAGTGCGGCAAGTGTCCGCTGGTCTGCCCCCATGCGGCGATCCGCGCCAAGGTCTACCCTGAGGCGCTGACCGAGAGCGGCCCGGACGGCTTCCAGCATGTCCAGATCAAGGGTAAAGACTTCCCCGCCGGGCATCATGTCAGCTATCAAATCGCCCCGGACGACTGCACCGGCTGCGGGCTGTGTGTGGAGGTTTGCCCCATCCGCGACCGCAAGGACCCCAGCCGCAAGGCGCTCAATATGGTCGATGCGCAGGAGCGCCACGGCATTGAGCAGGCCAATTGGGACTTCTTCCTGACCCTGCCGGAATACGACCGCCGCGAGCTGGACCCGTCCAAGATCAAGCACGCCATGATGCTCGAGCCGCTGTTCGAGTTCTCCGGGGCCTGCGTGGGTTGCGGTGAGACGCCCTATATTAAGCTCGCCACCCAGCTCTTCGGCGACCGTATGATGGTGGCCAATGCCACCGGTTGCTCGTCTATCTATGGCGGCAATCTGCCCACCACCCCCTATACCAAGAACCCGGATGGGCGCGGGCCGGCCTGGAACAACTCGCTGTTCGAGGACAATGCCGAGTTCGGTCTGGGGATGCGGCTCGCGGTGGATAAGCAGGTGGAGCAGGCGCGTGAGCTGATCCAACTGCTGGCGGAGCCCATCGGTGGCGAGTTGGTGGAGGCGCTACTCAACGCCGATCAGAGTGACGAGGCCGGGATCTTCGAGCAGCGCGAGCGGGTCGCGATCCTCAAGACCCGCTTGGCCGGGATCGACCGGCTGGAGGCGCGTGTGCTGGAGGGGATCTGCGAACAGCTCGTCAAACGCAGCGTCTGGATCATCGGCGGCGATGGCTGGGCCTATGATATCGGCTACGGCGGCCTGGACCATGTGCTGGCCTCTGGGCGCAATGTCAACATCCTGGTCCTGGACACCGAGGTCTATTCCAATACCGGCGGGCAGAACTCCAAGTCCACGCCCATGGGTGCGGTGGCCAAGTTTGCCGCGAGCGGCAAGGCGTCATTCAAGAAGGACATGGCGATGATGGCTATGGCCTATCAGAATGTCTATGTGGCCTCGGTGGCCTTCGGTGCCAAGGACATGCAGACCGTGCGTGCCTTCCTGGAGGCGGAGAGTTATGACGGTCCCTCGATCATCATCGCCTATGCCCCCTGTATCGCCCACGGGGTGGACCTCTCCAACAACCTGCGACAACAGGACCTGGCGGTGAACTCCGGCCACTGGGGGCTGTTCCGCTATGATCCGCGGCGCGCCGCCGCCGGTGAGAATCCGCTGCTGATCGACAGCAAGGCGCCGAGCGTGCCTTACCGCGATTTCACCAGCAGCGAGACCCGTTTCTCGATGCTCACCCGCAGCCACCCGGAGGTCGCGGAACAGTTCCTGCAGCAGGCGCAACGGCATGTGCAGACCCGCTTCCAGCTCTATGAGCAGCTCGCGCACCTGGCCGCGCAGACGGCCGATGTGCCGGTAGGGGCGAAGCCCAAGGAATAAGCCATCGCACCGCCTGGACGCACCGGTAGTGCCGCGCGTAACCGGACGGGGCTTGTGCCCGTCCGGTTCGGCGGTCGCGGTGCGTGCCGTGCGGTTACCGATCCTATTCGGTCAACCCTGATTAAACCCATTTCGGAGCAATTGCCGTGGACCTGAGCACCAACTATCTGGGCCTTGCCCTCAAAAACCCGCTGATTCCCTCCGCCTCGCCGCTCTCCAAGAGCGTCGCGACGGCCCGGGAGCTGGAGGATAACGGCGCGTCGGCCATCATCATGTGGTCGCTATTCGAGGAGGCCGTCACCGCCGAGTCCGAATCCATGGTGCGCTTTCTGCACCACCAGGAGACCGGCTTCGGCGAGGCCGAGGCCGGCTTTCTGCCCGCCTTCGATGACTTCCAGAACGGGCTCGACCTCTATCTGGACAACGTGCGCCGGCTCAAAGAATCATTGGGCATCCCGGTGATCGCGAGCCTCAACGGGGTGACCCCGAGCGGTTGGATTCGTACCGCCAAGGACCTGGAGCAGGCCGGTGCCGATGCGCTGGAACTCAATGTCTATTACATCGCCGCCGATATCAACAACAGCGGCGCCCAGGTGGAAGAGCGCTATCTCAGTGTGCTGCGCGAACTGCGCGGTCAGGTGGCGCTGCCCATCAATATGAAGCTCTCGCCGGCCTTCAGTTCATTGGGCTATACGGTCCAGCAGATGGCCGCCGCCGGGGCCAATGGAGTGGCGCTCTTCAATCGCTTTTATCAGCCGGATATCGATATCACGGCACTGCGCCTGCACCCCCGGCTGCAGCCTTCCACCTCCGCCGATGCACTGCTCGCCATGCGTTGGATCGCCATCCTCTACGGGCGTATCGACGGGCTCTCATTGGGCGCCACCGGGGGTGTCCATACGCCGGCCGACGCCATTAAGCTGCTGCTCGCCGGGGCCGATGTGGTCCATCTGTGCAGTTCACTGCTCGCCCGGGGACCCAAGCACCTGGCGACCATCCTCACCGGCGTCACCGATTGGATGGGTGAGCAGGGCTTTGAGTCGGTCGCCGACTTCCGCGGCCGGGTCAGTGCGCTCACCATCCCCAACCCCGCTGAATTCGAGCGGGCCAACTATATGAATACGCTGGACAGCTATAGTGCCGGGGCGGGGGTGATGATCTAGTACCGCCCCCAACGGGGTCGAGCATACCAGCCCAGGGCAACGCCCTGGGTATGAGCTCGTTAGCCGTCACAAACACGCTCCACCCTTGATCCGCTCCCCCCCAATACTAAAGGAGTCCGTTCTCATGGGTATGACCTATTGGCTGCAAACGTTGCAGGGTCGCTTGATGTCGAGAGATGATGATGACCACTCCCTCATGCACGGGCTTGCGGATGAGCTCGACGCCGCCTGCGACGAACTGAAGATCCCCAAGCTATCCTCCTTCGCTGACTTCACCGACCTCGAATTGAACATGGCTGATGAGGATATGGACGACGAAGGTGAAGATGAGGGTACGGTCGATCCTGAAACGGGCTGTGGGTACGGGATCGACGAGATGCAGTGGTTTGATCTCCCCTCTGGGTTGAGTTGCCTCGCGAAGCTTCGGAGCCATGTTGCTGCAGGCTGGAACCCTAAACTTGAAGCGGAAACGAGGGGCGAACTCCTTGAAGAGCTGGATGACTGTATTGCCAAGCTCCGGGCCGCGCCAGCAGGCACCGACAAGTTCCACTTGGCAGTCATCATGTGACGCCTAGCAGCCTGTCGGACTTCGGGGCTCCGTCGCGGGTGACGTTCCTGTACACTGTCCGGATCAACCCCGATGTCCGGAGTACGACTGCTGATGCGCCGCTTCCATCCGATGGACCGCGAGACTGACTTGCTGCTGCCGCTGTCGGTGCAGGACTGGCTG
>NZ_CAJAXH010000255.1 GCF_903946935.1 uncultured Thiodictyon sp.
GGACGGACCCGGCGCAAAGCCGCAGCCACGCCGCCGCGGGGCCATACACCCCCCCTTCCCCCTTGCTCCCAGCCCCCCTATGTCCCCCAGCGTCCCGACCGCTCTTCACCACCCTCGTTGGCGATTACCCGCGTCATTCACCAACTATAGGCGGGTTTAGGTAGCCATCGACAGCCGATCCCTACGCCGTCCCGGCGATCCCGATCAACCGACGTTTCCGCTTCAAGGCCGTGGTGATCGGGGATGCGCAACGGATCCAATACATCAGTCTTTATACCTACTGACAAAGTGACCGGCGCTGGCGCTTGTTGCACGAGGCCAAGTATCGGGCACCCACGATCCCGCGCGACCCCGCCGCCGACGCGCTCACCGGCCGGAATTATCTGTATGCCCCCGGGCTGGAGCGAGAGTTACAGTATCGATGCGCACTCGTTGAACGCTAACCTATTCGCTCGGGCCGCAACGCCTCAGTTAGATCCATTGGGCTTGCGCGTGACCAGGTCGGCGCCCCAGATCAGCAGCGCCGCACCCAGCACCGCCGTCACGACGCTACCGACGAGCCACACCGCGCATTGGCGGGTTCCCGGACGCGGCGTAATGCCAAATCATCCCTAATCAGCCGCCAAACCCGTCAGTACCAACATTGTTGTAGCGACTGTTATTGCCGTAACCATGATTGCCGGTATTGTTCCGACGATCGGCGTTTTGGTAATTCGCGCGACTGTTCTGCCGATGGCTATTGCTGTAGCCACTGCTGCCATTGCTATAATTGTTACCGTTGCTATAGCCGTTACTGTCGTTATAGTTGCCGCCGTCCGGAGCGATCATTCGCCCGATCAGACCGCCAGCCGCAGCGCCGCCCAGCGTGCCGACGGCACTCCCATTCGTCATGGCGGCGCCCGCTGCACCACCGAGGCCGGCCCCGGCCAAGGTGCTCCGATCTTGCGGTGACATACCGGCACAGCCGCCCAAACCGATGAATGCGACAAGGGCCGCAACGCCGTAACTGAAGCCATGTTCTGTATTCATTGCGCTCATTGAAAATGCCCTGGTGTTGAAGATGACAGGGGTGCTAAGAAGGTTAACACTTGCCTCCGGCGTAAAAGACCGCTGGATGGGTACCCCAAGGCGACGCCTATCCCTGGGGAGCGGCGGTACCGAGCCTGATTAGAGAAACCGAAAGCATAGGTTACCGAGACATTGAGCTACAGTCGGTACGCTGCCACACACAGAATCCAGGCCGTCATCTACCGCGTCCGCGTTCGCCTTCTCGGACAAGATCCGAACAAGCGCCACAGAATTCACTGGTATCGCAACGCCCACCGCAATGGGCCGCACGTCACGCCCTATGTTCGCTGGCGCACCGACCGGGCAGGTCATTTCTCCTATTATTCGCCACAGTGCAGCGAAGCGTCTATAAATTCCAGGAACCCGGCGAAGGCCGAGCGCCGAACCAGCGAACCCCGTTGCCAATTGAATCCCGATCGGTAGGCGACCATCCCACCGATCCAAACCCCGGAGAATGAAAAATGCCCTTGAAAAGCTCAATTATTGCGTCAACTGCGGCCATGATCATCGCTCTGCCCGGTGTGCTCTATGCACAGAACGTGATAGATCAGGGCGTGATCGAAGGGCGCGAGGCCAAGGCCACCGGTGAGACGGTTGCGCCGCCGCCCACCCCCGCCGAACAGTACATGCACATGAAGGTCGACGAAGCCACGGCCGCCGAGGCCAAGGCGCATGCCAACCCAACCGCAGCCAACTTGCAGGCCCGCAGCAAGGCCGAACAAGACGCCTCTGAAGCATTCGAGGCGGTGCAGGCAACAGACAAAACCGATCAGTTGCGGCGCTGATCCCGATCAGCCATCGGCTGGCGGGCCCCACCCATCGCAGTGCCCGAACCCATCGATTCCTCGCCAGCGGAAACACAAATGTTATTGGCAAACCAACACCATCCCGTTCTCGCCTTGGCAATCTCAATCGCGCTGGGTGCCATGCTCGCAAGCCCGGTCGTGGTGAACGCCGAGGATATGATCGGCCGCTATTGGAAGTCGGCGCCGACCACTACGGCCTGGGTCAACCCCTATGGCGAATGCTGGCAGGGGGCGGACGGTGAAAAGCTCGCACCCTGTGGCCAACCCGCCTTCGTACCCCATGCCCCGTTGGTCATGCGACTGCTGTTTGAACTGAACAGGTACAAACTCCAAGACATACGAAATCCCGAAGAACTGCGCAAGCTCGATGACCTGATGGCTGAGTTCAAGGCGACCCCGCGTGAAGAGGTGGTCAGCATCGTTGGACACACCGATAAGCTGGGCAGCCTGCAGCTCAACCAAACATTGAGCGAAAACCGTGCCGAGGCCATCACGGACTACATAATCTCCCGTGGGTATCCCGCTGCCGATATCCGCGAGGTGAAGGGCATGGCCTGGGAAGGCGGCAACGATGTCTCTCCCAACGGCACGCTCATCGACTTGGGGCCATTGGAGAACAATCCCCTGCGGCGACGCGTGGTGGTGACCGAACTGGGCCCGGACCAGCTCACGCAATTTAGCCAGTAGCCCCGCAGCAGAATCGAAGGCTAGGTGCGGTGCCGCACCGAGCCCGCCCGGATTGCTATGTAATATCGCTGGAAGCCATGGGATAATCCGCTCCCCGCGGCGACTATGGCTACATTAGCCAGGTTTCAATCTCACACCAGGATAACCCCATGAACAAAGAACAAGTCAAAGGTCGGGTCGAAGAAGCCAAGGGCAAAGTCAAGGAAGTCGCCGGTCACGTCGTCGGCAATAAGCGCATGGAAATCGAAGGCAATGTTCAAAAGAACGCCGGCAAGGTCGTAGCTGGCCTCGGCGACCTCAAATCGGATATTGAAAAAGACCGCTGACCCGACCGCGCGCGGAGAGCTACAGCGCACCGCATGAACAACATCCTCGCCCTGATACTGTTCATCGCCATTGGCGGCCTAGCCGGCTGCAACACCATGGCCGGCGCTGGCAGGGATATTCAAAGTAGCGGTCAAGCGGTCAGCCATGCGGCAACACACGTCCAGCGCAAGCTGTGAGCTCGCGCGATGAATCGGCGACGCACAATCCTTGCCACACGTCATGACCAGTAAGGCCGCTGCAATCGCGATATCTCCCCCTGTAGGGGCGCGCCGGAACTGACGCCAAGGTCACTCATTTTCCATTGGAGCATCTGTTATGAAATTCGACATCACCAAGAGCAACATCGGCAATACTGATCGCATGGTTCGTGCGGGTGTTGCGGTCCTGCTGCTCATCGGCGCCTTGCGCGGAAATAGCTGGGTGGCCGGGCTGATCGCGGCGATCCTGCTCGGTACCGCCTACTTGCGCTTCTGCCCGGCCTATGCGGCCATGGATTTCAGCACGGACAAGGACCCGGCTGAGGTCAAATAGCCCGCAGGGGCGTTAAAGGATCGGGCCATCAGGCCCGGTCGTTGCCCTTAGGCGGCGTTACCGATCATCGATGACTGGCTTGATTCAGACCCCGCGCGCGCCGCTCAACTGTCAGCCAGCGGGGTTCCACCCATAGCCCTCTCATCGGCGCCAAGGTTCGCATGACATGAGTACAACACCAAAAGTCTATCTCGTCGGTGGGGGTATCGGCTCGCTGGCCGCCGCCGCCTTCATGATCCGCGACGGTCATCTGCCTGGGGCCAACATTTTCATTCTGGAAGCAACGCCCATCCTGGGCGGCAGCCTGGACGGCTCAGGAGATCCGCAATCGGGGTATTCAATGCGCGGCGGCCGCATGGTGACTACCGACAATTACGAATGTACCTGGGACCTCTATAAGTCGATTCCCTCACTGCAACATGATGGTCAATCAGTCTTTGAGGAGATGATCGCCTTCAATGAAAAGCACCGCTCGAACGCGTTGGCGCGACTCATCGACCGGCAGCGGGCCAAGGTGCCAGTGACGTCCATGGGATTCTCGATGCAGGACCGCCTTGAGTTGCTGAAGCTCAGCCGGGCGGAGGAGGCGACCCTAGATTCCAGTTGTATCACCGACTGGCTCTCACCCGACTTTTTCAAGACCGCATTCTGGTATCTGTGGTCCACCACCTTTGCCTTCCAGCCCTGGCATAGCGCCATTGAGTTCAAGCGCTACCTGCTGCGCTTTATCCTCGAGTTCTCACGGATCGAGACACTCGCCGGGGTCAAGCGCACCATTTATAACCAACATGACTCACTCGTGCTGCCCCTACAGGCCTGGCTCAACGCCCAGGGCGTGCATTTGGTCCCGAGTTGCATCGTGACCGACGTCACTCATCGCACCGACAACGGCGACCTCATCATAACCGGCCTCACGTGCCTGCGGGATGGCGCACCGGAATCCATTTGCGTCAACGGCGGTGACCTCGTCTTCATCCAAAACGCCTCCATGACCGACGCCTCCAGCCTGGGCTCTATGACCAGCGCCCCCGCCAAGCTAACCAAGGCTGAGAGCTACGGGTGGCGGCTTTGGGAGACCTTGGCCGAAGGCCGGCCAAACTTCGGCAACCCGGCAGCCTTCAACGATTGTATCGCTCAATCCTGGTGGGAATCATTCACCGTCACCTTGAAGGACCCGGGCTTCTTCGACAAAATGTTCGACTTCAGCGGCAATGAGCCTGGCACCGGTGGGCTGGTGACATTCAAGGACTCCAACTGGCTGATGTCGATTGTCTTGGCCCATCAACCGCATTTCTTGAATCAGCCGGCCGACGTGCAGGTGTTCTGGGGCTATGCGCTGTTCCCGGATCGGGTCGGCAATTTTGTTCCGAAGGCCATGGCCGAGTGCAATGGGGCGGAAATCCTCAGCGAGCTTTGCGGGCACCTCCGGTTCGACCCGGAGATCCTCGCAACGGCCAATTGCATCCCTTGCAGAATGCCTTATCTCACCAGCATGTTCATGCCCCGCCAGAGTGGCGATCGCCCGCTGCCCGTCCCTCAGGGATCGAAAAATCTCGCGTTCATCAGCCAATTCGTCGAAATTCCAGACGATTGCGTTTTCACCGTCGAATACTCGGTGCGAGCCGCCCAGATGGCGGTCTATGAACTACTTGGCATCGATCGCGAGGTCCCGCCGGTGTCGCCCCATGCGGCGTCGCTAGCGACACGCTTCAGGGCCTTGCTGAAGGCATTCAAGTGATCCATGGCATCCCCATTCAGCAGGCCTGCGCAATCCATTAGAAGAGACATCCAATAGCGCCCGCATTATCGTATCAACCCGAGCCTCTCGCAACACCGCTCGGCGGTGTTACGCATTCTCCCAGCGCCGTGTCCGTCTCCTCGGCGAGGGCCGGGGGGCGGCTGGTCGGCGATGAATGGGTATCAACGGTACGCTGGGTTTCCCAACGGCATCTCAGTTGTTCGCCACCACGACCACGACTTCATCGACCTGGTCTGCACGTTTGGCGACGTCTTCCCTGAGCCGAGCCTCCGCTTCCAGGGCGTTAGCCTCAGCTTCCCGGGCTTGAGCCTCAGCTTCCCGGGCGTGATTCTCAGCAATCTCTGCGTCCTTTCTTGCCTCAAAGGTATCGGTCGACATGTTCTTCTCCAAAAATGGCAGCGGACCAGAAGGACCAACAGAATGGATTCCAGACTATTGGTCTTCTCCTCCAGGCTTGCCAGCAAAGGGCTTTACTTGGCCGGCGGTGCGGGTTCGGCTGGGACGCTTTCACCGGATTCGCCGGTCGCGCCCTTGTGGCCCTGAGCTCCAGATGCGCCTGTTGCACCTTGGTCGCCGGCAGCACCCTGCGGACCCGCGGGCCCAGGCACCGCCGAAGGAACAGTCACCACCGTGGGTGGCTTATCGCACCCGACCAAACCGAAGCCGAAGATCAGGGCGGCAATCAGTATCGATTGATTCATGGGTCATTCTCCAGATTTGAAAAGGTATAATCTCGGTGGCGCCGGTATGACCGGGACACCACGCGACTGATAAGGGGCGCATCTGCCCCAACGGCTTGCCCCTCGCCGTATTTCGCCTTCGTTTCCTGCGCGTGACGCCCAATGACGCACGAACAGGCGCGGCCCGGCAAGCTCGTGACGACAGGCCGGCGCAGGGCGAACCGGGCGATTACGCCGAATGCCCAGCCTGATTAATAGAGTAATGAGGTGGAACGGCACCGTCGGTACGTTGTGACACATAGCGCGGCGGCCCACCAGGGGCCGCCAGTTCGTTGGCTAATGGTATGTCCGGGGACATGGGAGATCCACCCAAAGATAAGGCGCCAGGTAGCCTCAGTATTGTTCAGGTCGCTTGTGATAGCTGGCGCCCTAATCCGGTCTTGGCTATGGCGGAGAGCCGCTGGACCGCCGGGATATCGATCCGGTACTTGGCCAGTTCCTCATCGCAGCGCTGGAGCGCCAAACGGTGCCTTTCATCCGGAATACGCTTGAACTGACACGCGACCTTGCGGCGCTCACGAATCAAGTCTCCGACCTGCCGAACCCGGCATTCCAAGGCCGCGGCCAGCGGGCTATACGACGAGCGACACCCCTGCTGAGTCATCCAGTCTGTGCTGATACTGCCCATAGCGAGGCTCCAATCGTCTCGGTTAGAATCTTACACGGCCATGCCGCGTTTCGCCGCGCTCGGCGGGCGCCCGTCATCAGCGATGCGGCCGCCGGCCAGCCGTACCACCACTACGTGCTCCCGGCGATCGTCGCTCAACGGGATCATGCCGTCGTCGCGCACGACACCATCCAGGGTAACCTCGGTTTCATCCTGATCCTCATGACCTTGCGTCACAGCGATGTCATAGGTGGTCTCGCGATAACGGTAGTGGAGCTTGAACCCATCCCAGTCGGCAGGCAGGCAAGGCGCGAACCTCAGGGTGTCACCAGTCAGACGCAGCCCTAAGATAGACTCGAGGATCAGCCGATACAGCCAGCCCGCCGAACCCGTATACCAAGTCCAGCCGCCGCGCCCGCTATGCGGCGCCACTGCATAGACGTCGGCCGCTACGACATAGGGCTCGACCTTGTAAGTGGCGATCTCCGCCGGGGTACGTCCATGATTGATCGGGTTGATCATTGAGAACAGCTCCCAGGTGCGGGCCTGATCGCCCAATCGCGCGAAGGCCATCGCCGCCCAGATCGCGGCATGGGTGTATTGCCCCCCATTCTCGCGCACACCGGGGACATAGCCCTTGATATAACCAGGGTCCAGCGCCGAGTGGTCGAATGGCGGAGTCAGGAGCTGAATCAACCCCAGATCGCGACGCACCAGGCGCGTGTCCAATGCGGCCATCCCCAGGCCTACACGCGCATCGTCCCCGGCCCCGGAAAGGACAGACCAACTCTGGGCGATGGAATCGATCTGGCATTCGGGATTGACCGCCGACCCCAAAGGGACGCCGTTGTCGAAATAGGCGCGCCGATACCAACCGCCATCCCAACCGTGTTGATCGAGATTGCGGCGCAACTGCTCGGCCTCCTGCCGACACCGCTCAACCAAGGCAAGATCACCCTTAAGGCTCGCCACCCCGCTAAAGCGCATCAATACCTCATAGAGGAAGAAGCCCAACCAGACACTCTCGCCCTGACCCTTCAGACCCACCAGGTTCATGCCGTCGTTCCAGTCGCCGGAGCCCATCAAAGGCAGACCATGGGCACCAAACCGCAGACCGTGCATGATGGCCCGCACGCCGTGCTGGTAGAGCGTTACGACATCCTCGGACTGGCCGGGAAGATCGTAATAGGAGTCGTCCTCCCCGCTGACCAGACGGCCTTCCAAGAAATGCACTGGCTCATCGAGCACAGCAATGTCTGCGCAGCCTTCCACATAGCGGCTGATCGCCAGCGGCAGCCACAGATAGTCGTCGGAGCAATGGGTGCGCACGCCGCGCCCGGTCGGCGGGTGCCACCAATGCTGCACGTCGCCCTCATGAAACTGACGGCCGGCACATCTCAGTAATTGTTCGCGCGCCAGCCGGGGCTCGGCATAGATGAGCGCCATCACATCCTGCAACTGATCGCGAAAGCCGAAGGCACCCCCCGACTGATAGAAACCACTGCGTGCCCACAATCGGCAAGCCAAAGTCTGATAGACGAGCCAGCCGTTGGCCATAAGGTCGAGCGACTGGTCAGGGGTCTCGACCTGGACCGCCCCCAAGGTGTGGGCCCAATACTGGCGCACCGCAGCGAGCGCGTCGCGGGCACCCGCGGCCCCTCGACAACAATGCTCAGTATTGCCCGGATCATTGGCGCTATGCTGCCCGGCTAGACCGAGCCGGAAAACCAGTTCGCGCCCTTCCCCGACGGCCAGTTCAAATCCCACCTGCAGTGCGGTACAGGGGTCCATGGCGGCCCCCACCCGTCCGGACAGCCCGCTGCGCAGCAGCGCGGCCGGCAGACTCAATGACCCGTTACGCCCGATGAATTCAGTGCGGTCACCGCTCAGGGTACTGGTCGCGTCGTCCACATCGAAAAAGGCCACGCGGCGACCGAACTCGGTGTTATACGCATTGCGCGCAAACACTGCACCGCTGCTCGGATCGATCTCGGTGATGACATAGGGAGCGGTCTTCGGGCGCAGGTCGCCCAACACCCACTCCACATAGCCGGTCGCGGACAGCCGGCGCGGCCGACCGGACAGGTTGCGCACCTTCAGGACCGAGAACTTGATCGGTCGTTCGAGTGCGACATAGACCCAAAGCTCCGAGTGGATACCCTCCTGGGTATGCTCAAAGACGCTATAGCCGAAACCATGGCGAATGACATAGGGGGTGGTACCGCGACACGGCAGCGGGGTGGGTGACCAATAGCGACCACTCTCCTCGTCGCGCAGATAAAGGGCCTCGCCGCTCTTATCGCTCACGGGGTCGTTATGCCAGGGGGTAAGGCGGAATTCGTGTGCGTTTTCGCCCCAAGTATAGGCCGCACCGCTCTCGGAGATGACGCTCCCGAAACCCGGATTTGCCAACACATTCACCCACGGGGCCGGGGTCGTCTCACCCGGCCCGATCGTAATGAAATATTCGCTACCGTCCGGGGCGAAGCCGCCGAGGCCGTTGTCGAATAGGAGTTTGCGAGGCACTTCGGGCGCGCCGTCCGCCGACCCGAACGGAATACGACGCGCCGGGATCGGCCGCAGACGCGGGGGCTGGCGTTCGAGGGGGTCGCGGCGGCCGAGTTGCTCCGCCAGGGTGCCGCGGCTGTCGTTGAAGATCGCCCGCGCCACCGTTTGAAACAGCATGCGGTCCTCGGCGGATATCTGATCGGCGGGTCGAATGAAGATGCCGCCGGGACGATCCAGTACGTGGGCCTCCACCCCGGCGGCAATCAGGCCCATGATCTGATCCTGGAGTTGTTGCCGATAGCCGGCATGATCCTCATTCCATATCACCAGATCGACGGTCACCCCCTTCAGGCGCCAATAGGCATGCGCCTGGACCAGTTGACGGACGAGGTCGATATTGGCCGGGTCGGCAATCTGCACCAACACCAACGGGACATCGCCGGAAACCGCATGGCTCCAAAGCCCGGATTGGCCGCGGCGGTTTTGGATCAGGACGCTCGCGTCGGCACGCAGCGCGGCATTGCTATAGAGAATGGCGCCGGCCAATTGGCCGTAGAGCTGCGCATCGGCGGCGCTGGCATTGAGCTGGCGCAGCACGACCTGGCTGTGGGTCCAGGCCAGATCGAAGCAGCGATCGGCCAGCCGTTGGTCCTGGTATTTTGCGAC
The DNA here is from genome assembly GCF_903946935.1 of uncultured Thiodictyon sp. Lineage (GTDB taxonomy): Bacteria > Pseudomonadota > Gammaproteobacteria > Chromatiales > Chromatiaceae > Thiodictyon. The sequence goes on from NZ_CAJAXH010000255.1 coordinate 9,700, forward strand.
CAGCCCCAGCGCGGACTCACGCGTATCGGCGACGCCGGTGACCAGATCGAGGGCGGCGGTCTGATCGGGATCGAGGGTGAGGGTGTAGCGGATGGCGACGATCGGGTCCAGCACTGAACCCGCACTGTCCGTAAGTACGCCGTCGGCGCTCATGGCCGCGGGCGCGGCGACCGTGCGGCCACGGCCGATGAACCGCAGTCGGTCGGTTTCGTAGGTCACGGCCCCGCAAACGGCCCCGCGTGCCACCATCAGGTGGAACATCCAGGGCGAGGACTCGGCCTCTGAGCGTGGTCGGCGGGTACACAAAAGCGCGGGTTGCGGGCTCAGGCTCTGCGTCTGTACAAACAGGTTGCTGAAGGCCGGATGCAGGGCATCCGCCGCGGATGGAGCGAGCACGACCTCGGTATAGCTGGTGATCTCGATCACCCGCCGGTAGCGGGCGCGGTTAGTTATGTGGACGCGACGTAGTTCGATGTCGTCCTCGGGTGAGACCACGATCTCGGTATAGGACTCAATTTCGTGGTCGCGGCGGCGAAACTCGGCACGGCCCTCCGAGAAGATCGCCTCATAGTGCTCCGGCGGTTTGAGGGTCGGCTGATAGGTGGTCGACCAGAACTCACCGCTCGTCTGGTCGCGCAGATAACAGAAGGAGCCCCAACCGTCACAGGTGCTGTCCTCTCGCCAGCGCGTGACTGCCAGGTCCTTCCAACGGCTGTAGCCACCGCCCGCGTTGGTGACCATCACATGGTAGCGCCCGTTGGAGAGCAACTGCACCTGCGGCGCACGGGTGTTGGCACTGCCGATGACCCGCAGCGCGGCCTCCTGGTTGCTGTCGGTCGGTCGGAAGTCGCTGACCGCGTTGCTGGCATGTGAATAGAATGCCTGGGTCTTGGGGATGCGCTCCTGGAGCAAGAGCGCGGTGGCCTGGAACTGGGGCACCGACTCGAAGCGCCGCTGCATCGGGCGGTCCAACAGCAGATAGTCGAGCGCGAGCAGGCTCATGCCCTGGTGATGGGCCATGAAGGAACGTACCACGGCGCTCGCCTGCCCGCGCGGGAGTCGGGCCGGCGTATAGTCGATGGCCTCGTAAAGGCCAAAGCGCCCGGCGAAGCCGGCGGCGGCCAGCCGCTGTAGATTGGCGCACGCGGCCTCGGGTGAGACCATGAGGGCGAGCGCGCTGGCATAGGGCGCAATGACCAGATCGTCGGCCAGCCCGCGCTTGAGGCCCAGTCCGGGCACACCGAAGGCGCGGTACTGATAGTTGGACTGCGTGTCGACCGTGTTGTAGCCGGATTCGGAGACTCCCCAGGGCACCCCGCGCGCCCGCCCATAGGCGATTTGCCCGGCCACCGCCGCCCGATAGGTTTGGTCGAGTAGGGTGTTGTCATAGTTCGGCATCACCAGCAGCGGCATGAGGTACTCGAACATCGAGCCGCTCCATGACAGGAGCGTGGGCTCGCCAGCGGCCCTGGTCAGCAGGCGGCCCAGGGCAAACCAGGATTCCTGGGGCAGTTGGCCCTGGGCAATCGCCACGAATTGACCCAGGCGCGCCTCCGAGGCCAGCAGGTCGTAACAGCTCGTATCGCGCCGCCGCTCGGCGACGTGGTAGCCGAGCGCGAGCAGGTGCTGTGCCTCGTCATACAGAAAGTCACAGTCCATGTTGGCCAGTTCGCTGGCCTGTAACGCCAAGAGCTCCAGCGCCCTGATCCGCTCACGGGCGCGGCCGGCACCGGTCGCAAGCAACGGCTGCAAGGCCGCCGGAACGGCCGTTTGACCGGCGCTCGCCACCCACTGCCCGTCGCTGGCAGCCAAGTGACGCAAGGTCGGGATCGCGTTGAACTGGGGCAGGCTATCAGGCGCCGTCGGGTCCCCGAGCCAAGGGACGAGGAACAGCAACTCATCAAGGGCGGCGCGGCAATCCCGTGCCAAGGCGCGCGCCCAGCGATGAGCCGCGTCACCGAGGCCGACGGCCAGTCCGGTGACCCCGCTCTCGGCCTCGGCCGCCAACCGCTCCAGGCAGTCCCGAGCGGCCGGCAACGAGGTGGGAAGCGCCAGGGACTGGGCGTGCAGCGTCTCGGCAAACCGCATGAACGCCGCGGGCACGACGCCGTTGGTCGCCTCCAGCAGACAGCGAAAGCTGTCGCTGATCCCGGCAAGGGTACGCGCCCGCACGATGGGGTCATCGACCAGGGCGAGCAGACCCGGCTGTAAAGTCAGCAAGTGGCCCGCGAGGTTGCCGCTGTCCACCGATGAGATATAGACCGGTGGCAGTGGCTGCAGCGACTCGGTGTCATACCAGTTGAAGAAATGACCGCGGTAGCGCTCCAGACCGGCCATCGTGCGTAGTGCGTCGGTCGTGCGCTCGATCACGGCGCCGAGTGGCAGGTAACCGAAGTCGTAGGCGGCCAGGTTAGCGAGTAAAGACAGCCCCATGTTGGTCGGCGAGGTGCGATGCGCGACCACGGCCACGGGATGCTCCTGGTAGTTGTCCGGCGGCAGCCAGTGGTCCGCGGGTCCGACAAAGGTCTCGAAAAAATCCCAGGTCTGGCGGGCGAGCGTGCGCAGAAAACGCGTTTGGTCGGCGCTCAGTCGCGCCGCACGCCGCGTCAGGGGACGACTCAGCCACCAGGCAATCGCCGGCGAGGCGAACCACAGGAGCAGGATCGGCGCCGCCACCCACAGTGCGGGCGGGTTGAGCCCGGCCAGGGCGAGCGCAGTGAGCAGCGCTGCCGCAGGGGCGAACCCCATCTGCCGAGCGAAACCCATCAGCCCCGCCGAGCGCTGGTCGAGGTCGCCCGAGGCCGTCCATTCGAGCAGACCGCGGTGACTCACCCACATCCGCCAGAGGGTGCGCAGCACGGCCTCCAGACTGAACCAGGCTTCATACGGCAGGCAGGCGATGGCAAATACCGCCTGGGCCAACTGACGGCCCGCGGCGCGTACCGCCGCACCCAGGTGCAGTCCCCAGCCCACGTCGCCCGGTTTGCGGAGCCCGTTCAGTAGCGCGGTCAGCAGCGATGGAACCAACGAGATGCCGAGCACCGCCAAGGTCCAATAGCCGGGCGCGGCCAGCAGCACCCAGCCCAGCAGGTACAACAGGGTGAGGGCCACGGGCACCAGACTGCGCCGCAGGTTATCGGCCAGTTTCCAACGGGAGAGTGCCGAGAGCGCGTTGCGGCGCCACCCGCCGTCGGCGGCGGGGACACGCGGCAGCAGCCACCCGGCGATCTGCCAATCCCCGCGGATCCAGCGGTAGCGACGACTCACGTCCGCACGGTAGCAGGCGGGTGAATCCTCATACAACTGCACATCGGAGAGCAGACCGGAGCGCGCGTAGCACCCTTCCAGCAGGTCGTGGCTCAGGATGCGGTTTTCCGGGAAGCGCCCGGCGAGCGCCGTTTCGAAGGCCCTGACGTCGTAGATCCCCTTGCCGATGAACGAGCCCTCCTGAAACCAATCCTGATAGAGATCGGAGACGGCGTGCGTATAGGGGTCGAGGCCGGCATCGCTCCCGCACAGCCGCGCATAGCGCGAGCGGTTGGCGCCGGGCAGACTGACGGCAACCCGCGGTTGCAGAATGGCGTAGCCATCGACGACCAACCCGCGATCCAGGTCACGGCGCGGGCCGTTGAGTGGATGAGCCATGGCGCCGACCAGCGCCCGCGCGGTGTCGCGCGGGAGTTGGGTATCGGTGTCCAGGGTGATGACATAGCGCACCTCCAAAAGGGGCGTCGGATCGCCGACGACCAACGCGAAGCCATTCCCGGGCGTATCCGCCGCCGGTGCCGCGCCGCGCAGCAGGGCGTTCAGGTCGGCCAGTTTGCCGCGTTTGCGTTCATAACCCATCCAGACCCGCTCCTGCGGGTTCCATACCCGCGGGCGGTGAAACAGGAAGAAGGTATCGCCCCGCACGCGCGGATATCGCGCATTCAAGGCGGCGATCCGCTCCCCGGCCAACTGCACCAGGGCCGCATCACCCGGCAAGGTCTCGGTCTGGGCATCACGCAGATCGGTCAACAGGCCGAAGTGCAGTTGGTCGTCCCGATTGGCCAGGAACCGCACTTCCAGTGCCTCGACCAAGGACTCGATGCCCGCGGCGCTGCTGAGCATGGTCGGGGTCACCACCAGGGTGCGCGACTGCCCCGGAATGCCGGTGCTGAGATCCATCCGCGGCAGCAGTTGGGGCGAGGCGAGCAGGGTCCCCAACCAGTTCACCAGGGCCACGGCCAACTGACTCGTACCCAACAACGCAGCTATACCCAGGGGGATAAACAACCACGCGCTGGCGATCGATACCTGGGCCAGCAGGCTCGCGGCAAAGAGCGCCGACAGCAGGCCGATGGCACCCAGATACAAAAACAGCAGCGACCGACGCCCCCGCCGTTGCAGGGCATCCAAGATCCCCACGCGCGCTTTGACCCGGCGCTCCAGCAGCACCAGTCCCCGATCGATCAGGTAATAACCCACATGCCCGGTGCGCTCGGCGTCTTGCACGCCGGCCGCACCGGCTACGGCCAAGTCGATCGCGTGCTGCGCCACCTGCGTCTCCGCACCTTGGCAACCCTTGGCGATACGCTCCACCACGTGACGGTAACGATCCCGGGTGGCGAAATCCATCCGGCCGTAAACGCCGCCGGGGTCCAGGCGCAAGATGCGCTCCACCACACTCATGGTCTCCACGAACTCGCGCCAATCCATGGTCCCCAGAAAGCGGAGGCTGCCAATGCTATTGCTGATGGAGACCTGGTCGGCGGCCTGTTGATGGTTCTCCGCCTGCACCAGTTCCTCGGTCGTGAGACCGGTGTCGGCGAGGTTCTGCTCGATCCAGGTCAGCGGCAAGGCCAGGGCCGGGCTGCGACCTTGCAAGCGGCGGGCGAACTCGGCCACAAAGGCGCTCGACAGCGGGGGTTGTGCGCGCGCCATGTCCGCAATCACCAGGATCACATTCTTCGGATCGCGCTCGGCCATCGCCACCATCTGATCGGCCCAAGCGTCGGCCAGATTATGACCGGTGCGACTGCCGGCGATCCGGGCCGCCACCCGCCGGAGATTCTCGATGAGGGCGATGCGTAGCATGATGGGGATGGCCCACAGCTCGCCCAGCCGCAAGGGCGTTACGTCCTGATAGGCCGCGACAAAGCGGCTAAGGTTTTCCGGATCGACGCGCCCGTCGCCATGCGCGATGATCTCCAATGCGATGTCATAGACCCGCGGCAAGCCGGCGGAGGGGCCACTGCGCAGGCGCGGCAGTTCCCGACTGTAGCCCTTTGGCAGATGACGCTTGGCGGTGCGAATCTGTTCCTCGATGAGATAGAAATTGTCGAGTAGCCACTCACCCGCAGGGGCGATCCGACGGTTCTTGGCCACCGCCTCAATGAGCAGCGCGCAGACATCGACCAGCGTCAGCTCATTGGCGTTAAGTCGCCCAAGCAATTGATCCGACGCGCGGCGCGGGGTCAATACATGCACGGCGGCGAGCGCCCGGCCATGCTGCTCCATTTGTACGGCGCTGAACAGCTCGGCGCGCAATGGTGGCTCGTCCCCGACATAGGTCTTGGTCAGGCCGTTGCCAAGCAACCGCATCCTTATCTGAAGTAATGTTTCACGAATAGCCATAGAATCAAGAATCACTCACCAAGCGATCAATCCGCTCCGCAGCCCTTGAGGGCAATGGGGGTGAGCCAAGGCCTCGATCATCGGTCCGGGCACAACACCCAGCGCGTAAGCAAAGATTTGTTCTCTCAAGAAGACCCGAAGACTAAAGAAAAATCTTCGTGGCTTCGTGTCTCCGTGAGGGAATTTTCCAGGTCGCCGCTGGCCGAGAGCCATGATCGACGCCGGAGCCCACCAGGGTCCGCGGTGCGGACCAACGACCTCGCCGACAGCGGGGCGACCCCTAAGCTTTGTAATGCGAGTGGAAAGTCTGCACCGAATCCTTCAATGCCGCCCAGGCCTTTTCGGCCTCTACCTTGACTTGTTCCCAAGTCGATTCGCTGGCCTCCTTCATTTCCTCCAGCTTTTTCTCGCCTTCATCGCGCTTGACCCGCAACGCGGCAAGCTGCTGCGCATACTTCTCCTTGGCATCCTCACGGATGTCATCCGCCTTCGCCTCCAAGGAGTCGATCTCCGCGCTCCAGACATCGAGCTGGTGCTTCATGCTGGCAACGTATTCGTCTTTGGTCGACATTTTGGGTGATCCTCGTGGTGGCTGGGTAAGCCCGGCACAGTGCCGGAGTTCGGGGTCTGGCTCAGTTCTCGAGCGAACCTGGCATCAGATAGAACGTACTCTACAATGTAATCTGCGGTCGGTCTGTTCGCTGGCGCACTGCGGTGGTGCGGTTCTCGGGGTCTTACTGATCTTGAGCGGCAGACGGCTGGCACGACAGAGACCAGGACACTTATCGACCAACGCTGAGGCGGCGCCCCTGGTGTCGTTGGAAAAAGGAAGACTGCCGGCAGGCACGCCCAAACCGCCAGCAAGGATCGTGGCCATCGCGCTGGCCCTGAATGCATTCATCTAGCCGGCTCCCGCTATTGCCGTTGTGCTATGGGCCAGCCGACGAGTCGCGCGGGACCCGGCTTCGTTTAACCCTGCCTCACACTGAGGTTCGGACGCCGCCCGCACCGCGGGCAGGTTTGGAATTACCCGTTCTTCAGGAGGCTGCGCAAGTCAGTCACTGCCGCATTCACCCGCGAGATATAGGAAGCCATCACGAGCGAGTGATTGGCCATGGGGCCAAACCCGGTCCCATTAAGGATCAGCGGACTCCAGATGGTGTTCTGGGTATTCTGCAACTCGCGCACGATCTGCTGCAGGGACACCACGGCATTCTTGTCCTTGAGTACCGGCTGGAAATCGATCTCCATCGCCTGCAGGGCATGCAGTAAAGCCCAGGTATAGCCGCGGGCCTCAAAAAACACATCGTCGATCTTAGACCAGGGCGTCTTGGTCTCCGACAGGCTGTCGACCGGGGTCGATTGACGGGCATTGGGATCGCCAGCCAGGTCCGTATTGAGGCGCGCCTGACCCACCGCAAACGACAACCGTTGCGCCAAGCTGCCGAGCCGCTTTTCCACGACCTCCATATAGGCCGTCAGATTATCCGCCCGCGCGAAGAATTGGCCGTCCTGAGCCTTCTCGTCGGTCAGCCGGTTGAAATAGCGGCGCAGCGCCGTCACGGCCAAGCGATACTCCGACTCGGTGGATGGGAAGATCCAGGAGTCCGATTGGTAGTTGGTTAGGGGTTGTGCGATCTCGAGGTCCGGGTCCTCCACCGATTGCGACTGGGCGCGGCTGAAATCATTGCGCAGGGCGTTGTTCAGGTCGCGCCAAGCCGTCAGGGCGCCGAACTCCCAGTTGGGGATATTGTCCAGATAGACACCGGGCGGGGCGATGTCGTTGCTCATATAGCCGCCCGGCTTATCGAGTATGACCTCGCCGATACCGATCGCAGCGGCCGCAGTGGCCGTACCCGGGACCAGCTTGGTCTGATCGTACTTGGCTAGCCCCATGGCGATGTCATGGACGCTGAAGGTGCCTGGTGAGCGTGACCAGTAAATGCCCAGGATCACAACGATCACCAGATAGGTGATCAGGAACAAGCCAGTGGTCCACCACAGCCCCTTTTCTCTCCAGGTACGGGGATGGTAATAACTGGCGACCCGAGTGACACGCCCGGTCAGGCCCGGCCGTCTCGGCGCCGTGAGTTTGGGAAGACTAAGATCGTTCATGGCGTTCTCCACTCTCCCGCCAGGCGGCAGGAGAGCGATTGGGTCCCCGCCACCGCGGGGACTAGCGATTCTTTGGCAGCAGCAGCAGGAGCACGCCCGCTGCTAATACCACCACACCGGCCCACACCGGGATGTTGACCGTCTGTTGATCTTTGACGGTTAATTCCAGCGGACCGAACTGGGCCTGCTGGGTCTCTTTGGTATAGCTGAAGCTGCCATACGCCAGGGCCAGACCGCCGGCAATGATTAGCGCGACCGCCAACAATTTCATCGTGTTCATTCGGTGACTTCCCAGGGCTCAGGTATTACTGATAAAATCCGTTAGTTTATCCGCAGTGGCGCTAATGAACCTAAGAGCCCGAAGACGGACAGGAGCCACAGGATCACGAGGATAACCACGACCACATTCAGGATCGCTTTGATCTTCCCATCCATGGGGATGTAGTTATTGATCAGCCAGAGCCCGACGCCCACGATGACGAGGGTGATAATCAATGAAACTAATGGCATTTGTATAACTCCGAGCGGTTGCCTTGTGGACAGTGACACCCTGGGATGCCCCGGGGGAGAGTGCGCCGACGGGCTTGCTGGGCAAGGAGGTCTTAGCAATGATCGGCAAGATGCGCGCTCCGCCATTGTTCGGTCTGTACGCCATCCCACAGAGAATGGCCAGCGGCCACCCGGTCACTGCCGGGCGCGAGAAATTCACAGCGTACGGAGATTGGTCTGTGCGCTATCGCACATAGCATGGCCCGCCAAGCAATGGGTGAGTAAAGTCCGGACCCACGACCAAGCCGCAGGTCGCTCGCATGGCTTAAGCGATGGCTCGGTAAAAAGAAAGCAATCTGATTGAGGACCCTATGGGCGTAACAATCCCAGGCTAGCGTCGTTATACCCCGGGGAGACTTGACAATTTTCTGGCTTAGGGTTGAAATCCACTGTTAAGTTGTCCCTACACTCCAACGCGCAGAGATTGCCCCGCAGCCATGGCCACCAGCGTACCTAACCCGCGCGAGAACCGCCTACTCGCCGTTCTGCCTGATGCCGTTTTCGAGCGACTGACGCCCCACCTGGAACTGGTGCCGCTCCCACTTGGCCAGGCCTTGTACGAGTCTGGAGGACAACTGAAGCACGTCTACTTCCCCGCCGACGCGATCGTCTCCCTGCTGTATGTCATGGAAAACGGCGCCTCCGCGGAGATCGCCGTCGTCGGCAAGGAGGGCATCGTGGGTATCGCCCTCTTTCTGGGCGGCGAGACGATGCCAAACCGGGCCGTGGTGCAGAGCGCGGGGCATGCCTATCGACTGAAAGGGCGTACCTTCAAGCAGGAGGTCAACCATTCCGCGGCCTTGCAGCACCTGTTGCTGCGCTATACCTCGGCCCTGTTGACCCAAATGGCACAGACCGCCGTGTGTAATCGACACCATTCGGTGGATCAGCAACTCTGCCGCTGGCTGCTGCTCAGTCTCGATCGGTTGCCCAAGAATGAGGTCAGCATGACCCAGGAACTGATCGCCAACATGCTGGGCGTGCGGCGTGAGGGTGTGACTGAGGCCGCCGGCAAGTTGCAGGAGGCCGGATTGATCAAATACAGCCGGGGCCATATCACCGTGCTTGACCGCCCGGGCATGGAGGCGCGGGTGTGTGAATGCTACGAGGTGGTCAGGAAGGAGTTTCTCCGCCTGCTGCCGAATGAGCTCGCGGTCTGAGTCGACGACGCCCCGGTCAAGCGACCCATAAAAAAACCGGCCCGCGGGAAACCCGCGGGCCGGTCGTCCTTTAAGCCTCCGTCGGGGGGGATGAGGCTTATTGGATGGGTGTCATCCATTGCTTCCGTCCGCACTCGCCCATACCCATACCCGCAGGTGCAGCGGCAGCGTTCGATGCCGATTGGGGCTTGGGGCTTGGGGCTTGGGGCTTGGGCCTTGGGCCTTGGGCCTTGGGCCTTGGGGCGTCGTTCAACGCCCCGCGGCGGCGGATTCCCTGGGGGCGAAGGATCGGCGCCCGCTTGGGGCCGACCCCACACCGGACTACTGGTATTGCTTGAGCTGATCCGGACCCAGTTCGGTCACGACCACGCGGCGACGCAGGGGGTTGTTCTCCAAGGGACCCAGGTCGATGATCGAACCGTCGGCGGCGACATCGTTGCCGCCTTCCCAGGCCATGCCCTTCACCTCGCGGATATCGGCGGCGGGATAACCATGGTCGATCATGTAGTTCTTGATGGTCTCGGCACGATTCTCGCTCAACGTCTGGTTGAGCTGCAGGCTGCCGAGCTTGTCGGTGTGGCCGACGATGCTGACCACCTCCTCACGCGGGGTCGACTGGAATTCCGCGATCAGGGCGTCGAGCTTGCGCAGCTCTTCGGGGTTGCGGATATCCTGGAGCTGATACCTGTTGATTTCAAAAAGCAGGCGCATGACCAGCGGGGCATGGGGAACGAAGGTGGGTTCGCCGCACGGAGCCAGTTTTTCACCATCCTGCCCCTGCCAGCACTCGCCGTAGGGGTTGACCCAGGCGGTCGTGGTCGGAGCGGCTTTCCAGTACAGGCCGATCGAGTCCTCAGCGCTGACGGGGGCTGCGAGCACCGCGGCCATCGCCAGGGAGGCGGTCAGGGCGGCGACGCGGAATGTCTTGTGGTCTTTGCGCATCTTGTGTTTCCTGTTGCGATTGGTTGAGTGAGGTTGGTCGAGAAAGCGCCTAGGCAGTCTCACCATGTCAGGAAAAAACAACACCTAGGGTCTGAGCCAGCGCCGCGCTGCCGGGTTTGCCATGCCCCCGCGAACGACGACGGTGCCTAGAGACCGGACGAGGCATACTGACTGAACAATCGGACGCAGAGATTTTAGCCTACAACGCGAACCCCAGTGCAACTTTTTTTCCTCTGAGCAACATATTTGCAACGATCAGTGGTTGAACGGCGCTTGGCGGCCCGCCAACCACGCCGCATACGGTAGCGTCCCGGGCCGGACGGCGGCATCGACTGTTGCCAAAACGAGACATCGCACCCGAACCCCAGCGCCCCTTGGCGGGACGGGCCACCCACCCGGAACCTCTACGCAAGCCTTATAATCATGGCCGTTTTGACGACCGGGGTTCGCGTCGACCCGGGAAGCGGCAATCAACAGGGGTGCCATGAAGATTCTCATCTACCGCGGTCTCGATATCGCGGCCATTCCCGGTTTCGACAAGCTCGCGGGATATCTGCGCGCCGGCGATTTCCGTTCGGCGGAGGTCAAGAAGATCGGCGACAACCTCTACCGGGCACGCCTGGACCGCAGTAACCGACTGCTGTTCGCCCTATACCGACACGCCGGGGAGCGCTGTGTCCTGGCCCTGGAGCTCATCCACCAACACGCCTACGAGCAGTCCCGCTTTCTCGCCCGCGGCGTCACGATCGACGAGGACCGCATCCCGGCGATCGGCGCCGAGGCGGCAGAGACCGCACCCGAGCTGCCCTATCTCAACCCGGCTCTGCACCGCTTCCACCTGTTGGACAAGGTGTTGTCCTTCGATGACGACCAGGAGGCGATCTATCGCCTGCCCCCGCCGCTCGTGATCATCGGCTCGGCCGGCAGCGGCAAGACCGCCCTGACCCTGGAGAAGATGAAGGACGCCCGGGGCGACTGTCTCTACGTGACCCGCTCGCCTTTTCTCGCCCAGAACGCCCGCGACCTCTACTACGCCCAGGGCTACGAGAACGAGGACCAAGAGGTGGAGTTCCTCTCCTTCCGGGAGTACCTGGAGAGTATCCAGGTCCCCCCGGGCCGCGAGATGACCCCACGGGTCTTCGCTGGCTGGGCGGCCCGCCAGCGGCTCCCGAAGGAACTGAAAGACAGCCACCGGCTCTTCGAGGAGGTCCAGGGGGCCATCACCGGCACCGCCGAGGACCGGCCCTATCTCGATCGGGAGACCTATCTCGCGCTGGGGGTCCGCCAGTCCATCTACCCACCCGAACTGCGCGGGGCGGTCTATGACCTGTTCGAGCGCTATTTGCAATTCCTCACCGATGAGGGCTGGTTTGACGCCAACATCCTGAGCCATGCCTGGCTGGCGCGCGTCGCCCCCCGCTACGATTTTGTGGTGGTGGACGAGGTGCAGGACCTGACCAACGTCCAATTGCTCTTGATCCTCAAGGCACTACGCGACCCGCGCGGGTTCCTGCTGTGCGGCGACTCCAACCAGATCGTCCACCCCAATTTTTTCTCCTGGTCCAAGGTCAAAACACTCTTCTGGAACCAGCAGGGGGACGCCAGCCCCACCGAGCTGATCCGGATACTGAACACCAATTTCCGCAACTCGCCGCAGGTCACCGAGGTCGCCAACCGGCTGCTGCATATCAAGCACGCCCGTTTCGGCTCGGTGGACCGGGAGAGCAACTATCTGGTGGTGAGCCGCGGCCCCAGCGCCGGCCGGGTCGGGCTGCTGGCCGATACCGAGGCGGTCAAGCGGGATCTCGACCGGCGCACCGCCGCCTCCGCCCGCTTCGCCATCCTGGTCCTGCACGACGAGCAGAAGGCCGAGGTGCGCCGCTTCTTCCGCACCCCGCTGGTCTTCTCCATCCACGAGGCCAAGGGGCTGGAGTACGAGAACGTCCTGCTCTATGGCTTCGTCAGTGGCGAGGAAAAGCGCTTCCGGGACATCGCAGCAGACCTCACCGAGGCGGACCTGCAGGGTGAGCTGCGCTACGCCCGCGGCCGGGACAAGGGCGACAAGTCGCTCGAGGTCTACAAGTTCTACATCAACGCACTCTACGTGGCGGTGACCCGGGCGGTGCGTAACCTCTATTTGATCGAACCACGCCCGACCCAACCCCTGCTCACGCTACTCGGACTGACTGAGGTCCATCAGGGCGTCGCCGACGTGGAGGAACAGCGCTCCAGCCTGGAGGAATGGCGGCGCGAGGCCCATCGGCTGGAGCTCCAGGGCAAGGACGAGCAGGCGGCCGAGATCCGCGAGCAGATCCTGAAGCAGCAGCAGGTCCCCTGGACCGTGCTGCGCGCCGACGCACTCACCGCACTGCGCGAGGCGGCCCTGGTGAAGGGGGACAAGAAGGCACGCATCGGACTCATGGAATACGCCCTGGTCTATCGCGACCAGCCGCTGCTCAATGCGCTCAATCGCGCCGGGCTCCAGGCCGCCCGCCACCCGGACAAGGCCTGGCCACTGCTGGAGAAGAAGCACTATCTGCTCTATGGGCTGAAAAACCCGGGCGGGGTGTTGCGCGAGGTCGACAAATACGGGGCGGACTTCCGCAACTGCTTCGGCCAGACGCCGCTGATGATCGCCAGCCGCATGGGTCATGCCGATCTCATCCATCATTTGCTGGAGCGCGACGCCGACCTGAGTCTGGTGGATGGTAACGGACTCAACGCCTTCCAGATCGCTCTGGACCGCGCCTGCGCGGACGAGCGTTTTGCCCGTACCCGCCTGCCGGCGGTCTTCGAGCGCCTCGCCCCGGCCAGCATCGACATCCAGGTCGATGGCCGCCTGGTGAAGCTCGACCGGCGCTGGATGGAATACCTGATGTTGAGCGTTGCCCTGGTGCTCTTCTATCAACGGCTCGGCGAGAACTGGGTCTCACACGGGCAACTGCTCACCGCGGTCGATTTCGCCACGGTGCTGGAGCACTTCCCGGAATCGGTGGTTCCGGCACGCCGTAAGAAGCGCAACTATGTCTCATCCATCCTCTCCAAGAATGAACTCAACCGCGACGGCCCCTATAATCGCAAGCTCTTTCTGCGGATACGTCGCGGCCAATACCTGATCAACCCCAGCCTGGCGCTGCGAGTCGAAGGCGAATGGCGCGCCATCTATGACATCCTGATCCCCGAGCGCCTCGGCGTCACCCTCCGGGAATCGCAGCCATGGATGGGACCGAAGTGGGACCCCAACGCCTACCAGGAGCGGGCCATGGAACAGTTGCGTGCCATGATCGTGGGACTTGGCCGAGGTGAGGGCACGCCCGCGGAACTCTTCTAACCGACAAAGAGCTATTTGTCCGCAAATGAACGCAAATGAACGCAAATGAACGCAAATGAACGCAAATGAACGCAAATGAACGCGAATAATCGGTCATTTGGCCCAGGCGACCAGCTCACCTCGCGATTAAGCACGGGATTGAACCCAACAATCTAATTTTATTTGCGTTTTTTGCGTTCATTTGCGGACAATCAATCTTTCCAGGTTCTAGCGCCGGCGCCCGGCTGGGCGGATCGGGCGCATGGCGGTGGTCCCACCCGGGGCCAAGCCAAACCCGGGGCGGCGCCGACCCTCCGGCGTCTGCCCAGTGCCGGCCGGCTGAAAGGCGGGGATCAGGTGGCGCTTGCCGTTGCCGATCAGGTCGGCGCGCCCCATGGCCTTGAGCGCCTCGCGCAACAGCGGCCAGTTCTCCGGGTCGTGATAGCGCAGGAAGGCCTTGTGCAGGCGCCGCTGCCGCGCGCCGCGCACCACACTCACCCGCTCGGCATCCCGGGTCACGCGTTTCAACGGGTTGACGCCAGTGTGATACATGGCCGATGCAATGGCCAGCGGGGTGGGCAGGAAGCCCTGGACCGCGTCCGGCCGGAAGCCATGTTTCTTTAGCCACAGTGCCAGGTTGAGCATGTCGAGATCGGTCGTCCCCGGGTGGGCGGCGATGAAATAGGGGATCAGGTATTGCTCCTTGCCCGCCTCCTTGGAGTATTTATCGAAGAGGGCCTTGAAGCGGTCATAGGCCCCGATGCCTGGCTTCTGCATCATGGCGAGCGGTCCGGACTCGGTGTGTTCCGGGGCGATCTTGAGATAGCCGCCGACATGGTGGGTAACCAGTTCCCGCACGTATTCGGGCGAGCGCACCGCCAGGTCATAGCGCAGACCCGAAGCGATCAGTACGCGCTTAACGCCAGGCACCTGGCGTGCCGCCCGATACAGTTGGATCAGCGGGCCATGGTCCGTATTGAGATTCGGGCAGATGGTCGGATAGACACAGGACAGTTTGCGACAGGACGACTCGATCGCCCGGTCTTTACAGGCGAGCCGCCACATATTGGCAGTGGGACCGCCTAAATCCGAGATGGTGCCGGTGAAACCCGCCGTGTGGTCTCGGACCTCCGCGATCTCGCGCAGGATGGATGCCGCGGAGCGGTTCTGGATGATCCGCCCCTCATGTTCGGTGATGGAGCAGAAGGTACAGCCGCCGAAGCAGCCGCGCAGTATATTGACCGAGAAGCGGATCATCTCCCAGGCCGGGATGGGCGCAGCACCATAGCCCGGGTGCGGACGGCGGCTGTAGGGCAGCTCATAGACCCGGTCCAGCTCCGCGGTGGTCAACGGGATGGGCGGTGGATTGAGCCAGACCGCCCGGTCGCCGTGAGCCTGGATCAGGGCGCGGGCGTTGCCGGGGTTGGTCTCCTGGTGAAAGACCCGCGAGGCATGGGCGTAGAGGATCGGCTCCGCGCGCACCTGCTCGAAGGAGGGCAGGCGCACCACGGTGTGGCCCCGATCCAGATGGCGGGGGCGACGGTGGAAGGTGATGGGGACGGCCGCGACTGGATCGGCCTGAACAGAAACATTCTCACGCCAAGACGCCAAGACGCCAAGGTCATTCAGTGCAGTATCGGCATCGGGCGAGGCATCCTGCGGGTGATCGGGAGCGCGCGGGACCAGCGTTGTTGTGCTTGGCGCCTTGGCGTCTTGGCGTGAGCCAATACGGGGGTTGGGAGCGGTCGCTTGTACGTGCGTACCCGCCTTGCTCGATTCGCACCCCGGCGGCGGCGCCGCATAGGGGTCCCGATGGGACTCCACCCGCCCCGGCTGGTCCAGGTGGCTGGAATCGATCTCGGTCCATCCCGCCGGCACCTCGCGCACCATGAAGCCGGTGCCGCGCACGTCGCGGATGGCGACGATCGGCTCACCCCGGGCCAGCCGGTGCGCCACCTCCACCACCGCCCGCTCGGCATTGCCGAAGATCACCAGGTCCGCCTTGGCGTCCACCAAGGCGGCGCGTCGCACCTTCTCCGACCAGTGATCGTAGTGTGCAATGCGCCGCAGGCTGGCCTCGATCCCACCGATGACGATGGGGACATCCTTGTACGCCTCGCGCGCGCGCTGGGCATAGACGGTCACCGAGCGATCCGGGCGCCGATCGGGGACGCCGCCCGGGGTATAGGCGTCGTCCGAGCGCGCCCGCCGATCCGCGGTATAGCGGTTGACCATGCTATCCATGTTGCCGGCGGTGATGCCGAAAAAGAGCGTCGGACGGCCTAGGCGCTGAAAGTCGGCCGCGCAGGTCCAGTCCGGCTGGCTGATGATGCCGACCCGAAACCCCTGCGCCTCCAACAGTCGGCCGATGATCGCCATACCGAAGGAGGGGTGGTCCACATAGGCGTCGCCGGTGACAATGATCACGTCGCAGGCGTCCCAGCCCAGCAGGTCCATCTCCGCCCGGGACATGGGCAATTCCGGGGCGACCCCGAGCTTGTGCGCCCAGTGCCGGCGATAGGAAAACAGATTGGGTGCTTGGTCCATGGTAACGGCTAGCCTATACACGGAAATTCGGCGCGGCAATCGCCGCCGGGGCCGATTTGGCTCATGGCCCGGGCAGGGCCAGTCCGCCATAAATTGCTGCCAACGGGATCTCGCCCGCGATGCTCGGCAGCCGCAAACACTCAGTGCCGCTCACGATCTGCGGCACCCAACCCTGGGCCCGCCGCCACACCTCGATGCGCGGCGCGTCGTGGGCGATCAGGACCAACTCCTCGAGCCCCGGGATGCGGCAGTAGGCCGGGGCCTTCTCCTCCCGGTCGCGCGGCGCGCTGGTCGCCGACAGGACTTCCAGGATCAACCGGGGTGCATCCAGAAAGTCCGGGTACTCCAGATCCTCATCGCGCCCGACCTGGAGGTCGGGATAGTAGAAGCGTTCGTCGCCCGCGCCCTGGATATGAACCTTGACCGTCGGGCGGAACAGGCGGTAGGGCGACCCCGTCAGTTGCTGCTGGAGCAGGCGGGCGAGACGCATACAGAGTTGGTCATGCAGCCGGCTGGCACCCACCAAGGGGACGCGCCGGCCATTGACATACTCGCTCCTCAGATCCGCGACCTTCTCGTTCTCCAGATAGGCAGCGACCGAGATCATCGTAAGTCCCTTCCACTGAGTGGCGGCTCGCGCCGATTGATTACCGTAAGAGGCGCGCCGGGAGCGCGGTCCAACTCTCCCTCCCCCCTCGTGGGGGAGGGCGGGGTGGGGGAACGGCCAAGGCGCCCGCCACTTTCATCGTTCGGGGTGGTGAGGGCGCCATGGCCGTTAGCCCAGCGAGGGCCCCCGCGAGACCACCGACAGGCTCCCCAGGTTGACGGTGCCATACTGGCTGCTGAAGGTGATCGAGGACCCATAGCCCTGTTGCTGGGAGAAGCCGCCGATCTGGTGGTCTTGGGTATCATAGACCCAGCACTCGCCGCCGGTGTCCACCGCCAACCTCCGGATATTGGCAAAATAGGCATATTTCACCTGATTCTGGGAGCCGGTGGCACTGGGCGAACCCAGCTCGGCCGGCCACCAGTTGGCGGCCGGGTCGGGGACGAACAGGCTGGACTGGCCCGGGGAGCCCCCGGCGGTCTGGGTCTGGTAGCCGGCCCCGCCCTGACTCTGCGACTGGAAGCTGCCGGAGTGAAGCAGGCCGGGCTGCCGGGCGAGGACGTCGGCGATCTCGCTGCACAGCGCGTCGACGCGGCCCTTGAGTGCGTGGTTGAACATGTCACCCAACATGATCATGCCGCCGCGCATCCACTGGCCGCCGCCGCCGAACTCCGGGTGGCCGAACTGGGCCATGGTGCCGTTGCCGTTGCGCACGGCGAACAGCAGGTGGGTGACGGCATCCACGCTGAAACCGTGGCGGTTAGCCAGTTCAGCGACGAGGCTCTGGCCTTCGGGGGTGAGTTGTTGCATGGGCGATAGTTCTAGTGGGGGCTGCGGATTGGGCACAGGCTATCACGGGGGCCGGTCGGACGTTGCGGCGCGTTGCGTGACCGTGAAAGTCGCCCCGGGAGCGGGCTCCGATGCTCCCTCCCCTCTTTGGGGGAGGGCGGGGTGGGGGAACGGCCAAGGCGCCCGCCACGTTCATCCTGGAAAGAGCAGTTGCCACCCCAAGGCGCCAAGCTCGCCAAGGCTTTTCAGTGCGTTATCAGTGTTGCGCCAGTCACCCGGAGGGTGATCTGGATAGTGGTTCTAACCGATTGTATTTCTTTGCGAGATTGGCGCCTTGGCGTGAGCAATCTGACGCTCAGGGCCTCAGGCCGCCTCCGGCTGCGCCGCGGGAACCTTGGGCGCACCGCCCATCAGCGCCTGCCGCACCAGCTCCACCCGCGCCTCAAGGTCCGTCGCGCGGGGCGCGGGGCCCAGCAGATACCAGGTGCGCAACAGGTCGGCGGCACCGCGCAGGCTGTCGGCATCTCCCTCGCTCATACGCTCGGCCAGCCGATCGACCTGGAGCCGCAGCCGCTCCTGCGCCAGGGCGGTGGGGGACTCCACCCCGGCGGCGATCTCCAACTCCAGACACAGTCGCTCGCGCCGCTCGGCGTTGGCCTGGCATTGGTCGCGCAACTGAGCCAGTCGCTCCGGATCGGCGGCGGCAGCCAGGGCGGCGCGCCAACGCCCGTCCAGGGCCTCCCGCTGGGGACGATCCGGCAGTTCCGGCAGACCGGCCCACGCCTGTTCGGCGGCCGCCAGGTCGACCGGGATGGCCGGCGGCTCCAGCAGGCCCTGCTCCAGGTCCTGGCACAGGGCCGCGCGGCGTAGCAGCAGGTCGAAAACCTGGCGCCCGGCGGTGTCCTCGAGTTCCTGACCGCGCGCGCGCAGCCGCTCGCACGCCGCTTGCCAGCGGCGGTTCAGGGCCGCGGTGGCCGCACGTGGCAGCGGCAGCGACTCACCCTCGCGCCAGCGGTGTTCGAGGTCGCGTAGTGCGGCGGCCAGCCGGCGCGGGTCGTCCGCGGCGACGGCACAGGCCAGGGCCTCGTCGCACAGTGCGGCGCGGGCGGCCACGTTGGCGTCGGCCTCGCCGCGCTGCGCCTGGTGCTGGGCGGCGCGGCGCTCGAAGACCGCATCGCAGGCGGCCCGGAAACTCTGCCAGAGGCGGTTTTCATCGCGCTGCCGGGCCGCCACCGTGGTGTGCCACTGGCGCTGGAGGGCCTTGGTCTCCTCGATGGCCGCGTCCAGGTCCGGCCGCTGCGCGGCCGCGCGCACCCGCTCGATCAGCTCCCGCTTGAAGGCCTGATTGCGCGCCCGCTCGGCGGTCAACCGCTGCTCCAGCGCGTCGCTCGCCTGCCGATACCGGCGCTCCAGCCGGCGGCGCTCGCGCGGCTCGCAGTGGCCGATCAGCGACCAGGCCTGCCGGACCTCGGTGCCCGCGCGCACCACCCGCTTCCAGTCCACCCGCTCCCAGTCGACCTGCGACAGAAAGTCCTCGAGCTGCCGACACACCCGCTCGCGGGCGGTGCGGTTGGCCTCCGCCTCCGCCGCCTGGGCCTGCAGCAGCGGCCGCACCCGCTCGGCGACGGCCGCGGTCCCCTGGTGAAAGCGCTCCCACAGTGCCTTGTTGGCGGGTGAACCGGCGCGGTCAACCTCCTGCCAGTCGGTGCGCAGGACGTGCAGGCGCTCGGCGACCGCCGCCAACGGCAGGTCCTGTTCGCGCAGGGTCTCGATGGCCACACACAGTGCCTCGCGGTGCTGGTCCGCGCCCCAGCGGCGCCAGTGTTGCAGGTCGCGCACGCGCGGCCCCAGTTCCCGCAGGCGGGCCTGGAGCTCGGCGGTCGCGCCCTTGGGCAGGCCGCTGGTCTGGATCAGGTCCAGGGCGGCCTGGAGACTCTGGTGAATGGGGTCGGCCTTCTTGAGCTCGCCGGCCTCGATCAGTGCCTGCAGGGCGTCGATGCGTGCCGGCAGCTCGGCCAGGCGCTGCTCGGCGTGGCGGCGCTGGTGCGTGAGGCGGGCCTCCAGACGCGCGGCCAGATCGGTGAAGGCGACGGCCGCCGCGTCCCCGGTGAGCCCCGCCGCCAGGGCGCCCCCCTGCTCGATCAGGACGCGGGTCTGGGCCAGGTCCAGCGGTTTGGACTCGGCGAGTACTTGCTCGGCCTTGGCAGTGGCGTGGCGCAGCCGCTCGGCCTGTCGCTGGCGCTCGGCCAGGGCCTGGACCGCGGCGGCGACCGCCTGCAGGTGCTGGTTGAAGCGCCGCTCCTGCTCGCGCTGTTCGCCGTCCGACGGTTCGCCCAGGGCCGCCCACGCGTCCGTCAGACGCGCCCCAGCCTCCTGCTGTGCGGTGGGGTCGAGTGCGGCGAGCCCCGCGGCCTCGGCGATCAGCGCCTCGCGCTGGGCCGCCAGGGCGGTGCGGGCCTCCTGGGCCGCGAGTTGGGCCGCGTTGGCGGCCCGATAGGCCTCATGGGCCGCGATGAAGCCCTCGCGGGCGGCGGCATAGCGCACCTGCCAGTCGGGTTGCGCCTGCGGCGCCACCTCGGCCCATTGGCGGTCCAGGTGCTCCAACAGCGCGCGGTCCTGGCTCCACTGCTGGAGGTGACCCAGGCGCTCCGCCCGCTCACACAGGTCCGCGCACAGCGCGCCGATCCGCAAGGGTTCCGCCTGCGCTTGCGCCTGTTGCCGCAGCTTCTCGCGCGCCGCGCGGTAGACCGCCTTGTCCTTCTTGCCGATCTGCCGGACCACCTGCTCCAGGCCGGCCCGGTCCTCGAGCCGGGCCACGGCCGCGCCCCGATTGGCCGCCGTGGGGTCACGCAGGGCGCAGTCCACCAGCACCGCGGGGTTGGCGATCCGCTCGATGGCGGCACGGCGCAGCGGCGCGTCCTGCCCGTCGCGGGCCAGGGACTCGACCAGTTGCGGGTCCGCCACCCCGGCGAACTCGGCGAGTCGCTCCTCCAGGGTCAGACCCGCCTGTTCGGTCCCCGCCAGCAGGTGGCGGTAACGGGTGGCGGCGAGCTCGCACACCCCCGCGTCACTGTCGCTCGCGAGGAGGTCGCGCAGTTGGGGGAGGCTCGCCAGGCGCCGCACCGCATCGCGCCTGACCGCGAGCGCGTTGTGTTCGCGCGCCAGCTCCGGAAGGTCTTCCGGGACCTTTTTCTTCCCCAGGGCCTGGCGCGTCTTGTTCAGCAAACGATCGAATAGCATCTGCGATTCTCACAGGGGCGAGCGGGCGGCCTGCCCGACGAACGGATTGGTCCGGCGCTCCGCCCCAAAACTCGACATGGGCCCGTGGCCGGGAATGAACCGCACGTCATCCCCCAGGGGAAAGAGTCGTTCGGTAATGGATGCGATGAGCGCTCGGTAGTTGCCCCGCGGAAAGTCGGTGCGCCCGATGGAGCCCTGGAAGAGCACGTCACCGACCTGTGCGAGCCGTCCTGCGGCATGGAAAAAGACGACATGGCCCGGGGTGTGCCCGGGACAGTGCAGGACTTGCAAGGTCGCCTCGCCCACCGCGATGGTATCGCCATGCTCCAACCACCGATCGGGCTCGAAGGCAGGCAGCGGCGGCACGCCGAACATTGCGCACTGCTGGTCCAGGGCCTGGATCAGGAAGGCGTCGTCCCGGTGCGGACCCCAAACCGGAATGCCCAGTTGCTCGACCAGGTCGGCGGTGGCGCCGACATGGTCCAGGTGCCCGTGGGTGAGCAGGATGCGCTCGGGCTCGAGCTTGAGCTCCGCCAGCAGGCGCAGGATGCGCGGCGCCTCGCCGCCGGGGTCGATGACCACGGCACGGCGGGTCGCGGTACACCACCACAGGGTGCAGTTCTGTTGGAAGGAGGTGACTGGAAGAATGCGGAAGTCCATGGCGGTCTCGCTGCGGCGCGCGGGCGGGTTGGCGGCCATGGTTCCACCCCGGGGCCGGGATGTCCAGACGCCGCCGGGGCGGTTCGCGTGTTTAGGGTCCGCGCGGGCCCCGGGATGGCCGCTGCGGCGGCGGGTCAGCCGTGTAGGATCCGGTAGAGGCGATCTTTGAGGACTAGGCGCTCTTTCTTCAGTTCTTCAATGGTCTCGTCGGCGACCGGGATGCCCAGCTCTTCGAGCTGACGCACGCGGGAGTCCAGATCGTCGTAGTCGTTCATCAGCTGCGCAAAGTCCGGGTTGGACGCGCGCAGGCCCTCGATCTTGCCTTCCAGCTCCGGAAATTCGTGCAGGAGGTTATGGGGTTCGCCAAGCATGGGGTCTGTTCCTCTTCGTGTGTGTGACGGCCGCGCAGCGCGGCGGTGAGTGGATGGTCTGGTCGAGCGAGCCGGCCGGCCGGCGCACGGCGCGCCTTGATATCCGCCGGCCGCCAACGTGCCCCGCTAGTTTAACCCTCGACCGAATAGGCGGAAATACCTTCATTGACACCGATCGCGGCGGGGGCCGTCCGCGAGCGGCGACTATTTGGTGTTCGCATCCATCTGTTTGATCACGTCATCGGTGATGTCCAGCGTCTTGTCCACGAACAGTAGGCCGCTCTGGTTGCGCTCGACGATCATGCCGAGCTTCTTCTGTTTGGCCACGGCATCCACCGCCTTCTGGGCCGGCGCCAGCACCTCTTCGCTGCGCTCCTGCCGCGCCTTCATCAGCTCCTGCTGCACGGGGGCGGCCGCCTTCTCGAAGGCGTCGATGCGTTTCTTGAGCTCGGCCTGCTTTTTGTCCAACTGATCCTTGCTCATCAGCGCGGCATCGCGCGCCAGCGCCGCCTGGGCCTGGCGGATGGACTGCTCCTGCTCGCCCAGCGGCTTGGCCTTGGGCTCGAAGTCTTTGCGCAGCTGCTCCTGAACCTTGATCCCAATCTTGCTCTTTTCGATGACCATATTCATGTCCACCGACCCGATGTCGGTGGCCTGGGCGGCGGCGAAGGGCATGGCCAAGGTCACCAGTAGCGCGCAACGAAGGCGACGATTTGACATGGTTAAAGCTCCTGGATTCAACAAGTAAGGATTAAGCGGGGCGCGGCGATCAAGGCGATCAGGGGCCTTGGCGGCGGCGCTGGGCGGACCCGGCCGAGCCTGCGCAGCGCGCCGACTGCCGGGGATTCTACCAGGACCGGCGCATGACCCCCATGCGGACGCGCTGCGGGCGGACGCGCCCGACGGCTTGCGTCGCGGGCGCCGCTATCGGATGCTCTGCACCCTCGGGGCCGCGCCGGCCCGCTATGACAGGTGGATGGCATCGTGGGTAACTCGCTCCAAGAGCAATTATTGAAGGCCGGTCTGGTCAGCGAGCACCGGATCAAGGAGACGCGCACCGACAAGCGCAAGAGCGTCAAACAACCCGGCGGGCGGGCCGCCGCGGCCAACGACCCGGCACGCCGGGCGGCTGAGGAGGCGCACGCCGAGAAGGCCCGCAAGGACCGGGAACTCAATCGCCGCCAGCAGGAGGAGGCGCAACAGCGCGCCCGCGAGAACGATATCCGCCAGTTGATCCACGCCCACCGCGTGGTCCGCGAGGGTGGCGACCTGGCCTATAACTTTACCGATGGTACGGCGCTCAAGCGGCTCTATGTGAACCGCGACCAGCACGCCCGGCTGGTCGACGGACGCCTGGCGCTGGTGCGGCAGGACGCCTTCTACGAGCTGGTCCCGGTGGAGATCGCCGTGCGCCTGCGTGAGTGGGACGCGAGCCTGGTGCTTGTACACAACAAGCCCACACCGCCGCCGGCCGCGGACGACCCTTACGCCGAGTTCCAGGTGCCGGACGACCTGATGTGGTGAGCGTCGGCCGCCCTGACCGCGTGTTCGGCGGGTCATGGAACTGATCGACACCCACTGTCACCTGGACTGCCCCGAGTTCGACCCGGACCGGGCGGCAGTGCTGGGGCGCACCCGCGCCGCCGGGGTGGTGGGGCTGGTGATCCCGGCCATCCAGCGCACGGGCTGGCCCGGGTTGCTCGCACTGTGTGAGACGGCCGCCGATCTGTATCCGGCCCTGGGGTTGCACCCGGTCTATCTGGACCAGCACCGGGATGCGGACCTGCCGGCCCTGGAACGGGCCATTGCGGACCACCGGGTGCTGGCGATCGGCGAAATCGGGCTCGACTATTTTGTCCGTGACCTGGACCGGGCGCGCCAGCAGGTGCTGTTCGAGGCGCAACTGGCGATCGCCCGCGCGGCCAATCTGCCGGTGCTGCTGCATGTGCGCAAGGCCCATGCAGAGGTGTTGGCGACACTCAAACGCAGCGGTGTGCGCGGGGGCATCGCCCACGCCTTCAGCGGTGGGGAGGCGGAGGCGCGCCGCTATCTGGACCTCGGCTTTGCGCTCGGTGTCGGCGGCATGCTGACCTTTGCGCGATCGACCAAACTGCGCGCACGGGCCGCGGCGCTGCCGTGCGACGCCATCGTCCTGGAGACCGACGCGCCGGATCTCACCGTCGCCGCCCACCAGGGCAGCCGCAACAGTCCGGAATATCTGCCGGATGTACTTGCCGCCCTGGCCCAGGTGCGGGGCGAAGACCCGGCCTGGCTGGCCGAGCGTACCAGCGCCACCGCCAGGCGCGTACTGGGGCTGCCGCGGACCTGACGCGCCCTCGATCCTGGAAAGGGCAGATCTCACGCGAAGCCGCGAAGAATGCGAAGGTATTTCTATGCGTGACCGTCATTGGCCTGGGCGCCCGCCAGGTGAACGACAAGGAACCTTTATGCTCTTGTTCTTCTTCGCGCTCTTCGCGGCTTCGCGTGAGGAAATGCCGAACTTAGGGTTAGAGACTGGCCGTGCCGGCAAACAGCAATGGGGAACACACAATGAAAGTTGGTATCATGGGGTTTGGAAAAACGGGGCGCGCGGTCGCCACCGTCCTGCTCGACTCAAAAAGAACGAATTTACAATGGGTGATCAGACGCTCGCATTTGCTCGAACATCGTTCGGTGCCTGAGTTCTTGGGCATTTATTCCGATGAGCCGGGCCTGATTTATACCAAGGACGAATTCACCGCCAGCGAGCTGCTCGACCAGCACCCGGTCGATGCCATCATTGACTTTTCATCCGTCAGCGGACTGGGCTATTATGCCGAGGAGGCGGCCGCGCGGGGCATCATCGTTATCAGCGCGGTCTCGCAGTATCCCGACGAACAGTTGGCGCGCTTGCGCGAGTTGGCCGAGCGCACCACGGTCATGCACTCGCCCAATATCACGCTCGGCATCAATTTCCTGATCATCGCCGCCAAGATCCTGAAAAATATCGCGCCTTTCACTGACATCGAAATCATTGAAGAGCATTTCAAGACCAAGCCGGAGGTGTCCGGCTGCAAGACTCCGAGGCCCAGATCCTCGAGGCCAACAACAAACCCTGGTGGAAGTTCTGGGAAACCTGATCCTCGCCATGCCTAAGCGCTGCGTCCTGTGCCTGTCGTTGCTGCTCGCCGCCTGCGGGCCGAGCGAGACCGCCGGCCCGCCGACGCTGCGCTGGTATGTCTTCAAGGAACCCTCGGGCGCCTTTGCGCAGGCCGCGCAGCGCTGCTCGGCCGCCTCCCAGGGCCGCTATACCATTGCGCTTTCCGACCTGCCGGCCGACGCGGACCAGCAGCGCGAGCAACTGGTCCGGCGCCTGGCCGCCGGCGATACCGACCTCGACCTGATCGGGATGGACGTCATCTGGACCGCCGAGTTCGCCGAGGCCGGCTGGATCCTGGCCTGGCCGCCGGCGCTCGCCGGGCAGGTGGTTGACGGGCGCATCAAAGGCCCGGTGGCCAGCGCCACCTACCGCGGCCAGCTCTGGGCCGCCCCCTTCACCACCAACATCCAGTTGCTCTGGTATCGCACCGACCGGGTCGGGGACCCGCCGGCGACCTGGGACACACTGATCCAACGGGCCGAGGGCATTGGCGACGGCGGCCGCATCGAGATCCAGGGCGAGCGCTACGAGGGGCTGACGGTGTTCTTCGTCTCGCTGCTCGCCTCGGCCGGCGGGAGCGTACTCGACGCCGGCGGGCGGGCGCCCTCGTTGGCGCCGGAACCCACCCGCCAGGCCCTGGCACTGATGAAACGGCTCGCCAACTCACCGGCCGCCGACCCCGCGCTCGACACCAGCCGGGAGGATCACACCCGGCTCGCCTTCGAGCGCGGCCATTCCGCCTTCATGGTCAATTACAGCTATGTCTGGCCGAGCGCGCGGGCCAACGCACCCGCGGTGGCCGAGCACATGGGCTGGGCGCGCTGGCCGCGGGTCGACCCGCAACGCCCGAGTCGCGTGGCCATCGGCGGCCTCAACCTGGGGGTGGCCGCCCATTCGCGTCACCCGCAACTGGCCTTCGCCGCCGCCACCTGCCTGGTCTCCGTGGAGAATCAACGCCTCGCCGCGCGCCTGGGCGGGTTGCCGCCGACCACGGCCGCGCTCTATGACGACCCCGAGCTGCGCCGCACCTTCCCCTTTGCCGAGGTCCTGCGGGCGACCCTCGAAGACGCGGTCCAGCGGCCCCAAAGCCCGGTCTATAGCGACATCTCGCTCGCCATCGGCCGGACCCTGCATCCGCTGCGCGACATCGACCCGGAACGCGATGTCGAGCGGCTGCGCCGTGCCGTCGGCCGCGCGCTGCGCTCGGAGGGGCTGTTATGAGCGGCGCCCGCCTGGACGAGCGCCGGCTCGGCCTGCTGCTGTGTAGCCCGGCCATCCTGGCCATGCTGCTGGTCACCGGCTATCCGGTGTTGTATGCACTCTGGCTCTCACTCTTTCGCTATGACCTGCGCTTTCCTGCGGAGCGCGCCTTCGTCGGCCTGGCCAATTATGCGAGCGTATTGAGTTCTGAGGTCTGGTGGCGCGCGCTGGCCAATACCGTCCTGATCACGGTGGGCTCGGTGACCATCGAGTTCCTGCTCGGCTTCGCCCTGGCGCTGGTCATGCACCGCACCCTGTTCGGCCGGGCCGCGGTGCGCGCCGCCACGCTGGTGCCCTATGCCATCATCACCGTGGTGGCGGCCCTGGCCTGGCGCTTCGCCTTCGACCCGACCAGCGGCTTCGTCGGTGGCCTGCTCGGGCTCGATCACGCCTGGCTGTCGGAGCGCTGGTCGGCCTTCGTCGTCATCATCGCCGCCGAGGTGTGGAAGACTACGCCGTTCGTCGCGCTGCTGCTGCTGGCCGGCCTGACCCTGGTACCCCCCGACTTGCTGCGCGCCGCCCGGGTGGACGGCGCCTCGGCGTGGCAGCGGCTGTGGCACATCACGCTGCCGCTGATGCGCCCGGCCATCCTCGCGGCGCTGCTGTTCCGCACCCTCGACGCCTTCCGGGTCTTCGACTCGGTCTATGTGTTGACGCGCGGCGCCCAGGACACCGAGTCGGTCTCCATCCTGGCCTATCAGGCACTGATCGTGCGGCTCAATCTGGGGCTGGGGGCGGCGGTCGCGGTGCTGATCTTCCTCGCGACCCTGGGGATTGCGCTGCTGTATCTGCGCGCCTTCCGCTCCGGCCTGACGGGGCGTGACTGGGGCGGACCGGCGTGAGTGGCCGTCCGCGCATTGCACGCCCGCCACTCACGGAGTGGCTCTTTTGGCGCTTCACCGTGGTGGTGGTGGTCTGCTATGCGCTCCTGCCGGTGGCCTGGCTGCTGTCGCTGTCGCTCAAGCCGGCCGGCGATCTGGCCGACGGGCGCCTGTTTCCCCGCACCCTGAGCCTTGAGCATTACGCGGCCGTCTTCCACGACCCGCAGTTCCCGGCGGCCCTGGTCAATTCGCTCGGCATCGGGCTGATCGCGACCCTGATCTCGGTGGCGATCGCCACCCTTGCGGCCTATGCCATCGTGCGGCTGCGCTTCCCCGGGCGGCGGCTGGTGCTGGTCGCGGCCCTGGCGGTCGCCATGTTCCCGCCCATCGCCATCGTCGGCCCGCTGTTCGATCTGTGGCGGGGGCTGGGGCTGTTCGATACCTGGGCCGGGCTCATCATCCCCTATATGACCCTGACCCTGCCGCTGGCCATCTGGACCATCACCGCCTTCTTCCGCGCACTGCCCTGGGAGTTGGAGCGGGCCGCCCGGGTCGATGGGGCCACGCGGCTGGGCGCCTTCCGCCTCGCGCTCCTGCCGCTGGCCGCGCCCGGGGTCTTCGCCTCGGCCATCCTGGTGTTCATCTTTGCCTGGAACGATTTTCTGTTCGCCGCCTGTCTGACCTCCACCGGCGCCTCGCGCACCGTCCCCGTGGCGATCACCTTCTTTACCGGCAGTTCCCGCTTCGAGCAACCCATCGGCGCCATCGCCGCCGCCTCGGTGGTGGTGACCATTCCGGTGGTGCTGCTGATCCTGCTGTTCCAGCGCCGTATCGTCGCCGGCCTGACCGGCGGTGCAGTCAAGGGGTGAGCGACCAAGATGGCTGAGATAACCCTCGAGCGGGTAAGCAAACAGTTTGCCGACGGCGCGACCGCCGTGCGGGAGGCGACCTTCACCGTCCACGACGGCGAGCGCTTCATCCTCGTCGGCCCCTCCGGTTGCGGCAAATCGACCCTGCTCAACCTGATCGTGGGCCTGGAGGAGCCCACCGGCGGAGAGATTCGCCTGGATGGCCGCTCCCTGCGGGGTGTCGACCCCAAGGACCGCGACATGGCGATGGTGTTCCAGAGCTATGCGCTCTATCCGCACCTGAGCGTGGGCGAGAACCTGGCCTTCCCCTTGAAGCTGGCCGGTCTGCCCGCGCCCGAGATCGCGGCGCGGGTGGCGGAGACCGCCCGCTTGCTGGTCATCACGGATCTGCTGGGGCGCAAACCGGCGAACCTCTCCGGCGGCCAGCGTCAGCGGGTCGCCATGGGGCGGGCGATCGTGCGCCGCCCCAAGGTCTTTCTGCTCGATGAGCCACTGTCCAATCTGGACGCCCAACTGCGGACCCTGATGCGCGCCGAACTGATCCGGCTACAGCAGCGGCTCGGCACCACCACCCTCTATGTGACCCACGACCAGACCGAGGCGATGACCCTGGGCGATCGGGTGGCCATCATGCGCGGCGGGGCGATCGAGCAGATCGGCACCCCGCGTGAGCTCTATCACCGACCCGCCAACCTGTTTGTGGCCGGATTCATTGGCGCGCCGGCGATGAACTTCCTGCCGGGGCGCCTCACCGCCGATCGGCTCGTCCTGCCGATGGCCGAACTGCCGCTGGATAGCGCGCAGCGGGCGCGGATTGGGGGTGCGAACGGTCCGGTGATCGTCGGTCTAAGACCGGAGCAGTTGGAACTGCCCAGCTCCGACCGCGCGGCGGTGTTCGACTGCACCGTCGACCTGGTCGAATGGCTGGGCGCCGAGGTCTTCGTGCATCTCGACCTGGGGCCGTCGACCCTGGCGCTGCCGCCCGCCCTGGCGCAGTTGACCGCCGACCGGCCGCGACCCATCGCCCGGCTCGATCCAGCGGCGGCAGTGACCGCGGGTCAGCGGCTCTCACTCACGTTTGAGCTCTCAGCGCTCCACCTCTTTCACCCGGATACCGGTGCTCGCCTGCCTGAGCGGGCCTGATCGTCGCTGCGGGCAAGGGTCGTCGCCTCAGCCCGTCGCGGCCTGGGGGCCGCCATGCCGCGGCTGGACAGATGAAGTCCTTGCAGGCCGCCTGCAACGCCACACCGTTGATCTTGCGGAACTCCGCGATGGTGCGGTAGCTGGGGGTCAGGCTCTCCAGCAGCCAGATGAGCTCCAGATTGCGGCGGCACTCGCGCGCCAGACGCCGCGAACTATGCACCCGATCCACGTCGCCGGCGATGTAGAGCTTGAGCAGGGCCCTCGGGGCGAACGCCGGCTGGCCGCAGCGCAGCGTCCCGCCCGCGTTGCTGAACCCGAGCAGTTCCAAACGGACAGTGTACCCCAGACGCCGACCACGTTCCGAATACTTTCACAATCTCTGGAGCGGTGTCACGAGAGTGGGGCGCGCAGCGGTGTCACGAGGGCGGGGCGCGCAGCGGTGTCATCAGCGCGGGCCGCGCGCGCCGATCACGTCACCAGTAATGCCCGATGCTTCTGGCGCAGCTTCGCCAGCTTGGGCGAGATCACGGCCTGGCAATAGCCCTGGTTGGGGTTGCGGCGGTAATAGTCCTGGTGACAGTCCTCGGCTGGGTAGAAGGTCGGGGCCGGGGCGACCTCGGTGACGATGGGGTTGTGCCAGACGCCCTCGCGCGTCAGGTGGGCGATCAGGTCCTCGGCAATCGCGCGCTGTGCCTCGCTGTGCCAGAAGATGACCGAGCGGTATTGGCTCCCCACGTCGGCGCCTTGGGCGTCGAGTGTGGTGGGGTCATGGACGGTGAAAAAGACCTCTAAGAGCGTCCGATAGTCGATCAGTGTATTGTCGAAGGTGACCTGGATCACCTCGGCATGGCCGGTGCTGCCGGTACAGACCTGCCGGTAACTGGGGTTCGGCTGGGGGCCGCCGGCGTAGCCGGAGACCACCGCCTGGACCCCTCTCAGGCCCAGAAAGGCCGCCTCCACACACCAGAAACACCCGCCGCCCAGGGTTGCCGTCTCGCTCGCCATCGCTCCTGTCCTCTCACCGTGTTGTTTTCTGTCAGGTGCCGGTGCGGCACACGCAATTCAATCGACGGCTGGCCGCGGGCCGCCGCCGACTGGCACAATGTGGCCCCGCACCGCCCCGGAGTACACCATGGAATTTGATCTGATCGCCACCCAGGGCCTGGCCCGGCGCGCCCGTCTGCGTTTCCCGCGCGGCACGGTGGAGACCCCCGCCTTTATGCCGGTCGGCACCTACGGCACGGTCAAGGCGATGACGCCGGAGGAGCTTATTGCACTGGGCGCACAGATCGTGCTCGGCAACACCTTCCATCTGATGCTGCGCCCCGGGGTGGAGGTGATCCGCCGCCATGGGGACCTGCACCGCTTCATGCACTGGGAAGGCCCCATCCTCACCGACTCCGGCGGCTTCCAGGTCTTCAGTCTGGGGGAGTTGCGCCAGATCGCCGAGGCCGGGGTGCGCTTCAAATCGCCCATCGACGGCAGCCCGGTGTTCCTGGGGCCGGAGGAGTCGATGGCCGTGCAGCGCGCATTGGGGTCGGACATCGTCATGATCTTTGACGAGTGTACGCCCTACCCCGCCGATCTGGAGACCGCCCGCGCCTCCATGGAGTTGTCGCTACGCTGGGCGATCCGCTCCCGCGCGGCCCACGGCGACAACCCATCGGCGCTCTTCGGCATCGTCCAGGGGGGCATGCACGAATCGTTGCGCGAGCGCTCGCTCGCCGGCCTCACGCAGATCGGCTTCGACGGCTATGCCATCGGCGGGCTCTCGGTGGGCGAGCCGGAGGAGGACCGCTTGCGGGTGCTGGATTTCCTCTCCGATAAACTCCCGACCGACCGGCCACGCTATCTGATGGGTGTCGGCACCCCGGAGGACATCGTCGCCGCGGTGTGCCGCGGTATCGACATGTTCGACTGTGTCATGCCCACGCGGCATGCCCGCAACGGCTGGCTCTTCACCCACCAGGGCACGGTCAAGATCCGCAACGCCGTACATCGCACCGACCCGGGCCCCCTGGACCCACTGTGCGACTGCACCACCTGCCGCAACTACAGCCGGGCCTATCTCTATCATCTGGACAAGTGCCACGAGATCCTGGGCGCCCGGCTCAACACCATCCACAATCTGCACTATTACCAGACCCTGATGCGGGGTCTGCGCGCCGCCATCGCGGCCGGGACGCTCGAGATGTTCGTTGCAGAATTCCGGCGCCTGCGCGCCGCAGGGACCTCCGGCGCGTCGGACGCTTGACTAAGACGCGGTCCACCATGACCTGAGGAGCTTGAGCGAGTACGATTGGACCAGGCCGCAGCGCCGCCGCCCAGAGGGAGAGGGGGAAGTGGAGCGCGCCCCCGGCGCGACTTTCACGGTAACGACACAGTACGAGATGCGTATGCGCCCAACCCCTGAAATCTTACGCCTGGCCTATCGCGACTTCGCCCA
Source organism: uncultured Thiodictyon sp. (assembly GCF_903946935.1). Lineage (GTDB taxonomy): Bacteria > Pseudomonadota > Gammaproteobacteria > Chromatiales > Chromatiaceae > Thiodictyon. Next base: position 41,284 of record NZ_CAJAXH010000255.1, read on the forward strand.
TGAGCGACGCATCTCGCTGTGCTTCGTGCTGGCACTGATGGCGGTGTTGGCGCCGTTGCTGATCCTGTTCGGGCTCAAGTTCGGGCTGGTCGATACCCTGGCCCAGCGGCTGGTCCAGTCCCCCACCAACCGGGAGGTCCAGCCGGTGGGCAGCCGGGAATATGAACAGGCCTGGTTCGACCGGATCGGCGCCCGGGCGGACGTGGCCTTCCTCATCCCCAATACCAGGCGCATCGCCGCGAGCCTGAGCCGGGTGCTGAACCCGGCCACCGGGCACGACCTGCGGGTGCTCTCCATGATCCCCAGCGGGGCGGGCGACCCGCTGCTCGCCGAGGGCATGAAGGCGCCGACCGGGCTCGCCGAACTGGTGCTGTCCGCCAGCGCCGCCCGCAAGCTGGGGGCCCAGCCAGGCGACCACCTGGTCGCGCGCATCGACCGCCGGCGCGAGGGGCGTGACGAGAATGCGGTGTGGGAGGTGGTCGTCACCGGCGTCCTGCCGGAGGGCGCGCTGGGGGAGGAGGCGGCACTGGTCCCGCTCGCCTTGTTGGTCGCCACCGAGGACTATCGGGATGGCTCGGCGGTGCCGGCGCTGGGCTGGGAGGGTGCCGCCCCGCGCACCGGGCCACGCCGCTTCGCCCGCTTCCGACTCTATGCGGCGAGCATCTACGCGGTGGCCGGGCTGGCCGCAGACCTGGCGGCGGACGGCGTGGAGGTGCGCACGGCGGCGGTGGAGATCGCCGCCATGCAGGGACTGGACCGCAATCTCTCGCGCGTGTTCTGGCTGATCGCCTTGATCGGCAGCCTCGGCTTCCTCGCCTCGCTCGCGGCCAATCTGCTGGCCAACGTGGAGCGCAAGCGCCGGGAGTTGGCGGTGGTCCGCTTGATCGGCTTCCCCACCCGCAGTCTGATCCTGTTTCCAGTCGCTCAGGCGGTGTTGGTGGCCCTGCTGGGTGCGGCGACTGCGCTACTGGCCTATCTGCCGGTGGCCGTGGCGCTCAATTCCTGGTTTGCCGACAGCCTGCGTCCCGGTGAGTCGATCTGTCGGCTGCTGCCATCCCATCTATTGCTCGCACTCACCGCGACCCTGCTCGGTGCCGCCGCGGCGGCCGCCTGGGCCGGGTGGCGCGCCGCGCGCATTGCACCCGCTGAAGGCTTACGCGATATTTGAAGGAGTGATTGTCCGCAAATGAACGCAAATAAACGCAAATTAGGACTTTGGCGGTCGCACCGACCAACCCGTCATGCGACCTATTCGGCGGCACCTGGTCTGGATTGGCCAGGCATCGCCGCACGGCGTCCGCCGACGGATGGCCTGAATGAACATGCGAAAATCAAAAGATCGCCGTTCGCCATTCATTTATTTGCGTTCATTTGCGTTCATTTGCGGACAATCGTCGTCCTTGGCCTCATCACCACTGCGTGGCTGCCCCTGCTCCAGGCCCGCGCCGAGCCGCCGGCACCCACCGCCCCACCGGCACCGACCATCACCTGGCCCGAGAAGCTCTACAACCCGGCCCCGGCGACCGGGGACCTGATCCTGCCGCTCCCCTGTGGGGGGGCCATGGCCTTTCGGCCGGTGGAGATACCGGGTGCCGGCCTGCTGGACGATCGCCCGGTGGAACTCGGGCAAAGCGAGGATGCGCGCGGCTATAAGGAGGGCCGGCGCCTGAGTCACCTGGCCGGGGCCTTCAGTGAACAGGGTGGCGCCTCCCGCCGCTATTACATCGCCAAATACGAGACCACTCGCGACCAATATACCGCACTCACCAAAGAGGCCTGCCCGACGCCATCGATGCGCGGGCGCCTGCCGGTAACCGGCGTGACCTGGTTCGACGCGGTGGACTTCTCCCGCCGCTATACCGAGTGGCTGCTCACCCAAGCCCCCACTGCCCTGCCGCACGAGGATCAGGAGCCGGGCTTTCTGCGCCTGCCGACGGAGGAGGAATGGGAGTTCGCCGCCCGCGGTGGCCTGGCAGTGGACGAGGCGGACTTCCTCGCGCCCGTGTTTCCCATGCCGGAGGGTGACTTGGCCCGTTATGCCTGGCACGAGAGCAGCGGTTCGGCGTCCGGCGAACTGCACCCGACCGGACTGCTCAAGCCCAACCCATTGGGGCTCTATGACATGCTTGGCAATGCGGCCGAGATGACACTCGCCCCCTTCCATCTGGACCGGCGTGGCCGCTCCCATGGTCAGCCCGGGGGCTTCGTCAGTCGCGGCGGGGACTATCTGACCCCGCCGGGCCAACTGGGCAGCGCCGTGCGGCAGGAGTACAACTATTTCAATGCCACCACCGGACGAGCCAAGTCACTGGACAGTCTGGGGTTCCGCCTGGTGGTCACGGCCCCGGTCATCGTCTCGTCGGGGCGCTTGGAGGCGATCAAGGAATCCTGGTCAGAGCTACCGAGCCTCAATGGGACGGGTGACGTGCGGGCGGACTCGGACAAGGCCCTGGCCGAGCTGCAGGCGCTCGCGCAGAAGACCCAGGACGAGGCCCTGCGCACCCGCCTGGAACTCATCCAGCGCAACGTCGAGCAGGCCAACGCGGGAGTCAATGAGGCGCGCGAGCGCACCGTCCGCGCCCTGCTGCGGATGGGCGCCTTCATGGGCAAACGGGTGGTCACCGACGGTAAACGCGCCGAGGTGCTGCGGGGTCTGATGGGCCTGGCCCAGAGCAACTTCGACACCTTCAGCCAGCAGGCGAAGGGGGCTCGCAATGGCGCCAAGCTGGTCGCCGAGGCGCGCGCCGCACTCACCGAGAAGATGGACAAATGGAACGGCATGCTCGCCGAGATCGAACAGGCGATGGCCAATAGCCTTTCGTATTATGGCGACATGGTCGTGATGGTCGGGCGCGACTACAACGCGGCCGAGATCGAGAGCCAACTCAAGGTGGTCGAGGCCGAATTGCAGGCCAAGGACAACGCCTACCTGATCCCTTATGCGGCACTGTTCGCCCGCCACCTGGCGGATTACCGCACCAGCGGGGCGGCCGACAAGTCGCGCTGGCAGACCGAGCTGCTAAAGCTCGATCCCGGCCCCTAGTGCTGCAGAGTGAAAATTCTGGCACCGCTTGCGGGCTGTGTTCGTTATCATGCTGAACACGTCAACTTCCCGCTGCTTGAGTTTGTTCGCCATGCCCCTTTGCACCGCCGCCCCCGTGGATATCACCGAGAAACAAC
>NZ_CAJAXH010000256.1 GCF_903946935.1 uncultured Thiodictyon sp.
AGCCGGGAACGAATCGCTGTATGGCAGAGATATTGTGGCACCGCCGGGAAACCAGGCGGCAACAGAGAACACCAACGTCTGTCTAACCTGCGATGAGAACCCGGCTTACTCTCCGATCCGATTGCAAAGCGCGCCAGCGCCTACCGACGGACATCACCAGAACGCTGGCGCGTGAGACCGGCGCGCTGGTGTCGAACGCGATTCCGAACCACTGGCGGTGGCTGACCCGTCGGGTGTGGATGGTCGACGGCACAACGCTGTCGATGCCCGACACCCGGGCCAACCAGATCCCGTGGCCGCAGCCCGCCACTCAGGCGCCGGGGCTGGGGTTTCCGCAATGTCGCATGGTCGGGTTGTTCAACTTGGGCAGTGGTGCCCTGTGCGACGCGGCGATCGGCCCCCAACCTGGCCTTGAGCACAATTCCGGCCAACAGCGCTTGCGGTAACCTGTCGCGGCCGGGGCCGCTCCTACGGTCTCTCGGGGAGATAATGGTCTCACCCTCGCATCCAACTCCCCCGTGGGAGCGGCTTCAGCCGCGACGAGGGCACGGCGGCTTGCGAGGTCGCGTCGCGGCTGAAGCCGCTCCCACCGGGTTGCGGCGCGACTGTCACGGCCAGCCTCGACCTCTGGGTGCGACCGGATCGCGGCTGGCCGAGCGGTTGCCGTCCCTCGCCTGGATTCCGGCGTCCCGGCCCGAATGACGGACCGCGGTGGCCACGATGGGTCCCCGAATCAGGCGGGACCAGCCCTACTGCCGATTTGGCAGTTCACGCATCCGCTCACCCAGCGCCCTGACCTGGCATTTTTGCAGGCCTGCGGCCGCTTGACGGCGCCCACTGCCATTGCGGCAGCCGCCAATCCACGATGACTGCCGATATGGCAGTCGCGCCACCATCCGGCGGCCTTCCAGGCACCCGTCGAAAATCGCTTTTTACATTTTTATCATTATCTTAGATGCTTTTTCGCGAACCTGGCACGGACTTTGTATCGCTTCGGCAAGTGCCTCCCAGACTGCCGCCTCAGGACCTCTACCATGTACAATCGTCAAACCCTTCGTACCTCCCTGGTCTACTCGATCCTGACCGCGCTGGTGTTGGCCGCCGGCAGCTACAGCGCGACGGTGTCGGCCACCAACGCACCCGGCGCCCAATTCCGCTACGACAACAGCCACACCGCGACGGTCGACATCGCGCTGGCCGCGACCGATGGCGGCCCCGCCCTGCTGAGTTTCTACAGCGAGGGGGCCAACGGGCTGCGGCTGTTGGAGAATGCATTCACCGACGGGCGGGGCAGCTATGTGGGCGACCTGCGCCTGCCGGCCCATCTCAACCAGGTCGTGGTCGTCGTGCATACCGCCGAGCGGCAGGAGACCCTCACCTTGGCCGTCACCGACCAATCGATCACCTACACTGAATAAGTTGTCGCCGACCTTCAAGAGACCAAAGCCATGTTGAACAAGCGCGTTATCAAACAGTTGAGCGGCGCCGCCCTGGCGCTCCTGATCAGCGCCGGCGCCTACGGTGCGCCGGCCGCCACCGCCCTGCTCGCCTTTCCAACCATCACGCTGACCGATAGCGGCGGCGCCCCGCTGGACCAGGCAATCCTCACCACGGGGCAGCAGTCCTACGACGTCATGGTGAACGGATTGGGCGTCGGCGGGGCCAAGGGACTCAAGGTGACGGTCACCGGCGAGGTCTACGGGCTCGCCAACCTCACCGACCTGGAGGGCCCCTTTGTGACCGAGCTGGCCGACGCACCGCCGACGGTGGTCAGCAGCGATGACCTGTGGCTCTACAGCGAGCGCGGTGTCAGCATCCTCCTGCACAGCGGCAACCCGGGGGTGAAACTCGCCGCGGGCAGCGACACGGTGATGGTGCAGTTCGGGTCGGCACAGTGAAGCGACGGCCGACCGCGCAACGCCGATCTTCCAATAGCAATAACAGGGCATTATCCATGAACTACCGTCATCCCCTTGCGTCTTCACTGGCTGCCCTGGCGCTCGGCGCCGTCGTTCAGCCCAGCCTGGCAGCCACTGCGTACACCTGGCAGTATCTCGACACCTACGATGGGCTGGGTCTTCCTACCAAGCTGGTGGATATGAACAGCGAACTGCCGGCCACCCTCCTGGCCGACATTCGTAAACGGCTGCCGGAATACAAGAATATCAGCACCAACGACCCCAAGCTGATCACCGACGATCTGGGGGCAAACATCTCGCTGCTCGAAGACGCGGAGATCACGGTGGCCTTCATCGACGAGGGGGCCGGCTACCGAAATGCGGTGGGTTATTTCACCTTCGATCCGGCCAACAAGCCCAAGGCGTTCAGTGAACTGATCACCAAGATCATGTTTCCCAATTTCTCTTTACCACCGCAAGGCGAAATGAGGTACGGCGATGGCGTGTATCTGGGTAAATTCAAGGCCGGCAGCGCTGTTGGGTTCACCGTTGTGGCAGACGGTTGGAATGGTAAAGAGGTCAACCGCTATCAGAACCCGGCCTCCATCTTTACCACGCTGAAGGCCTTGAACCCGGAAAAGCCGACAGCCGCCAACCCGAACATCAACGCACATACCGTCCTGATGTCGAAGCCCGAGGATGGGCTGCTGGTGTTGGCGTTCGAGGATCAGAATCGTGCCGGCGGCGATCACGACTTCAACGACGTCGTGATCGCCATCAAGGTGACCCCCTTCTCCGCCGTCGACCGCAGCCTGGTACAGCCGTTGGTCAAGGCCGCGACCCCGGTGGTGTTGGATAGCGACGGCGATGGCATCCCGGACGCACTGGACGCCTTCCCGCAAGACCCGACGCGGGCGGCGCGGCGCTTTTATCCGAGTGCGACCGGCTTCGGCTCGCTGGCCTTTGAAGACCTGTGGCCGAAGAAGGGCGACTTCGACATGAATGACCTGGTGGTCGCCTATCGCTCGACCGAGGTCCTGAATGCGCAAAACGAGATCGTCGACCTCAAGCTGACGTACGAGATCAGGGCGCGTGGCGCCGGCTCGGACAATGGGTTCGGCATCCATCTCCCGGGTGTAAGTCGCGACGCCATCGATGCGACGGCCACCACCCTGACCATCAACAATCAGGCCCCGGTGGCGCTACCGGTGGAGACCGGCCAGACCGAGGCGGTCTTCATCCTCTCGCCGAATGTCACACCACTCACCGCCACCGGCCAGCCCTTCCCCTGCTCGATGATGAACAGCGTGGCCAAGTGCCCCCGCACACCGGCGGTGCCCATGGAGCTCAACATCCATTTCAAGCAGCCATTGACGACGGCGCAGCTCGGCAACGCCCCCTTCAACCCGTTCATCTATCGGACCACCAAGCGGGGCCTGGAGGTGCATCTGGTGGATCATCCGCCGACCGCCAAGGCCGACCCCAAGCTGTTCGGCACCCTGGACGATACCTCCAATCCGGCCCAGGGACGCACCTATCGCACGGCCGCCAACGAGCCCTGGGCGCTCGACGTACCCGAGACCTGGCGGTATCCGACCGAGTGGAACAACGTGGCCGGGGCCTATCCGAACTTCATCCCCTGGGCCGTCAGTGGCGGCACAACCGCCACTGACTGGTATGTCAGCAAGATGGTCCAACCACTGATCTTCCAGCCTTAGGCATCGGGCTGCGCAACAGGCCTTGCTCATTATTCCAGCCACCGTTGGGTGGCATTGGTCGCGGCCTGGGGGCCGCTCCTACGCCGTAGGAGCGGCCCCCGGCCGCGACGGGTTACCGCAAAGGCTGGTGGCCGGCCTGATGATCAAGGCCGGCGTTAGCGGCGGGACGCCGCGTCGACCTTGAGATCGGCCAACAGCCGATAGAGCGTGCGCTCACCAATCCCCAACACCCGCGCCACCGCGGCACGGGACCCCGGGTGCCGGGCCAGCAGCAGTTGCACATAGCGCTGCTCGATTTCCGCCAGGGTCGGCTCGTGGTCGAAGGTCAGCGTCACCCCGGTGGTCGCGGTGGCGGACGCGGACGCGGCGGCGCGCGGCAGGGTGAGGTGCTCCGGATCGATCTTCAGCTTGTTGCCGGACAGGATGATCGCGCGCTCGATCACGTTGCGCAGTTCGCGGACATTGCCCGGCCACGCGTAGTCCAGCAACGCCTGCATCGCCGCCTCGCTCAGCCGCTTGACGATCCGCTTGGAAAATCCCGGGTGGGCCAAAAAGTGTCTCACCAGCGGCGCGACGTCCGCGCGGCGTTCCCGCAGCGGGGCCACTGTCACCACAAATGAGTTGAGTCGATACAGCAGGTCCTGGCGGAATTCACCCCGCTGGGACATGCCGTCCAGGTCCCGATTGGTGGCGGCGACGATGCGCACCTCCGCCGGCAGGTCCACCGCGCTGCCCAGCCGCCGAAAGCGCTTGGTCTCCAGTACACGCAACAGCTTGGCCTGGATCGGGGCGGGGATCTCGCCGATCTCATCCAGAAAGAGGGTGCCGCCGCTGGCCTGCTCGATCAGACCGGGCTTGCGCTGTGCGGCACCGGTGAAGGCCCCGCGCTCGTGCCCGAACAATTCGGACTCGAAGAGCGTTTCGGGCAGCGAACAACAGTCCACCGCCACCAGCGGCCCCTCGGAGCGCGGACTGAGGCGATGAATCTCCTGCGCCACCTTCTCCTTGCCGACCCCGCTTTCGCCCAGGATCAACACCGTCGCCTCGGTTGGGGCCACGGACTTCAGGTCGGCGAGCAATTGGCGCAGCGGCCCGCTCTCGCCCACCAGCAGGCTTGGCGCCTCCTGCCGCACGACGCTGGTATAGAACTCACCGCGCCGATACAGCAAGGCATTGTCGATGATCCGCCGCACCGCCCCCGCCAGTTCATCCCGATCGATCGGTCGGACCAGAAACTCGGTTGCCCCCAGGCGCAGGGTCTGGAGTGCGGTCTCGATCGCGGTCTCGCTGCACAAGACCAGCAGCGGATAATCCTGAGTCCAGCGCTCGATCAGGGCGGCACCGACATCGGCGGGCCAGGGGGACTCCAACAGGATCAGGTCAGGGGGCGCGGCGGCCAACGCGCGCGCGGCCGTCCGGCCATCCGCGGCGGTGGCGACCGCATAACCGCGACCTTGCAGGTCGGCACAAAGCTCCCGATGGGAGTCTTCATCCCCACCCACCAGCAGGAGGCGGTCGGCCATGCTGGGGTGAAGTTACGCGCCCGATTCGGCGCGCATGAGATGAAACATATCGGTAATCGACTGCGGGTCGTTTGGCGGTTCGACATTGGAGAGCAGTGAGGCATTCGAGTCCGGATCATCCGGGTGATAACCGTGCATCCCGGTAATGGGCTTGAGTCCCATGTGACTGGGGAGGATCAAGACCCCCGCGTCGACCAGAAAGATCAGCTCACCGAACTGATCGCCCACGAAATCGCAGCCCAATTGCTGGAGTTCCGGCTGGCGCAGGATGCGCCCCTGCGGCACCTGCTCCAGGAGCGCACCGATGCGCTCGCGGGCGGCCTGGTTGTGGAACCAAAACCGCCCCATGGTGGAGTCATAGGTGGCGGTGTAATCGCGGCCGAATGTGAGCCCGAGCCCCTCGATCTTGCTCATCAAGTCCAACTGGGTATGGATGGTGGCCATGCCATGGTCGGAGCAGACGAACAGTCGTACCTGCGCATAATGCGCCTCGGCCACCCGCATGACCTCTTCGAGCTGGGTCTCGTACCAGGCAAGCTTTTGATCCACCTGCGGACTACCCTTGCCCACCTCGTGCAGGAGTGCGTCCATGGACGCCATATACAGGAGCGCAAAGGCGATCTTGCCCTGGCTCAGATCGGCCTTGAGCGACTCCAGATTGATCGCTTCGGACTGGCGCCAGTCGGATACGTGGTAAGGAATCCCGGCGCGTTGCAGGTGATCGAAGATGTTCTCTCCCCCGTTCATACCGCCGGGTACGAACAGGTCTTTTTTCTCGCAATAATCGAACTTGTCTACGTACTTAAACGGGATATTGTAGAGTTGGAAATAGCCCGTGTAGCGATACAGCCGTTTGATCAGTTTGCTGATCGCATTGCGCACCCGCCCGCGGTCCACCAGTGAGCGCGGCAGCCACCCCAGCAGGCGCAACGGTTTGAACGGGGAGGTCTTGGGCGAATAATAGAAAAACGACCAGTGGCGATGTTCGCGCGGCATCAGTCCGGTGAGGATCGAGGGGATGCACGCGGATGAGAAGCCGAACACGGAACGCAACTTGCGCCGAAACGGCAAGCGCGCCTCCATGAAGCGTCGCCCCTTCAACACCTCCCAGCCAAGTGCGTCGATGAAGACGACGAGTGAAATCGTCGGGGCCTGGTCATTGTTCATGAGAGTCAAGTCGCTCCTCATTTTGCTTCCCGGGGACCGCCGCGGGCCGCGTCCTGTCAGTCAAGACGCCGCGCCACACACTGCACCGTCGAGCGTCCGAACACCCTCTGCGTGCGCGTGTGGTTTACACCATCGGCGAGACTGAGTCAAGCCAGCAACCTTGCAGGGTGAAAACGGGAATGCACGGACCCGACGGCCGCCAAGCCGACTGCGGCCCGGCGACTTGCCGCGACTACCACGCTGTAGTAGAGTCAACCGATAATTCTTAGGCTTTTACATTGGACTTATTTTGCGCAAGCACCGCGCCCGACATCGCTCTGCCACGGACGCACCACTGTTTATCGCCGGTGCGGCGTTCAACTTTTTGCTCCTGATCGTGCTGATGGCATTTTCCTATTTGCGCGAAGAACCCACCTTCTGGACCAATGCAGGAGACTGGCCGACCGGGTTGCGGGAGTTGGTGCAGGACACCTATTATCCTTTCATCGTCCTCGAGTTCCTGCTGCTCGCGGCCTTCTCCGGGGTCAGCATCCAGCGCTTGAGTACCCGCTCCCGGTCGGCCAGCCTGGCAGTGATCCTGCTGCCGCTGCTGTGGGGACTGTTCTTCCTGCTCATCGCCAATTCTGTCGCCAACAACCTGGAGAACCTGCTCACTGGGCGACCGCTGCACTGGCATCGCGATGCCAACTGGTCACAACTCTAACGCGGCCGCCAGAATGACTGAACCCGCAAGCGAGGCGGATATGACTAAGAATGCGCCAAAGCCGGCAGACGACGCGCCAACGCACTATCGCGAAAGGACCCCGGAGTATTATCTGGAAAGGCTGGACCCGGCGCTGCGATCGAGCTTTACCGCACCGCAACTGGAGGCGGTCAAGCAATTGCTGGGAGAGTCGATCCCGAAACCCGCCGCCAAATTGGTCGATCTGCGATTTTGGGTGGGCCTGCTGGCCTACCGATTCTATGTGGTCCTGTTTATCGGCAAAGATTATCGGCGTAGGGAGCGCGACGAGGTTGCCGAGCCGCTGGCACGCAAAGGCAACGCGATGATCGCCCTGCTGCTGCTGATTGGGCTGAATTTTCTGGTCAGTGTGTTGGTTCTTCTGATCGCCTTTGCAATTAAATATGCGGTCGGCTACAGCCTCTTGCCCCATCCCCGCTGAGGCAATCAACCGGCCTGGTCACTCAACCGAAACCCGGGCATTGCTCACGCCAAGGCGCCAAGCTCGCCAAGGTTTTTCAAAACGTCATCGGCGTTCGGCGACTCACCCGCAGGGTGATGCCGATGCGGCGCACCTCGCTTTGTTTCTTCTTGGCGTCTTGGCGTCTTGGCGTCTTGGCGTGACAACTGCTCTTTCCGGGCTCAAGCCCGCAGCCTTACCCGCACCAAGGCGCCACCCAGTGGACTGGCGGCGATCTCCAATTCACCGCCATAGGCGATCGCGATCTCGCGCACCACCGCGAGCCCGATGCCATGGCCGGGGGTGGCCAAGTCCGCCCGAGCGCCGCGCTCCAGCACGGCACGGGCATGGGCCGCCGGGATGCCGGGGCCGTCGTCCTCCACCCACAGCAGCAGCACCCCGGCCTCCCGTCGCCCGCCCACCGCGACCCGGGCGCTGCACCACTTATAGGCGTTGTCGAGCAGGTTGCCCAGCACCTCCAGGAGATCGCCCTCCACCCCGCGAAAACTCAAGTCCGCTGCCACTCCCACGGCGACCTCGACCTGACGCTCCGCGTGCAGTTTGGCGAGCGACGCGACCAGCCGCCCGACCGCCTGGGCCACCGCCACCGGCGGGCTGAGGGTGAGCACCGGGCCGGCGCGGGCGCGCTCCAACTGATAGGCGACGATCGCCTCCATGCGCCCGATCTGCTCAGTCAACTGCTCGGCCAACGGATCGTCCGACGGATCGCTCGACGCTGGGGAGAGCGCCCCGCGCATCACCGCCAGCGGCGTCTTGAGGCTGTGTGCCAGGTCAGCCAAGGCGTTGCCGAGCCGGGTCTGGCGGGCGGAGGCATGGGCGAGCAGTGCATTGAGGTTGTCGGTGAGTGCGCGCAGTTCGCGTGGATAGCGCCCGCGCAGCCGCTCCCGGTGACCGGCCTCCACGGCGGCGACCTCGTCCGCAACCCGCCGCAAGGGAGCCAACCCCCAGCGCAACGCGACGAGCAGGGCGACGAGCAAGAGCGCTGACATGCCCCCCAGCCAGCCCGCCAGGCTGGTGCGGAAGCCGGCCAACTCACGGCCATACTCCGCCAGGTCCTCGGCCACGCTGAAGGTATAGCCGCGCGGCGTGGGGCCGACGGTCCAGATCACCCCGTAGCTCTCCACGAAGTAGGCGCGCCCGCTCGCATCGCGCGCCCGGTGGAAACGGCGCACCCCCGGGGCGAGCCCGGTATCGAATGGGACGGCCTGGCCGAGGACGGAGACCGAGCGCCAGACCGGCACCCCGGCGACATCGCTCACCTGGCCATAGAGCCCTGAACCGGGCAGGCTGAAGCGCGCCTCGGCCAGGCTGGAGGGCAGCGTCAGTGCATCGCCCTGACTATCCGCGGCGGCCATCAGTAGGTAGACCTGCCCGAGCAGGCGCGCCTCCCGGGCGGCGCTGGCACTGGACTGAAAGGCGCGCTCCAGGGCCAGGCTGGTGAGTACGATAAAGACCACCAGCACCAGGGCCGCGGCGAGCGTGACCCGTGCCTGGAGCGACTTCAAGCGCCGGTATCCTTCAGCGCGAAGCGGTAGCCGCGCCCGCGCAGGGTCTCGATGGGGGCCAGCCGACCCTCCGGGTCCAGCTTGCGGCGCAGGCGCCCGACCAGGACCTCCAGCACATTGCTGTCGCGATCCTCATCGTGCGGATAGAGATAGTCCGCCAATTCACGCTTGGACAGGACCCGACCCTGCTGCGACATGAGCCGTTCCAGTAGCCTGAACTCGTAGGCCGTCAACTCCACCAGGGCACCGCGCACCCACACCTGCTGCCCGGCGCGGTCCAGGCGCACCGGCCCCGCCTCGATGGCCTGGTTCGCCGCCCCGGCCGCGCGCCGGAGCAGGGCGCGCAGGCGGGCCAGCAACTCATCCATCTCAAAGGGCTTGGCCAGGTAGTCGTCCGCTCCGGCCTCCAGCCCCTCGACCTTGTCCTGCCAGCGACCGCGGGCGGTCAGCACCAGCACCGGCAGCGGGTTTCCGGCCGCCCGCAGACGGCGCAGGATGGTGAGACCCGGGGTGCCCGGCAAACCTAGGTCCAACACCAAGGCATCGCAGGGGTATTCGGTCGCCAGATAGAGGGCCTCGTCCCCGTCCCCGCTCTGGTCCACCCGAAAGCCCTCGCGCACCAGCCGCCCGACCAGTTGTGTACGCAGTGCGGCCTCGTCCTCGATCACCAGGATGCGCATGGATAACCCGCGCGATCAGCCGCCGGCGGCCGGGATGAAGACGACCCGGACCTCACCGGCCGGGGTCAGGACCTTGACCTGATAGCCACCGCCGCTGCGCTCCACCGAGAGCACCCGGCCGCCGGTCTGGCGGCGCGCCGCCTCCGCCGCCTCCGCCGCGGAGGCCGCCCCGGCGAACAGGAGCGGCGGCGCAGGCACCGCGCCGCCGACCGGCGCGTGACTGGGACGGCCCAGAGACAGGGCGAGGAGCGCGGTGGCACTGGTCAACATCGATTCATCACCGTTGTAGCGTTCAGGCCGACTGACTCGGCGACACCTCCGGCGCGGACGGGACGGCCGCCCCGCCGGGTGCGGCACCGCCTACCATGAGCCGTTGAAGAACACGGAGAGGCCGGGCAGCAAGGGGGGGCGACGATAGACCGGTCGCTCCACCACCACCTCCCGCTCACGATAGTCGCGATGGTGGCGCCAGTGGTCATGGTCATAGTGCCCCCGCTCACCCCAGTGCCGATCGCCGCCTTCGTGGCGCCGTTCGCCGCGCCCTCCGTCGTGATCGTAATGGCGTTCGCCATGCCGATCGCCGCGCCCGCCACCGCCCCCATCGCGGTCCCAATCGGCCGCGGCCAACCCCGGCAGGGCCAGCGCCCCCGCCAGCAGGGCCGCCAGTGCCAAGGTGCTTTGGGTGTGTCTCTTACTCATGGTCGCTGCCCTCAAGAAGGTCGGCGGGGCCCAGCGCCCTCACCGTTGGCACTAGACTAGGCGCTGGTGCCTGAACGCAGACTGAACAGGGGCGATCATCCACCACCCTGGTAGGCCAGATCGATCAGTGTACGGATATCGGACTCGCGGGCCTCGATGTCCGCCACCAGAGCAAACTGCACGCTCGCCTTGAGCAGATTCTGGCCGCGATGGGTGACCCGGAAATAGCGGTCACCCTCCAGGTGGTCATTGAGGAAGCGCAGACCCAACTCGAAGGGCATGAGACGGATGCCGTCATAGATCGTCGCCACCTCGCCGCGGCCCAGGAAATCGCGCGTCTCCTGCGCATAGGCCGTCAGGATCGCGTTACAGAAGGCCAGGTCAAAGTACACCCGCTGCCCCTCAGCGGACTCACCCAGGCGGTTGCAGCAGGAGCGCAGACAGTCGCCCAGGTCGTGCTGGATCAGGCCGGGTTGGACGGTATCCAGGTCGATCAGGGCCAGCGCGTGACCGGCCGCGGCATGAAACAGGATATTGTCGAGCTTGGGATCGCCGTGGGTGATCCGCAGCGGGATCAGACCAGCGGCCAGGGCCTGCTCCAGTACCCCGACCATCCCAACCCGGGCATCGATGAAGGCCATGCAGTCCGACTCACCGCCATCGCGCGGGGGTAGCTCCGCGCGCAGCTCCAGGTGGCGGGCGAGATAGTCTGGCGTGCGGTGGAACCCGGGCAGCGTGACCCCCAGTCGCGTCGGCTCCAGGTCGCGGGTCAGGCGATGGAAGCGCCCGAGCGCTAGGCCCACCTGGCGCGCCTGCTCGACGCCCGCCAACCGGTCCAGCGTCACCGCGTCCGGGATGAACTCCATGAGCCGCCACAGCTCGCCCGCCGGGGTGCGCAGGAAGGGGCGGCCGTCGCGCGCCGGGATCAGGGCCGGCACCCGCAGCCCCGCCTGCTCTGCGGCATGGGCGCCGAGCACCGCCAGGTTCGCCATGATCTGCTCAGGGTCGGGAAAGACCCGCTGGTTGACGCACTGCAGGACATAGCGCCCGGCGGAGGTGGTGACCGCAAAGGTCTCGTTGATCAGGCCCCGCCCCAAAGGCGCGATGGGGCACGTTTCAGCGCCGACAGCGAAGCCCGCGACGATGGCGCGCAGGTCCGCCAGCAGGGTCGGGGCATCCTGAGGCGCGTCGCTCTCACGCCAAGACGCCAAGGCGCCAAGATGATCCAGCGCGCCGTCAGCGACCGGGCCGTGACCGGTCGAGCGATTCGCAGAATGCAGGGGCTCATCTGTTTTCCTTGGCGTCTTGGCGACTTGGCGTGAGCCATTGGCGGTTTCTTGAGTCATGGGTCTAACACATTATGCTTGAAGTCCGACAATCACCTATGGGTCCGCAAGGTTAGGGTGTCGCCACGCTGGATCAGTTCCAAGTGCTTAAGGTAACTCATGCCGAGCAGGACCTCATCCCCCGCCATCGCCGGCAGGACGCTCGCGCGCAGATTGCGGGCCACCAGCCCGCCCAGTTCCACGCTGTGGCGCGTCGCCCAGGTCTCGACCGTCCCGTTGGCGGTCTGACTGAGACCCCCGGGGCGCAACGGCAAACCCAACCGGCGCGCCAGCGCCAGCGGCACGGCCACGTCCGTGGCGCCGGTATCCAGCATGAAGACCACGGGCTCCCCGTTGATGTGCCCCCCGGCCACGTAATGACCGGCCCGGTTGCGCCGCAGGACCACCTGCGCCACCCCGCCCTGGCCCGCGACGGCGATCGGGGCCGGGTTGGGGTTGGTCTGGCGCTCAATGACACCCTTGAAGAAGAACGCCAGCAGTGCCAAGCCCACAACCCAGGCCGCGATCAGCATGGCACGCCCGAGGCTGGCCTGGGGGTCATCGCGGCGGCGGATGGGATCTTTCATCTCGGCTCGGAGTCAAGGTCGCTTGTCGGGCTAGTGTATCATCACCACAACACATCGAGACACAAAAGACCAATATAGCCCTCTTGTGGCCTTGACAACACAGCCCCAGGCCGTTAGGCTATTTTTTGCTGACCCGCAACACTCGCCGGTCGGCCGGTCGGCGTGCGCCACGACACAGCGCCAGGGTCAACAAAGGCCCGTGATTCAAGCATCAACGAATAACAAACGCCCCATCGGGCGAAAGATTCCAGGAGACACAAAGCATGCGCGCGCAAACAGTCATCGTCACCTCCACCCTGGTCTCCGGCCTGCTCCTCGGCGCGGCAACCCCCGTCGCCGCCGACAACGCGTTCAACTGGGGGGGCTTCTATGTCGATGGCGCACTCGGGTTCCGCAACACCCAATACAAGGCCACGAACTTCAGTTCCTATTATGAAACTGCCCCAACATTCACCTACCAGAGCGCGGTGAGCGGCAGCAATGATCTCGGCGCATCGAATTTCCTGGGTCAGATCTCGGCCGGCTGGCGCTGGGCCCCTGGACCACTGGTGGTGGGCATTGGCCTGTTCGCCGATTTGGCCGGCAGCAACACGGCCACGACCACCTTCAACATCGCACAATCGAGCATACCCGGAGGGTCGGGGTTCAACTACAGCACCCTGAGGGTGAAAGAGAAGAACCGCTATGGCATCAGCCTGGACGTCGGCCCCAATTGGCGGACGCACCCCTATGCCAAGTTCTCCGCCAACTGGGCCGACTATAGCGTGTCGACCGCGGCGGATTCGTGCGGTATGGGTGGCACCACGGGTGCCGTAGAAAACTCATTCACCAACCACCAGACCGGCTTCGGTCTCGGCGCCGGTATGCGGCACCTTCAGACTGAGAATCTGTATTTCTTCGCCGAAATCATGTGGACCGGCATGGGTTCCAAGACCAAGGGCATGAGCAGCGCCTGCGCCCCCAACGGTGCGGCCGCAGCGCTGGGCATCACGTCACAAACCCAGACCCAACAAGTCAAGATTTCGCCGCAGGACTTCACTGGCGTGATGGGCGTAGGCTGGAAGTTCTAAGCCTCCCGCCCGGGCATGTTCAGGCCCCTGCGCCGCGAGGTGCATGGGCCTGATGCGTTCAGGGCTCCTGAATACGGATCAACACCGGCGACCGATCATGATGGTGGTCGTCGTCATGCGGTAGGGCCGCGGCGAGCGGCTGCCCGTTCGCCACCTGCACGACGGCGACCAGTGGGTCCGCCTCGCTAGTCGCATGCACCACGATGCCATGACTGGCCAGGCGCTGCACGAACCCCGCCCCGGCCCCCTGGGTCACCAGGGCGTAGAGCCCCAGCCCGAAGAGCGGATGATCATCCCCATGATATTCATGGACCGACAACTCCTTGGGCAGATCGAGTCGATCCACCTCCAATGGCGGGCTGTCGGCGCCGTCCACCTCATAGACAAGGAAACGACACGCCTTTCCGGCATGGCCGGTGATGGACTTGAAATTCTGGCTAGTGACAGCGATACGCATCTCAGCTCCCGAGCGAAGGGCAAGGGTTCAGGTTAAGCCCCAGCGGCATCCTGAACCTTAATAATGGTCAATAGTCGCGGTGACCGCGCACGTGTACAAATCCTTTGGCACACCGGCATCGCGCGACGCTATTCCTCGGCAATCCGCCGCAACTGCGCGATATCCAGCCGGAACAGGTTGGGCGCGGTCTCTACCAGCAACCCCTGACGCCGGAACTCGGCGATGGTCCGGCTGGTGGTCTCGGTCGTCACACCGATCATGGCACCCATATCCTCGCGGCCGAACAGTTGACACTCGCCGCGCTCTTCGTCCCGCACCAGGCGCAGCACCAGGCGCGCGACCCGCTGCCGCGCCGAGCCGGTCGACAACTCGGTGAGCCAGGCGTCCGCCTGCGTAAGTGCGCGTTGCCAGCGGGCCATCAGCTCGCGATGCAGGGTCGGATTGTCGTTACCCAGGTCGCGCACCATGCGCGCCGGAAAGCGGCACACCTCGGTGAGCTGCAAGGCCACGGCCTCGTGCTGATAGCGCTCCCCGAGGATCGCCTCCAACCCCAACACATCGCTAGTGCGCGCGATGCGGACGATGCGCTGACTGCCATCGGCCAGCGACTGCATCAACTTGCAGGCGCCGCTGCGCACGGTAAACATAAAGTCACCGCTGTCGCCGGCGCGGTACAGCGAGCTTCCCGGCTTCAGGGTAAACTGGTCGATAGGGTCGTGGATGCGCTCGAAATCGCACTCAGTCAGCCCCGCAAACAGCACAGTATCACGCAACGAGCAGTTGCGGCAGTCCGCCTCGCCGGACCAGGCGTCCCGCAGTGTCACAGTCTTCACCATCACCAAAAGGTGTCCTCTTTGATCGGTCGCGCGACCGGATTGCTATGCACTGGTGTCATTTCGTCAGGGCCATAAAGAGCTGCGGCAGACGCTCCGGCAGCCGCTCGACCCGGTCGATGACGGTGAAGCGATTGCCGAAGCAGTCGCGGACATACTCATCGGCATGGGCGTCGAGGTTGATACAATAGGTGTAGATGCCCTGTTGGTCGAGTTCCTGTACCGCCTTGTGGGTGTCCTCGATCAGCAGGCGTTCGTCATCCACGTCGATATCATGGGGCTGGCCGTCAGTGAGGATCAGCATCAGCTTCTTCTCCGCCACACGGGCCTCCAAATAATGGGCGGCATGGCGCAAGGCCGCGCCCATGCGGGTGGAATAGCCCGCCTCCATCGCCGCCAGCCGGGCCTTGACCTGGTCGCCCCAGTCCTCGCTATAACCCTTGATATGCTGGTAGCGAACCTCATGGCGGGTATTGGACGAGAAGCCGGCGATAGCGAACTCATCCCCCAGATGGTCGATGGCCCAACCGAGCAGGGCGACCGCCTCCTGACTGAGCTCAAGGATACTCTGGGTACACCCGTCCGGCACCTGATTCAGTGACTGGGACAGATCGAGCAGGAGCATGACGGCAATGTCGCGTCCGTCGTGACGGTGGCTCATATTGATGCGCGGGTCCGGGGTCGCCCCGCCCCGGTAGTCGATCAGCGACCGGATGGCCACGTCCAGGTCCAGCTCACTGCCCTCCTCCTGGTAGCGCAGGCGCACATAGTGCTGTGGCTTGAGCAGGTCGAGGATCTGCTTGAGACGCTTGGCCAGCATCCGGTGCTTGTCGAGGAGCGCGTCGATGAAGGCCGGATCGCCCGCGGGGTGCAGGCCCTCGTAGAGGCTTACCCAGTCCGGGCGATAGGTCTTGCTCTTGTAATCCCACTCCGGATAGTGGCGCGGCGGCAGGGTCTGTGCCTCTTCGGGTGGGCGCTGCTTGCGCTCCGCAAAGGTCTCCTCCTCATCGCCCTGCTCGATATAACGCCATAGGTGCCGGTTGTCATCCCGGTAGTCGACCTCGGTATCGGTGAAATAGACCTTGGGCGAGAGGTCTTGCTGGCGGCGGGTGCGGGCGATATAGGCGATCGCCAGCTCCGCCATCGCCTGGGTGCTGGACTCGCCCTGGGCCAATTCAGCATGGAAACGCGCGAGGAATTCGAGCAGGTCCGGGTTGCGATAACCGTGATTCGGATCGAGCACGGCACGCGAGAAGATCGCCAGCCGATGGCGGATACAGGACACGCGCTCCGGATCGCAGGCATCCTCCTGCGGCGCCGGGTGTAAGGCGAGCAAGATTGCGCGCAGCCCCGGATACTCGCGCAGCGCCAGGGTCTCGACCCGACAGTCCTCGAAGGTCTCTACCGCTACCCGTTGGAAGGGGCTCAGGTTATCCGCCACCAATGAGCGACTCCAGCGCAGATGGGCGGCAATATGGGCCAGCAGCGCCCGGTAGCGATCGAGGCCGGGCACCCCCTCGCGATCGTCATAGGCATCCGGGACCCGCATCCCCAGGGGATCGAAATAGGGCACCGGCTTGCGCAATTCATCGAACCCTTCAGAATACGGGACCAGCGGCAACCCCTCCCGCCAGAGCGCGCGCAGATACAGATCGAGCCGGCGTTCATTGTCGACGAACAGGGTGCCGTGACGCTCCCGCTGCAACACCGCGCGGCTGTCCGCCGATTGCAGGCTGAAATAATCTCGCTGGCGGTCGGGATGATCGCCATAGTGCCGCACGCCATAATCGATCCAGTTGCCCAGGCCCCGGCAGGTGAGCTGGCTCAGAAGATAAGGGACCCGCTCCAGCAGGTCGGGAAGGCTCGGGCTCGGAATCGTGGTATGAAAACCGTGAATGGAACCGGTGGTCCGCGCCATGAAGTCGAGGATGATCTCGATATAGCGACTGAGCAGTTCGGCACAGGGCAGCCGCCGCGATGCCTCCGGAATACTCTGCAAGAAGGGCAGGATCGCCTTGCCATTGGGACTGCGCGAGATCGTCCACACCGCCTGGGAGACCATGGCGAGCGCCTCCTCACCCACATCGGCGGCGACCCGCGGCAGTTCCTGGAGATAGACCAGGACCGGCTCAAAACCGCGCCCGATCCGGCAGATCAACGAGGCCCCGTCCAGATAGTCCCTAATCCCCGCCGCGGTCAACAGCCGCTGCGCCTCCGCCATACAGTCGGGAAACACATGATCGAGCTGGGGAAAGTTGCAGCGCAGTTGCTCCCGGTAGGGCTGGAGGGCCGCGGCGGTGAGCGGTAGCGTGACGAGCATGGGGCCTCCGGCGGCGTTCTTACGAGCAGGTCAAGGGCGCAGGGTACACCGGGCGGCGGCCGGCGAGTCACCCAGAAATTAAGCCTTTTTCACAAATTCGGATTTCAACTGCATGGCCCCAATGCCATCGATCTTGCAATCGATATTATGATCGCCATCGACCAGCCGCATCACCTTGACCTTGGTTCCCACCTTGACCACGGATGAGGTCCCCTTGACCTTGAGGTCTTTGATCACGGTCACCGAGTCGCCGTCATTGAGCACATTGCCAAAGGCATCGCGCACCGCGAGACCCTGATCGGCGTCCCCCGCGACCGCATCGCGCGCCCACTCATGCGCGCACTCGGGACACACATACATGGCGCCGTCTTCGTATGTGTGTTCAGAACCACATTCGGGACATTGGGGCAAACTGCTCATTACTTAACCCTATTGTTGATTCGTGTTCTCACTCCTGCCACCACCCGCCAGCCCGGCTACAGGTCACTGACTCCCGCCCGCGCCGCCAAAAAAGAGGTAGGCGGCAAACACGGCGGCCGTGAACCCTGCCAGGTCGGCGATCAGACCGCCGGCGACCGCGTAGCGGACCCGCTTGATGCCGATGGCGCCAAAATAGACGGCCAGCACGTAGAAGGTGGTCTCGGTGCTGCCCTGAATGATACAGGCAAGACGGCCGGCAAACGAGTCCGCGCCCCGCATCTGCATGGTTTCGATCATCATGGCCCGCGCACCGGAGCCCGAGAGCGGCTTCATGAGCATCGTGGGCAGGCCATCGACCCAGCGGGCATCGAAGCCTGCGGCCCTGACCAACCCCGCCGCCGCCTGCATGGCGACGTCCAGTGCGCCGCTGGCGCGCAACAGGCCGACCGCCACCAGCATGGCAACCAGATAGGGGATGATGGTGACGGCCGTCTGAAACCCCTCCTTCGCCCCCTCGACGAAGGCCTCATAGGCGTTGACCCTGCGCCACAAGGCCCCGAGCAAGAAGGCCATGACGATCGCCAGCAGCAGAAAATTACTCAGCAGCGAGGAGGTCGCGCCCATCTCCGCGGCCGGCAGGCGGGCAAAATAGACCGCCAGGCCGCCGACCCCAAAGGTGAGCCCCCCAATCCAGGCCAACACCACCGGATCGAGCCGGATGCGCTGACGCAGGGCGACGAAAGCAAAGCCGGCGAGCGTCGAGCAGTAGGTGGCCATCAATATTGGAATAAATACATCGGTCGGGTCGGCCGCACCCAGTTGCGCCCGATAGGTAAAGATGGTCACCGGCAGCAGCGTGATACTGGAGGCATTGAGCACGAGAAACAGGATCTGCGCGTTACTCGCCGTGTCCGGATCTGGGTTGAGCGTCTGCAATTGGGTCATCGCCCGGATGCCGATCGGCGTGGCCGCATTGTCGAGCCCCAGCAGATTGGCCGCCATGTTCATGGCGATCGACCCCAGGGCCGGGTGCCCCGCCGGCACCTGCGGAAAGAGTCGGGCAAAGAGTGGCGATAACAGACGCGCGAGTCCATCGAGAACACCGACCCGCTCGCCGATCTTCAGCACCCCCAGCCATAGGCACATGACCCCGGTGAGCCCCAGCGCGATATCGAATGCCAGCCTGGCATTATCGAACCCGGCCTTCATCATCCGCGCAAAGACATCCGGCTGACCGCCCACCAATAACTGGAACAGCCCGGCGGCAAAGGCCGTCAGAAAGAAGCCGATCCAGATCAGGTTGAGCATAAGCCAAGGGAACGTAGGTTGGGATGAGCAGAGTGGACCCGAACCACATGACCCTCTCGTGACACCGCTGCGACGGTGTCACGCATGTGTTGGGCGCTCTGCGCCCCGCGGCCCGCGGTCCGACTTATGATTAAGGCCCGCCACCCGACGCGGGATAATCAGGTCGTAGCCTGGATGGAGCGTAGCGGAATCCAGGTGAAGCCGACATTATCTGGTCAGGCGACCCTTTCCTTGCCAAAAGCTTATTCGCGAAGCTTTTCGAGAACCCACTCTCGAAGCAATGACTCCCTAGGCAACCCTCTGGACCGCGCGATGCGAGTAACGGCAGCGATCTCTTGGCGCCGCAGATGTATTTTCATCACAGCCTCGGCCTTAGGTGCAAAGACGGGCGCTGCAACCACTTCGAGTTGATCCTCGAAGTCAGTCAGATCGTGAGCGTCCCAGAATTGCGCCAACTCGTCGATAGAATCAGTAGAAGGAAGCTGTTGTTTTTTCATCGCCTTTTCGACTGCATAAATCGCTGTTTCTCGGCTTGTGTCATTGGGCGCGCCGTTACCGGATAACCCGTACCTTCGGGAAATTGTATAATCACACAAAATAGACACCGTCCCGCGGCCGTTAACCCAAGAGCATAGTAGACCGGGTTTGCACCCTCTGATTTCGCTCGTAACACCAGGGGCCGCCCGAAACAGACTTCCTCCACTTCGGCGGGAGCTATATGGTGACGTGCGATATGCTCAATACGATCATCAGGCCAGACGAGACGATCAATTTTCATGCGCTTATTCGTTCATAAAAGTATACGTGGTCTGCGCACTATTCCCCCCAGAGCATCGGGAAAAAATTAGAGCTAACAGGAAAAAGGAGCCGGCCAATTTTCTTTACTATTCAAGCATATAAGAAATAATCGCCTCAAGATCGAGCCGCTCGGATGCTCTAAGCATCTCTATACCGCAAATCTTTCCGTCCGCCGCGGTGTCGAGATTGACGCCTTCTGCGATTTCAATGACTCCGTCCGGCGATTGTTCGCCGAAACTCAAGTACAAAGCATCAACTTCATCGTCATAATGTACTTTCATGTGACAACCCTCTGCTCAGCGTCGGGTTACGCTACGCTAACCAAACCTACGAACGCTGACTCAGAGATAAGAGCGATCGATTCTGACTAATAACTTACTCGGGTTCGTCGGATTTCTCGCAACCCTGCCTGATAAAGCCGCGTTGAGGATATGTATACCTTGGCTATCTCCCCAATCAGTTTCCTCCTCGCACTCCATTAGCCACTGCAAAAGGCGCGGAAAATGACGATTTTCACCCACGTTGATGCGCCCTTTCAACAAAGCTGTTTCAAATACCTGATCAAGAGTCTTCCGCAAGAAAACTTGCATGTTTACGTCGACCTTTTCCTCGTCATTACCGAGCCTCCTGGCAACCTCATATATTGCCTGCTTGATCTGATTCGGCGTTAGGTCGCTCACGTCTGTGACTAGCTGAACATCCGGTTCTGCCAATTCTTCGATAATATCTATGACAGATTTGGATTCATCCATATCCAAAACTTCTGTTATTCGCCCCTTGTCATCTCTTCTTAGCGCAGACTCAAGTTGCTCTAGGACGCTGCGAAAACGATCCGTCGGACTAGAGCCACGGATTTCCATTGGCTCATTGAACACCTGTTCCCATACAGAGCGGATGTTGGAGACTACCTTATTAATCGCCTTTGAGGCAACTACCTTTCCGTGACCATCGAGTGAGAAGTCGTCATATGCCATATCGCCACCTTACACCGAAATATCAGCAGCTTAATAACCACAGTGAGTTCCTCGCGGCGAGATCACTCGATGAGCGAAAGGAAACACCGATAAGTAGTGGGAATACCCACTGGCGACAACGGGCAGGGGTGGCTTCGCCCCCCTACACGCTTACGAGAAGAAACCCATTGGCAGGGGAAAGGATTGGGGCGAAATAAATCAAAAATCACTTAAACTGCACGACTCCGTTCCGTAAGCCTTGATTTGCCATTTGCCTTCCTGGTTTTCGAGGCAGCCAGAAACCATGACCTGAATGCAGCTTCCGCAAGGGGGAGACTCTGGGTCTTGGTCTCCAGAGAGACTAAGTCTAACGTCGAAAACAACTTCTTTGCTGTCGCCAGCGAATTCAGCCGATTTGATTTCATAGCTATCAAGCTCGAAACCGGAGGCGTTTGTCTCTGCCATTACGCTGGTCACAGCCGGATCATCATTGACAAGCCGCT
The DNA here is from genome assembly GCF_903946935.1 of uncultured Thiodictyon sp. Lineage (GTDB taxonomy): Bacteria > Pseudomonadota > Gammaproteobacteria > Chromatiales > Chromatiaceae > Thiodictyon. The sequence continues at coordinate 20,967 of NZ_CAJAXH010000256.1, forward strand.
CTGCCAGCACCTCGATATAATCCTCGACGATCTCTCTAGCGTTCTTAGCCATAAAACCCTCCGGAAAAATTTTCAAAATAAGCATTCTTCTCGCTCCCACGCTCCAGCGTGGGAGCAAGTTGCGACGCTCCAGCGTCGCGTGCGCATGCGAGCCGCTGGAGCGGCCAAGACTGCATTCCCACGCGGAGCACGGAGCGTGGGAACGAGAAGAACCAAGCAATCAACGCATTACGGAATATTGCACCAAGCTGTTGTTTGCATTATGCCAATAAGAATTTTTCCGGCGGGCGCGCGGCACTACCCTCAATGCAGGCACACCGCCCGGCGCGCCCGCCGAAAAAATTCTTATGGAAAGACCGCATCAATCGCATGATGCAGCGTCGACCGTATGTCCTCATCGTCAGTAATCGGATCGACCAACGCCATCCGGCTCGCCTCGCGCGGCGCGATGCCCTCGTCCATCAGGTTGGCGGCATAGACCAGGAGCCGGGTGGAGATGCCTTCATCCAGCCCGTGACCCTTGAGGTTGCGCGCGGCGGCGGCGATCTTAACCAGCGCGCCTGCGACCTCCAGGCTGGTGCCGGTCTCGGTGGCGACGATCTGGGTCTCAAGGTCCGCCGGGGGATAGTCGAAGACCAGGGCGGAAAAGCGCTGCTTGGTCGATTGCTTCAGGTCCTTCATCAGGGATTGATAGCCCGGATTGTAGGAGATGACCAATTGGAAATCGGGATGGGCGGTGACGACCTCGCCCTTCTTGTCCAACGGCATGGCGCGCCGGTGGTCGGTGAGGGGATGAATGACGACGGTGGTGTCCTGGCGGGCCTCGACGATCTCATCCAGATAGCAGATGGCACCGATGCGCGCGGCGACGGTGAGCGGGCCGTCGAGCCAGCGGGTGCCGGTGGCGTCCAACAGATAGCGTCCGACCAGGTCCGAGGCGGTCATGTCCTCATTACAGGCGACGGTGATCAGCGGCTTGCCCAGGCGCCAGGCCATGTGCTCGATAAAGCGCGACTTACCGCAACCGGTGGGGCCCTTGACCATCACCGGCAGGCGGCGCTGATAGGCGGCCTCATAGAGTGTAATCTCATTGCCCTGGGGTTGGTAGAAGGGCGCGTCTTTGATCCGGTACTGCTCGGTGTCGATACTCATGAGGGCTCGCGGGGTCACAGGTGATGTCGAAAGGCCTGAAAAAATGTCACGCCAAGGCGCCAAGACGCCAAGACGAATCCTCCCTTGGCGTCTTGGCGCCTTGGCGTGAGACCTCTTCGTCGGCCTGAACGATAGGCAACGATAGGGCACGGCGCCCAAAACAAAAAGCCCCCGCTGGGCGGGGGCTTTCGTCAGGTCCGTCTCAGCAATCCGAACCGCTTACTTGTGCTCGACCGCCGCGCCCAGCTTGTCGCGCCAGCCCGGGAAGAGCTTGTCGGCGTCGTGCGGGAAGGACGCGAAGGCACGGGCGAACTCCTTGTGCTCCTTGGCGAACTCGATCGGGTCGGCGCCGGCCTTCCAGCACTCGTAGGACTGACGCAGCGAAATCGCACCGGCCGCCGGGGAGTCGACGTGGCCGTAGGCGCCGCCGCCGGCGGTGTTGATGACGTTGCCGTGACCCAGGTTCTCGAAGAAGCCGGGCAGACGCAGCGCATTCATGCCACCGGAGATGATCGGGGTGGTGGGCTTCATGCCGTACCACTTTTGGAAATAGACCGGACCCTGGCACTCGTCGCGCTCAATCATGTAGGCGATGATCTTGTCGTCCGCGCCGCCTTCCATCTTGCCATAGCCCATGGTCCCGACGTGGATGCCGGAGGCCCCTTGCAGGCGGGAGATCTTGGCCAGCACGAAGGCGGTATAGCCGCGCCGTGAGGACGGCGAGGTGATCATGCCGTGGCCGGCACGGTGATAGTGCAGGTACTGGTTGGGGTACTGACGGCGCGCGGTGGTGATCATGCCAGGGCCGCCGACGAAGCCATCGACCAGGAAGGCAACCTTGTCCGCGTCGGGTCCAAAGGTCTCCAGGATGAAGTCCGCCCGCGCGCACATCTCGTAGTGGTCGTCGGCGGTGATGTTGGCGGAGAACAGCTTGGCCTCGCCGGTCTCGTCCTGGGCGCGCTTGAGCGAGTCATAGACCAACGGATAGACCTTCTTGGCCGGGCAGAACACCTGATTGCCCTGGGGCTCGTCGTTCTTGATGAAGTCGCCACCCAGCCAGAACTGGTAGGCCGCGTGGGCGAAGGGCTCGGGGCGCAGGCCGAGCTTGGGCTTGATGATGGTGCCGGCGATATAGCCGCCATCCTTGACCGGACGGCCGAGGATGCGCCACAGGTCGGAGATGTCCTTGGCGGGCCCGTCGAACAACTGGATGGCGCGCTCCGGGACATAGAAGTCCTGGATTTGACCGTATTCGATATCGCCCATGCCCTGGTTGTTGCCGATGACGAGTGTCAGGAAGGACACGATCATCATGCGCCCGTCGGTGATGTTGCGGTCGAACAGCTCCAGCGGATAGGCGATCCGCATGTCCTCCTTGGCCTCGTCGATGTAATAGACCAGCGCGTCGACGCCCTTGGTGAAGTCGTCGGTGGTTGAGACCTCGACATTGGTGCCGGTGGAGGACTCGGCGGCAAAGTGGGCGGCGGCCTCCAGGTAACCGATGCCGCCCTTGGGCTTCATGCGATAGGCGACAAGGATGTGCTTGCCGCCCGCGATCAGGTCGGCTTCGGTCAGGCTAAGGTCGGAGTAACGCGCGGACTGGTCAAGCGACATGGATTGTTCCTACAGTGGTTGAGTTGGCCGAGGTCGGAAAATTGTACCGTGCGCGCGGCCCGCTTTCGCGTCTGGTCGGCAACTTCGCCGCGCACTTAAGTCGGACGACAATTTACCCGGACTTGCAACATAAGTACATTCTAAGTATTTTATAGCACGCATAAGCGATGCCTTATGCCTCGAGCCCACCGGTGTCCGCCGGCCAACCGGCTGGCGCGACCGGCGACCGACCGCCTCCCTCCCCCGTCACCAGAGACCGCCGATGCATCTGACGCTACGCCAACTCCGGGTCTTCGAGGCCGTCGCCCGGCACCTGAGCTACACCCGTGCCGCCGAGGAACTGCACCTGAGTCAACCGGCCGTCTCCATGCAGGTCCGCCAGTTGGAGGAGACCGCTGGGCTGCCACTGTTCGAGCGCCTGGGCAAGGGCATCGAACTCACCGAGGCGGGGCGCGAGATCTACAACTACAGCCGCAGCATCAACCGCTCGCTGCAAGAGTTGGACGAGGTCCTGCAGTCGCTCAAGGGCGTGAACCGGGGCCGGCTGCATGTCGCGGTGGCCAGTACAGTCAACTATTTCGCCCCGCGCCTGCTGGCTGCCTTCCACCAGCGCTACCCCGGCGTCACCCCGCGGCTGGACGTGACCAACCGCGAGACCCTGATGCGACTGCTCGACAGCAACAGCATCGATGTAGCCATCATGGGATTGCCGCCCACCGACATCGATGTGGAATCCGAATCCTTCATGGACAACCCGCTGGTGGTCATCGCCCCACCCGACCATCCCATGGCGGACGCGCGCGCGATCCCGATGGCGCACCTGGCTGACGAGGTCTTCGTGATGCGTGAACCTGGCTCGGGGACCCGTCAGGCGATGGAGCGTTTCTTCAAGGAGCAAGGGATGGCGATCCGCCACGGCATGCAGATGACCCGCAACGAGGCGGTCAAGCAGGCGGTGCGCGCCGGCCTGGGTCTGAGTGTCGTCTCGCTGCACACCATCGAACTGGAACTGGAGACCCGGCGGCTCAAGGTCCTGGACGTGGAAGGTTTCCCCCTGGCGCGTAAGTGGCATTTGGTCTATCGGCGCGGCAAGCGACTTTCCCCCGCCGCCCGTGCCTTCCGCGACTTCGTGATCGAGGAGGCCCCCCGGATCGCCGCACCCATCGTCGCATCGGCGAGCGTGCCGACTGCCTAGCGCGAATTTCTCACGAGTCTCACGCCAAGGCGCCAAGGCGCCAAGATCGCCAAGAAAACAATGCACTAGTGGAAGGCCGTGACTTGACTGTCAGCAGCGGCGAGATCGGCGATGTGCCTGACGCGACAAGCAAGATTCTTAACCTTGGCGCCTTGGCGTGAGATAGTCGGCCTAGCCTAGATTCCATTAAAACATCGCGGTCATGTTCAACTGTGCCCGGCCGGGGCGCATCGACTACACTAGCGAGCTACCGCCGGCCTCGACCGAGCGCCCCTGCACCCGGAGACGGACCAGGCGCGGCGCCCGCTCCGACGGCCTTATCCCCCGTGCCGGCTAGCGCCCGCGCGGGACCTTAAGCGCCCCCGGCGCGGCCAGCAAGACGACCAACCAGAATCATGCCTCACCGGCACCCGCTACTGAATTCAATCGACACACCCGTAGACCTGCGCGCACTCGCCGAGGGCCAGTTGCCCCAACTCGCGGGCGAACTACGTAGTTTTCTCATCGACTGTGTCTCCCAGACCGGCGGCCACCTGGCGGCCGGGCTCGGCGTGGTGGAGTTGACCATCGCGCTGCACTACGTGTTCGACACCCCCCGGGACCGCTTAGTGTGGGACGTGGGCCATCAGGCCTATCCCCATAAAATCCTCACCGGTCGGCGCTCGCGCATGTGTACGCTGCGCCAGGAGGACGGGCTCTCGGGCTTCCCCAAGCGCAGCGAGAGCCCCTACGACAGCTTCGGCGTCGGCCACTCCAGCACCTCCATCAGCGCCGCCGCGGGCATGGCCTTGGCCGCGCGCCAGCATGGGGAGCGGCGCCAGGTGGTCGCGGTGATCGGCGACGGGGCCTTGAGCGGCGGCATGGCCTTCGAGGCCCTGAACCACGCGGGCGCGCTCGATGTCGACCTGATGGTGGTGCTCAACGACAACAAGATGTCGATCTCCCCGCCGGTGGGCGCCATCAGCAACCACCTGTCGCACCTGCTCTCCGGCAAGCTCTATACCACCGTGCGCGAGGGCGGCAAGACCGCGCTCAAGGCCATGCCCCACCTGCGCGAGTTCGTGGGCCGCTGGGAAGAGCACATGAAGGGCATGGTGATGGGTGGCACCCTGTTCGAGGAGCTGGGCTTCAACTATATCGGCCCCATCGACGGCCACGATATCCCCGGCCTGATCCGCACCCTGCGCAACATGCGCGGCATCCCCGGCCCGCGCCTGCTCCATATCGTCACCCAGAAGGGTCGCGGCTATGAGCCGGCCGAGGGCCAGCCGGTCACCTATCATGGCGTGACCCCCTTCGACCGCCACACCGGCCGGCTGATCAAGGGGCCGGCGGGCTCACCGAGCTATACGCAGGTCTTTGGCAGTTGGCTCGCCGACACCGCAGATCAGGACCCGCGCCTGGTGGGGATCACCCCGGCCATGTGCGAGGGCTCCGGCCTCACCGCCTTCGCCAAGCGCTACCCGGAGCGCTTTTTCGATGTCGGCATCGCCGAACAGCACGCCGTCACCCTGGCCGCCGGGATGGCCTGCGATGGTCTCAAGCCGGTGGTGGCCATCTATTCCAGCTTCCTGCAACGCGCCTACGATCAACTGATCCACGATGTCTGCCTGCAAAACCTGGATGTGACCTTCGCCGTGGACCGGGGCGGACTGGTGGGACCGGATGGCGCCACCCATGCCGGGGGCATCGATCTGACCTTTGGGCGGTGCATCCCCAACCTCTTGATCCTGGCCCCGTCGGACGAGAACGAGTGCCGGGCGATGCTGCGCACCGCCTATGAATACCCCGGCCCCGCACTGGTGCGCTACCCACGCGGCGGCGGCTGCGGCGCCGCGATCGACCCCGCCGCCCCGGCCTTGGCCATCGGGCGCGGGCGGGTGTTGCGCCGCGGCCGGCATTGCGCCCTACTCGCCTTCGGGAGCATGGTGGCCCCGGCCCTGGCCGCCGCCGCGGGGCTCGACGCCACGGTGGCCGACATGCGCTTCATCAAGCCATTGGACGCGGACCTGATCCTGGAGTTGGCCGCCAACCATGACTTCCTGGTCACCGTGGAGGAGAACGCCATCGCCGGCGGGGCCGGCAGCGCGGTCGCCGAACTGCTGTCCGAGCACGCAGTGGTGATGCGCTGTATCCACCTGGGGCTCCCCGACCGCAACGTGGAGCACGCCGAACACCCGGCCCAGCTCGCCGCCTGCGGACTCGACGCGGCCGGCATCGCCGCCCGCGTCCAGGCCGAGCTGGAACGCCTGGGCCTGCGGCTCGCCCCCGCCCCCATCGCCGTATGATCGGGGACATCGACCGCAGCGCCGCACCCGGGTGCGGCGAGTCGACCCAGAGCGCCGGATGAAACCGCTGAGGCCCTCAGCCAAAGGCGTCCTGATCGCCCTTGGGCTGATCGTCGTCCTGCTGTCGGCCGCCCTCCCCGGGGCCTTGGGCGCGGGCGCCCAGCGCGCCTATCAGAGCCTGCTGCGCAGCGCAGTCGACTCCCTATCCCCGGGGTGGGTCCTGGTGGAACACTATGACCGCGGCTGGTTCAGTTCGCATGCCAGCGCCGAACTGACCCGGCACACCACGGACGCTCGTGTACTCTTCCCCGCCATCAACCACCTCCGGCTCGACAGCCGTATCGATCAGGGTCCCTGGTCCTGGTTCAGCGGGGGGTTGCGCAACGGCCCCTTCCCCGCGGTGGCCCGGGTCCAGACCCGTGTCGAATGGCTCGATGCACCGCTCACACTACCGCCACTCATCCTCACCACCGGTGTCGGGGCGAACGGCGCCGGGCGCACGCACCTGCTGATCCCGGCCACCGACCAAACACCCGGTGCAGCCCAGCCGGCGGACGCCTCTCGACTGCATGGTCAGGCGATCACCGGCGCCGCCGATTTCACCCTGAACCCACGCCATGCACTGATCGAGCTGCATATCCCGGAGCTGGCACTGGACAACCCCGACGGTTCGGCGGCGCGCCTGACTGACGCGCGGCTCACGGCGGAACTCACTGACTGGATCGGCGGACCCTTCAGCGGCCACGCGACCCTCGACATCGCCACCGCCCGCTTGAGGGCGGAGCCGCAGGCGGGCACGCCCCCTAATGAAACCGTCCTGGACCGGCTGGCGCTGACCCTGGATCAGGTGCCCAAGGGAGCGGCCCCCACCCTGCGGCTGGACCTGCGATTGAAGGCAACCGCTGAACAACTGCGGCTGGGCGGCAGCGACTATCGCGCCCCGGTGGTCGGCCTCTCGGCCCAATCGCTGGACGCCCAGACACTGACCGAAATGTTCTTCGGCCTGCGGCTGCTGCTGGCCGACACCACGACCCCGGACATGCGCGGCATGATCGGGATTACGCTGCTCGCCCAGGTGCTGCCCCGTTTCCTGGCCGCCGGCCCCAATATCGGGATCAACCCCTTTACCACGAGCAGCCCGGATGGCCCAGTCGCGGGGCACCTGTCGATCGCCGCCGCCGGCCGCGACGGCCCCACGACTGGCACCGCCGCCTTGCTCGGCGCCCTGCTCGGCGGCAACCCCGCCGCCGCCCTGACCGGCGAGGGCGAACTGGCCCTTCCCCGACCCACCGCGGTCAACTGGCTCGCCGGGACCGGCGCTATACCAGCGAGCGCGGCCGAGGACCAATTGAAGGCCTGGATCGACGGCGGCTGGGTCACCGCCCGCGACGGCCGTGTCACCAGCGCCCTGCGGCTCGCCCAAGGGAGACTCACCATCAATGGCAAGCGGATGCCGATGCCGTTTTCACCCGGCCGTTAGCGCCATCCCCAACGCACTCTTCTTAATTTGAGCCGGACAAAAAAAAGGCTTATCGGGTTCACCGATAAGCCTTTTCAATTGGTAGCGGGGGCAGGATTTGAACCTACGACCTTCGGGTTATGAGCCCGACGAGCTGCCAGACTGCTCCACCCCGCATCTGTTCTTTGTTTAACAAGTCTAAAAAATGAATAACAACCGCTGGCTGACGGCCATTATCTCCAATAATGGTAGCGGGGGCAGGATTTGAACCTACGACCTTCGGGTTATGAGCCCGACGAGCTGCCAGACTGCTCCACCCCGCATCTGAGCCAATAAGTATACAGACGCCTGCCCACCTGTGCAAACATTATTTACGCTTTGATGAAGATTGCCATGTCTCAGAGGGTCTTGAGGTACTCGATCAACGCCCGGCGGTCGGCGGCCGACAGGGTGTCGCCGAAGCGGTGCCCGCCGTTGCCATACCCCTTGCCAGTGCTGTCGTAGACCTGATCGCACTCGTCCCAACTCATGGCGGCGGACTTGCCCTGGGACAGGGTGTCGTAGGCCCAGCCGAGCGACTCGGGGTCATAGATGGGCGCCCCGTCGGCGGTTCGTCGCGCTCGCCAGTAGGCCGGGCGCGCCGACGGGTCCAACAGGGCGGCCAGGGTCGGCACCGCGTCGTTGTGCAAATAGGGGGCGGTGGCCCAGACGCCGTCGAGCGGCGGGGCGACATAACCCAGGGCGGGGGTGAGCTGCGACCGTTCGCCATAGTAGGACTGCCGGAACCAGGCGCGGAAGCGGTCCAGGTCATTGTAAGTCGCGCGGGCCAGTGCCGGATCGGTCCCCACCTCGCCCAGGGGCACCACCAGATTGGGATAGCGCCAGTCCTCGCCGTTGGTGCCGTGGCAGCCTTGGCACTGCGACCGATAGAGGGAATAACCCCGCTCCGCTAGAGCCTGATCAATGGCGTAAGGATACTTGGGCGGCGCCAGGGTCGCCAGATAGGCGCGGATATCCACAAACCAGAGGTCCATGGCGCTGGCCTCGGCCACCGAGTCGGTGCAGGTGGTGTTGGCGAGCAGCAGGTGGCGGGCGAGGTCCCCGCGCCCCTCCCCGCTGTAGAACAGTGCGTGCTTCTTGCGCAGGTTCCACCATGGCGGTATCGCCACCGGCAGGGCCGGTTGCGGCGGCGGCGCCAGCAGCGGCTTATCGCTCCAGGCCAGGGTCTTGGGATCGTGCTGGGCCATCAGCGCGAGGGTGGAGTGAGCGGCGGTGTTCACCCCCACCGTGTCGGTCAGCAGGTCACCGGACAGGCGCGTGATGCGCTCCGACCAGCGCCGCCACTGCGCCCGCTCGGCCTGGCCGGTCACCAAGGCCCCGGTCGCCGCAATCTCAACCGCCGGGTCCTGGGTCATGTCCAGAAAGGCATTACCCAGCCCCATGATGAGCCGGCCGTCGAGCGTCGCGGCATGGCAGGCGAGACAGTTGGTACTCACCAGCTCCACCCCGCTGGGGGCCTGGTGCGCGCTCAGCATGTAGGGCAGTTCACGATTACGCCCGCTGCGCCCAGGAAATTGGGGTCCCGGCGCGCCCCGTGGCTTGGACCTCGCCACCGCCTTGGCATAGGCGTTGTAGGGCAGACCGCAGGTCAGGGCCGCGCGGTTGACCAGAACGTCATAACCCTTCTGCGCATCGCCGGGACGCTGGGGATAGGCGGGTATCCGACCCACCTCGGCCTTGGCCAAGAACTGATCGCCGCCCCCCTGGCCCTGACGGCCGGAGTCACACCCGGCCAGCCAGGCGAGCGCCGTCATTCCCGCCGCAAACGCCCGGAATCCGCAGACAAACCGGCGCCGCACCGGGCCGGCGTTCAGCCCGCCCCCCCCGCCTTGCGATACTCCGCCAGGGCCTGCGGCAGGTGCTTCTGGAGTTCGCCAATCCGGGTCGCGTCCAGCGGATGGGTGCTCAGGAACTCGGGGCCATTGCCACCATGAGTGGAGTTATAGACATCGAAACGCTGCCAGAAGGCGATCGCCTCCCGCGGGTCATAACCGGCGCGGGCCATGTAGAGTAGTCCGATCTGGTCCGCCTCGGACTCCTGCATGCGCGAATACGGCAGCAACAATCCATACTGGGTCCCCAGCCCAAAGGCCTGCATCGCCAGATTCTCGCCCAGCCCACCGAGGCCGGTGGCACTCAGGGCGATCGACAGGAGCGAGCCGCCCACCTGCGCCGCCACCTCCTGGGAGGTCCGCTCGGCCCCATGGTGGGCGCTGACATGGGCGATCTCATGCGCCACCACGGTGGCCAGGCCCGCCTCGTCTTTGGTGATCGGCAGGATGCCGGTATTCACCCCCACCTTGCCCCCGGGCAGCGCGAAGGCGTTGGGCTCTTTATCCTCGAAGAGCACAAATTCCCAATGGGCGTTGGGCGCTTGAACCACCCGAGCGAGCCGCCGACCGACACTCTGGAGCTGTTGATTCGCATCGCGATTGTTAGAGATTGGCGTCTGCTTTTTTTTCTTCTCGAAGGCACCGATGCCCAACTGGGCCTCACGCTCCGTATCGACCATCAACAACTGCTGGCGCCCGGTCTCGGGGGCGGTGGCGCAGGCGCCAAGCATGAGCGTCGTCAACACGAACGCGGCGCCGCGAAGGGGCTTCGAGCTGAACATGGTGGTCACTCCAGGGCCGGGGGTTGCGTGGAAGTCCCAATGATCGCGGATTCTCATCATCATCCACAAGCGGTACGCCGCGCGCCCCGTCCGTATCCCCTGCCAGGCGTAGTACACTAGGCAGCCTAACGGCCATGGCGCCCGCGCCACCCGCAGGCACCTTGGCCTGTCCCTCTCCCCAGCCCTCCCCCAAGGGGGCGGGAGAATTGGCGCGCTCCCGGCGCGACGTTCACAGTAAGCACAAGACCACGGGGCTCACCGGACAGCACGCCGGTCGGTTCCGCATCACCGCCAAGGAGCCGCCGCCCATGCTGCACATACCGCTCGACACCATCTGTTACATCATTGCCAAGGCCCGGGAGTTCCAGTCCAAGGAAGATGTGGTGATCCCCGATGTCCCGTCAAGCCCGAGCGAGGACTGGGCGCTGCAAGTCCTGGCACACCACAGCGGGGACTACACCCTTATGGAATTTGTGGAGTGCATCGGCGAGATGAACCAGCGCCAGCGCGCCGAGCTGATCGCACTGATGTGGGTCGGGCGCGGCGACTACACCCTGGAGGACTGGGAGGGCGCCGTGGACGACGCCATCGGCGACTATTCGGTGCGCGCGGCCCAGTATTTGATCGCCCATCCCATGGTCTCGGACGACCTCGAAGAGGGGCTGATCGCCCACGGCTATTCCTGCGAGGACTGATCCGGGCTAGAAATCACGCAGCCCCAGCACGTCCTGCATGTCGTAGAGCCCGGCCCCGCGGCCGCCAAGCCACTGCGCCGCCCGCGCCGCGCCCTTGGCGAAGGTCATGCGGCTGGACGCCTTGTGGGCGATTTCCACCCGCTCGCCGTCCGCGGCAAACCACACACTGTGCTCGCCCACCACGTCCCCGGCGCGGATGGTCTCGAAACCGATGGTGCGCCGCTCGCGCGCCCCGGTATGGCCCTGGCGACCGTAGACCGCCACCTCATTGAGATCCCGCCCCAGGGCCGCCGCCACCACCTCGCCCATGCGCAGCGCCGTGCCGGAGGGCGCGTCCACCTTGTGACGGTGATGCGCCTCGATGATCTCGATATCGACCTCGTCCCCCAAGACCCGGGCGGCGATATCGAGCAGCTTGAAGCACAGGTTCACACCCACGCTCATGTTCGGGGCAAAGACGATGCCAATCTCACCGCCGGCCGCGGCCACCGCCGCGCGCTGCCCGGCGTCGAGCCCGGTGGTGCCGATCACCATCGCCTTGCCGGCCGCGCGGCACAGGGCCAGGTGGTCCAGGGTCGCCGCCGGAGCGGTGAAGTCGATCAGCACGTCGAAAGCGTCGGTGACCGCGGCGAGGTCCGCGCCGATGGCGACCCCCAACCGACCGACCCCCGCCAGTTCACCTGCGTCCGCCCCGATCAGGCTGGAGTCCGGCCGCTCGCTCGCCGCCCCCAGCACCAGTCCAACGGACTCGGTCACTGCCTGCACCAGGGTACGCCCCATGCGACCGCCGGCACCGGTGATCGCGCATCTGATCTCATTCATTAAGCAACTTCCCAACCGTTAGCGATGGCGCGCGACATTAGCACCTTTCGCCACCGGGGGTCGACCGGATTGGGCTTAGGCACGCGGCCGATTTGTGCTAGCGTTAGCCGGGCTGAACACCGATCCCACCAACCAACGCCAGTGGAGGCTGCCATGGGGCTGTTTGATTTCGTGAAAGACGTAGGCAAGAAGGTCTTCGGCAGCGACGCCGAGGCGGGCGACAAGATCAAGGCGGAGATCGAGAAGGACAATCCGGGCATCACGGGACTCAAAGTGAGCTACGACAACAACGTGGTGTCACTCTCCGGCACGGCGGCGAGCCCCGAGGCCCTGGAGAAGGCGGTGCTGATCGCCGGCAACATTCACGGCGTATCGGAGGTCAAGACCGATCAGCTCAGTGCCCCGCCCCAGACCGCCGCAGTCGATTTCTACATCATCAAGAAGGGTGACACCCTCTCGGCGATCGCCAAGCACGCCTACGGCAACGCCAACGCTTACCCGCGTATCTTCGAGGCCAACCGGGAGGTCATCAAGGACCCGGACCTGATCTTCCCGGGACAGAAGATCCGCATCCCCCAGGGCGCCGCCTAGCCGCCCGGCGTGGACCCGGACGGGTGGTCTTGGTGACGGCGACGAGGGCACCGGCCGCGGTCGAGCAAGAGGCCCCGCGGCACGCCGTCTCGGCCTGGGGGCCGCTCCTACGCCACCTGCTCCGGGTCCAACAGTGCATAGTCGCTATTGCGCACGTTGGCCAGCAGCCTATCCACCTCATCGGTCGCAACGCCCAGCGCGCGCAGCGTCACGGCGGCCAGACGCAACGTCGCCTCCAGTGTCTCCGGGAAGGCATGGGTGGCACCGGCGCGGGCCAGTGCGTCGCAGGTGGTCAGATCGCGGGCCCGGGCAATGATGGGGACGGTCTGCGCGTGGGCACGGATCAGCCGCGTGGCGCGGATGGCCGCCGCTTTGTTGTCGATGGTCAAGACCACCAGCGCCACCGCCGTGATGTCCACGACATCGAGCAGGTGCGGATCGCCGATGTCGCCGTAGTAGACCGGGTGCCCCTCGTTGCGCCAACTGGCCACCAACTCGGCGTCTGACTCGAAGGCCATAAACGCGACCCCGTGCTGTTGCAGAATGATGCCAATGGCATGCCCGACCCGCCCATAGCCGCCGATGACCACCTTGGCCCCGGGACCGCCCTGCGCGGGGTAGGCCAGCGACGCATGGACCGCGGCCGCCGCGTCGGGCAGCCGGCGGGTGATCGCCTCGGCGAGCCGGGTGAGCAGCGGGGTCAGGAGCATGGTCAGTGAAATCACCGCCACCATCGTCATGAATTGGCGCTGATCGATGATGCCCAGCGCCTTGGCCGCGCCGAAGACGACAAAGCCGAACTCGCCCGCCTGCGCCAGGACAAAACCGACCCGCACCGCGACCGCGGGCCCGGTGCCGAACAGCAGGCAGAGTCCGAGCAGGACCGCCACCTTGATGACGAGGATGCCCAGTACCTGCACCGCGAAGAGCCCGGGGCTCTCGCCCAAGACCCCCAGGTCGATGGACATCCCGATCGCGATGAAGAACAGGCTCATCAACAGCCCCTTGTGGGGCTCCACGATGGCCTCGATCTGGACACTGTAGCGCGAGCCCGACAGCATCATCCCCATCAGAAAGGCCCCGAGTGCCATCGACATATTCGCCTGGTCCATGGCCCAGGCGGCAACGAACACGGCGGTCATAACGACCAGCACAAAGGCCTCGCGGTTGTGGTTGCGCGCCAGCCAGTCGAGCACCGCCGGCACGGCATAGCGTCCACCCAGCAGCACCAGGGCCAGCATGCCGGCGGCGCTGCCGATCTGCACCAGCACCGTCCCCCCGGCCGCCGCGGCTTCGGTATCGGCCAGCACCGGCAGCAGGGCGATCAAGGGGACGACCGCGATGTCCTGCATGAGCAGCACCGAGAAGGCGGTCTGGCCGTGAATCGTCGCCACCTCACCGCGCTCGTGCAGCATCTGCATCACCAGCGCGGTCGAGGACAGCGCCAGGACAAACCCGAACAGTAAGGCCCGCTCCCAGTCGGGTTCGAACAGCCGGAACCAGGCGGCGATCAACAGCCCCGAGAGCAGGATTTGCAGCGAGCCGAGCCCGAACAGGGTCCGTCGCAGCGCCCACAGCCGCCGCGGATGCATCTCCAGGCCGATCAGGAACAGCAGCAGCACCACACCCAGCTCGGTGAAGCGGCGTAAGTCCTCCACGTACCCGGTGGCCGATGGGCCTGGCGTGTACGGACCGATCAGGATGCCGGTCACCAACAACCCCAGAATCGAGCCCAGTCCGACCTTGCGGAACAGGGCCACCGAGGCGGCGGCCACCACCAGCAGCAGCAAGGCGGACGAGACGAAGGTTTTGGGATCCATTTAGGGGGGCGAGCACGGCTGATGTGGCGTCTGAGACGTCGGGTGGATAAGCGCAGCGCATCCACCAGCGGCGTTGCTCATCGTTTCAATTGAATTTTATTGATTTTCTTCTAAATCAAGGCAAAGAATGAAAAATTCATTAGCGTTAAATTGGAATTCGCCTATTATTTCACAGCCTATTTTTTTCTGAGCATTTAAAGATCTTGGATTAGATTTTGATGCAAAAGAAATTCTCAGTCTGGCTGGATTTAACGTATTCCCAAGAAAATCAAATAGTGCCGCTATAAGCCGTGGATAAATACCTTGCCCTCGATATCTTTTTTCAATACAAGTAGGGCCAGCAATGAAGCAATCGTACTCGGAAATATTTTTACCCTTATAAGCAATCTGACTAAATTGCCGCATCATAGCTGCCAGCAACGCTGAATTCTTATTAAACTCCGGTGTCGTTGCAACGTGATACCCACATAAATCCATGCCAGAAAAACATGTCATAATACAAATATTGTCATTCATTGATTGAAGCTCACCTAAAGCTGGCGATGCAGACAAGAAGCCATCCTTAAGATCACTCTCACTTAAAGATGTAACTAGATTCCTATTTTGAAGGTCAAATATCTTTTGAAAATCTTCCGTTGTTTCTGCTCTTCTGAATATCAAGCTGTTATTTTGCGACATTTATTTATAATCTCCTGATGATGCGAAGATCGGGAACGGAAACATCGGGGACAAACCAAATCCAATTACCTAAAGACACCACGAACAGCAACAGGGGTCAAGCTCGAATCCATTTCGGGATGGCATGGCCGAAATCAACTCGAACGCTGCTCCCCTTATCCGGCTCGCGCCCACGACTGCCCCAATGCCGACGCCAATACGATGCAGGCTAATACAAGACCCACAACCCGTCAAGGCCACAGATCGGGTGCGACGAACCACAAAGCGGGATATCCTGGTGGCGCCCGAGATCAAGAAAGATGCCCGACTGGCGACGACAGTGCGTGTTGTGCTAGCGTTGACCGGCACCACGTCCATCACGTCAGTCAATGCCGATGCAGCCCACCATGTTGGACCCGGACCAGCGCGTCCAGCGCGTCCAGCGCCTGGCCCGTCGGTTGCTCACCGCGGCGCGGACCGCTCACCATCGCCTCACCCTGGTCCTCGCCGGCGCCCCGGACTGGACTTTGGAGGCGGCGCGCACCGCCGCCCGGGACTGCGGTGCGGGCACCCCGGTATGGCTCAGCGACCGGCCGCTTGCCGCTGCCCGCCCACTCGCCACCGCCACCCAACTGCTGGGCGGGGAGTGCGACCTGCTGGTCTATGACGCCTGGTCCGGGTTCGACCCCGACGGCTTCGGGGCGGCCACCGGGACGCTGCGCGGTGGCGGGCTGCTGATCCTGCTCTGCCCGCCGCTCGCGGACTGGCCGGACCTGCCCGACCCCCAGGCCGGGCGTATCGCCCCCTGGCCGGGGGCTGCCGCGGCCGTGCGGGGGCGCTTTATCGCGCGGCTCGTGCGGGTGCTGCGCGGGCAGCCCGGGACCTGTATCCTCACCCAAGAGGCGGTCGACGACGGGGCCGTGCAACCGCACCCGGCCGCCCCCGACCACGCTGACCTTGGCAAGGAGACAGGAGGTCGAGGCTTTAGCCGGTCGACATCGCATCTGCACTGCGCTGGTCCGGCTAAAGCCTCGACCTCCAGTGCGGAAGGTCTGGGCGGCGACCCGAACGACACCCGCCACCCCAGCCAAGCCGCCACCCCCGATCAGGAGCGCGCCATCGCGGCCATCCTGCGCCACGCCCGCGGCCGCGCCCGGCGCCCGCTGGTGCTCACCGCCCACCGCGGGCGGGGCAAGAGCGCCGCCCTGGGGATCGCCGCCGCCCGCCTGCTCGCCGCGGCCGACGCCCCCTACCGCTGTCTGGTGACCGCGCCGCGCCGCGCCGCCGTCGCCGCACTCTTTGCACACGCCGCCCTGGCCTGGCCGGGGGCGCGGGCCGTCGGCAGCGGGCTCGCCGCCGGTGAACAGCGCATCGAGTTCATGGCCCCGGACGCGCTCTGCCAGGACCACCCGGAAGCCGACTTACTTTTGGTGGACGAGGCGGCCGGCATCCCTGCCCCGCTGCTGGCGCAACTGCTGGAGCACTATCCGCGCGTGATCTTTGCGACCACGGTCCACGGCTATGAGGGCACCGGACGCGGCTTCGATCTGCGCTTTCGCGCGACCCTGGACCGCCGCACGCCGCTATGGCGGGGACTCACCCTGGCGACCCCCATCCGCTGGATGGCCGACGACCCACTGGAGGCGCTGGTCTTTCGCGCACTCTTATTGGACGCCGCGCCGGCCACGGCCGACGCGTTGCAGGGCCTCGATCCGGCCACCTGCCGAGTCGAGCGACTGGACCGCGACGCCTTAGCGGGCGACGACGCCACCCTGGGCCAGGTCTTCGGGTTACTGGTCCTGGCCCACTACCAGACCCGGCCGCTCGATCTGCGCCTGCTGCTCGATGCACCCGCCGTTCGCGTCCTGGTCCTGCGCGCGGGCGGACTCATCGTCGGCACCCTAATCGCGGTGGCCGAAGGGGGCATGACCGACCCGGACCTGTTGCAGGCGATCTATGACGGGCGGCGCCGACCGCGCGGGCACCTGCTCCCGCTCACACTCTCCGCCCATGCCGGGCTCCCGGATGCGCCGCGTCTCAAGTATCTGCGGGTGATCCGCATCGCCATCCACCCAACACTCGCCCGCCGCGGCCTGGGCCGCCGGCTGCTGCGCACGCTGTTCGTGGAGGCCAGGGGCGAGGGGATCGACCTGCTGGGCTCGAGCTTTGGCGGCACACCCGGCCTGATCGCCTTCTGGCGTGCCGCCGGCTATCGCCCGGTGCAGCTCGGCACCAGCCGCAACGCCGCCAGCGGCGAGCGCGCGCTGGCGATGCTGCGCCCGGCCAGCCCGCGCGGCTGGGCCTTCCGGGCCGCCGCCGCGTCCCGGTTCGCCGAGCGGCTGGGGGTGCTGCTGCCCGGGCCGCTGCGCCGACTCGACCCGGCGGTGGCCGCGGCGGTCATCGCCGCGCTGGGCCGATACGGCGCGCCGACCGCCCAAGACCCTTGGGCTCGATTGGAGTTGAACTCATTTGCCGCCGGGCACCGCACCCTGGAGGCCGCCCTACCCGCCCTCGCCGCCCTGGCCCGGCGCCGACTCGGCCCCGCACTGATCGGCCGCCAGATTGACCCGGGCGAGGCCGCCCTGTTGGTCGCCGCCGCCGCCCAGTTGCGGCCAGTGACTGAGTTGGTGGGGGTCTGCGGCGCATCGGGCCAGGAGCAGGTGGTCGCGACCCTGCGCGGGATCGTCGCCCGTCTACTCGACCGGTGACATCAAATAAAACGTGGCCGATCCCTATTACCCTGTACCCCGATGTGCCGCCGCCCAATCGTTACGACTCTAATTTCTTAATGCGGTCCGCAATACTCTTTTGGTCGATATGCGGTTTTATTACCGGCCATTGTTTAGCCGCGTCCTTGGCAAATAGCGCAATCCCCCCCAAGGCCCCTGAGATTGCGGCAATGACCGCAGCAACCATGCCAGCCAGATCCCCCTTCAAGATAACGATGGAAAACGCGACGACCAGTCCAATCCACCCAGCAAGATAGATGGCGGCCCGCTTTTTGGTCTGCCTCTGAATAACCCGCTGTTCGTCTGCCAGCAGACTATCCAGCAGTCCTAAAATCTTAAGTTCCCGCTGTGAGTCCATGCGTTTAGACCTCTGATTAACGACCTAAGCGGCCAGCAATTCCACTGACACTTGGTCGATACGCTCGATCCGCTCACGCACCGCGGCCGCGACGCGCCCGGCGGTGGACTCGGCCGCGGCCAGGCGACCGCTCGCCGGTACAATCTGCACGGTCACGAAGCGATAGCTCCCCGAGTTCCGTCCGGTCACCGCAACCACGCGATTCACGCCAGGCTGGGCCTGCGCCTCACCTCTGACTGCTTGCAAAACATCCTCCTCCAGCGAGGCATCGAGGAGGACGCGCAAGCCGTCGCGCGTCAACTCGGCGCCGCCCCACACCAACAGCGCCACCACCACCAAGGCGGTGACACTGTCCATATAGGGGATGCCGGCCCACTGAAGACCGACGCCAAGTGCCACCCCGGCACTGGCGCAGGCGTCGATCCAAGCGTGACGGGCATCGGCCTGGAGACCGGGCGAGCCATGGACCCGACCGACCCGGAACTTATAGGCGGCCAGACCCGCGGTGGTCGCCGTCACCGCGGCCATCACGACGATGATTAACAACGGATTGTCGACGACGCCCGCCCCTGAGACCATGCGACCGATGGCCTCGCGGGCAAGCTCATAGCCGCTGAACAGGATCAGTACACCGATACCGGTCGCGACCAGGTTTTCCAATTTGTAGAGCCCGAGCGGGAAGCCGTCGGTGCGCCGCGCGGCGAGCCTGATACCCGCGAGCACGGCCAAGGCGGCAACGACGTCGACGACGGTGTCGATGCCTTCCGCCAGGATGGAGAGACTGCCGGTCATGTTGGCCACGATCAGCATCGCCGCCGCCATGACGACCGACACGAGCGCCGAGACGGCCTCCGCCCGCTCGGTCGCAGACAGGTATAGGGGCCCGTGCGCATGGATCGGTGGGCCAACCAAGGTTCCCACCCCTGCGGCTGGGCTCGCGGTCGCCGCCAGCACCACCGCCGGTTCAGCAGCCGATGCATTGACGAGCTCAACAATGATGGCATCGACATTGGTGATGCGCGCACGGATCGCGGCCTTGAGCGCCGCCGTGGCCGCTTCGGCCTGATTGAGATCGTCCGCGGCGATCGCAAGACGCAAGTTGAGAAAACGGAAACTGCCTGAGTTGCGCCCAGCGACCGCCAGTACCTTGCTCACCATGGGCGCCCCCGCCGCGATGACGGCGACCTCGTCCAGCAGCTCGCGCTCCAGGGATGCATCGAGCAATACCCGAACGGCTTGATAGCTGATGGTGGCGCCAGCCCATAGGACAAAGAGCGACGCCACCAGGGCGGCGAAGGAATCAGCGGCCGGAACACCGGCAAGGTCGAGTGCAAGACCGCCGCAGAGTGCCACCCCAGCCACGAAATCGACGAACGAGTGAGTCGCGTCTGCACGCAGCGCCACACTGCCGGTGCGCCGCGCCGTAACCTGTTTGTAGATGCCCAGCCCGAGTGCGAGGACGCTGGCGACCGCCATGAAGACGAGCGACTGACGCGGGTCCGCAATCAGATCGCGGCCCGTCATGGCGGCCACGAGCGCAACACGACCGAGCTCGTAGGCGCCCAACACGATCAAGCAGCCGATGGCCAGCGCCAGCAGGTTCTCAAGTTTGTACAGGCCCTCCGGGAAGTCCGCCGTATGGTGGCGTGCGAGACGGACCCCGGCGACAATGAGGGCAGCGGTGATGGCCCGACTCGTGGTGAGGGCCGCGCCGACGATCAGGACCAGACCCGGCTCACGCATCGCCAAGACCCAGAGCACCAGCGCGAAGAGCGCGCAGGCGGACGCCGAAATGAACGCGGCGATCAGGGTTTGGCGCATACCAGCGCCCTCCTGCTGCGTGGATGCCCCAAGGTTGGTTGGGCTTGTGCGGCCAAGCCGCGGATCTCCATCAACCGCCGTCATGTCTCACCTCCTACACTGGGAAAAATTCGTTGCTGTTGCAAGATGAGGCGGAAACCTATCGTTGCAGTCGGAAATACCCATTTCAGCTTGGTCGGCGCGGTCTGTATCTTCGCAACCGTAGGCACACCAAGGCGTCGTTGGATCGCTCCCACAGGTACAACAGACTGCCCGATGTGCTACAGGATAACGGTAAACCAATACTCAAGTAAGGTGAAGATCATGAGTGACAAAGAACTCACTACCCGTAGCAACCATGCGATGTGGCTGGCCATCGGCATCATGTTGGTTCCGCTGGTGCCCTACGCACTGGGGGGCTCGGTCGGGTAACGGCTTATCGCACGCCGACTAATTGCCATGGCGCCCGCATCACCCCGCAAGATGAAAGTGGCGGGCGCCTTGGCCATTCCCCCACCCCGCCCTCCCCCAGAGGGATAGGGTGAATGGGACCGCGATCCCGGCGCGACTTTCACTTTCAACATCACGACCTGCGCGGCCCCACCACGGAGCCGCGAGATGCTATAACACGCCTCGTTAACCCCCCCCGCGCCCAGCGTCCTCGCGCCAGAAAAAATAATTTTACAAATCAATTATCCGTCAGCAAACCGCCCAAAGCAGACTCATCCAGCAGACCCTTGCAATCCGCGCCCGACGTGCCATTTCCGGCATTACATTGACACCGGAGTAGCCTCATGAACCGTTCCGCCCTACGCCTCGCCATCGTCGCCGCACTCGCCTCTGCCGTGGCCGCCGCACCCGCCTGGGCGGACTGGACGCTTGACCCGGCCCGCTCGCACCTGGCCTTTGTCTCCATCAAGGCCAAGGACGTGGCCGAGGTCCACACCTTCAACGAGATCAAGGGCCGCATCGCCCCCGATGGGAAGGCCGATATCGCCCTGATGCTGGACAGCGTCGAGACCCTGGTCCCCATCCGCAACCAGCGGATGCGGGAGATCCTGTTCGATACGGCCGACTACAAGGACGCCGTGTTCACCGCTAAGATCGATCCGGAGCGGATCAAGGCGATGGCGGTCGGTGAGATCGCCGACATCACCGCCGAGGGCACCTTGTCCCTGCACGGACAGACGCAACCCGTCACACTCGTCGTGCAGGCCGCGAAGGTCGCAAGCAACACCCTGATGGTGGCGAGCGTCAAGCCGGTGGTGGTGGATGCGGCCAAATTCGGTATGACCGAGGGGGTCGAGAAGCTGCGGGAGGTCGCCGGGCTCGCGGCCATCAGCAACGCCGTGCCGGTGAGTTTTGTCCTGACCTTCGTGGACGGGGGCAATTGATCCGCCGCGCGGATAAAACCATGGCAACCGACTCGCTTCAAGAAAAACCCTTCTCGCTGGCGTGCGAGGAGAACCAGGCGCCTATTTTTGACATCATCGCCCCCCTCTTCGCCAAGGCCAGCCGGGTATTGGAGATCGGCAGCGGCACTGGCCAGCATGCCGTGTACTTCGCCGCCCGGCTGCCCCACCTGATATGGCAGACCAGCGATGTCCCGGCCCATCTCCCAGGGATACGGCAATGGTTGGCGGAGGCACAACTGCCCAACCTGCCGGAGCCCCTGAGCCTGGATGTGACCGGCGACTGGCCCGCTGGTCCGTTCGACGGCATCTTCAGTGCCAATACCGCCCACATTATGGGATTTCCCGAGGTTGGCCTGATGTTCCAGGGCGTCGGTCGATGCTTGGCACCTGGAGCGCCCTTCGCACTCTATGGACCGTTCAGCGATGGCGGGCGCCATACCAGCGACAGCAATGCCCGCTTCGATGCGTCGCTCAAGGCCCGGGATGTGCGGATGGGGGTGCGGGATCTGGACGCCCTGCGAACGCTGGCGGATCATGCGGGTCTGGAACTGCGGGCCGACCACCCCATGCCCGTCAACAACCGGACGCTGGTGTGGTGCCGGCGCACCGCACCAGGTTAGCGAATACATCGGGAACACGATTGTCATGAGCGATGCATTACAGGCCGCGGTTGCACGTCAACGCATGCTGCTGCATGGGCGCCTGGCCGGCGTCCTGGCTCGCTTGGGGACCTCCTGTCGCGCTGACTGGGGCGACCGGGGGGCCTTGGAGCGCCTGCTCGGAGAAGCCTTGCGGACGCTCCCTTACTGCAAGTATCTTTACCTGCTGGATCGCCAGGCGCATCAGGTGACTGCCAACCTCTCCCACGAGGGGGTCCTGCCCGAGAACCTTGGCCGCGACCGCAGCCAGCGCCCCTATCTGGCCGAGGCCCTGGCCGGCGCGCCCTTCTCACTGTCCGCGGCCTATCTGAGCCGCAACCAGCGCCGACCCTCACTGACCGCGGTCGAGCGCCTGACCAACGCCGATGGCACCCTGCTCGGGTTCCTGGGGGCGGACTTCGACCTGCGCGACCTGCCGCTCACCCGCGAGCTCTACCGCCAACCGGACCAATGGCTCCAGATGAAGGGGGACCCGGCCATCCGCGGCGGGCTGTTCTACCAGCAGCGCGTCGAAAGCCTGATGGATAGCCGCATCGACGCAGTGCTCGACCTCGTCACCGAGCTGGTACTGGCCCACGGCGTGTTCCATGCCAAGCTGCATTTCTCAAGCTCCAGGGCCACGCTCTGGCTCTTCGACGACCCCTATCGCTACCGGGTGCTCGACTTCGAGGACCTGAACAACCCCGGCATCTGTCTCGCCTATCCACGCCGAGACTATGCGGACGACGCCATGATACCGGCCGCGCAGGTGTTCGGAATCTTGCGCGCCTTTCGCGACCTGCGCTTCATGGACGAGAACATCTACCTGCGCGCCGGCTCGCTCAACGTCATGAACGGTATCGTCTCGCTCATCTTCTCTTGCGACGGCTCACACTACATGCGCTGGGACGAGTTCCTGGAAAAGAACCTGGACTTCTGGATCGGGGCCGGCGTATTTTGCGCCGTTGGCACCCCAGACGGGGGCGACGCGAGTGGGACGCCCTGATGGGGTCTGGCCGCACCGGAAACCTGAAAACCACAATGGAGCCGGAGCATGCGCCCCATCCGCTGGATCAGCCGCTATCGCAGCGGTGATGCAGAGACCGACCGCCGCAACCGCGCCTTCGTCGATTGCCTGAACAGCCTGATCGACGCCGCCGGACAGCGCGAACATTGCCAGGAGTTGGAGGATGTCATCGCCCAGTTCAGCGCCGAGGCGCAGCAGTTGCTTGAAGCCCACCCGGCCGACAGCGACCTCAGTGCCGCGAGTGGGCGGCGCCTGCGCGCCTTGCTCCCCTTAAGCCCCCACGGCAGCGCCGCCTGCCGTCAGTGCGGCCTGTGCGACCTGGCCCAGGCGAAGATCGCGGTACACCTGGAAGCCCCAGCGCGGTGTCTGCTCATTCAGCCCTAGCAGGCTGTCGGACTTAGTGATGCAACCGATTGAATGCAAAGAGTTTCCTCTTTTGCGCCAAAAAGTCGTTTTCCTGTTTAATCAATCGGTTACGCCATCAAGTCCGACAGGCTGCTAGGGTCCGCTGCGCGGACCAACGGCATCGGCGTTAGCGCGGTGGCCAGCATGATGACCAAGGACGACAGGCCCCGGTCGGAGCGGCCGACACGGCACCCGCTCGGCCCTCAATCAAGCTCAAGCCAGATCTCATTGCGGCGCAAGAACCAGGGCTTCCACGGCGGGTCATAGCGCGCCCACACCGGCTCGCCATGCCACTTGAGGCCACGTTGCGTGAGGATGCCTTGCAGCGTCTTCAAGTGATCGTTATAGCGACTCTGTGTCCAGGTGCCGGAGTAGCGAATGACGGCGACTGTTCTCGCCGGGATCGCGCGCAACGTCACGCGCGGGTCGGTTGGCTCTGGAAGGGTCTCCAGGGTCCATTCTTTGGGCATCGCGAAGGCAATCAGGTACCCGTCGACGCCGGCACTCTGCGACACCGGCGCCGTCATCGCGATCTTCGTCGGCGTCATCGCGACCGGTGCGGTCATCGCGATGCTGCGAGACCCTTTATTCTTGCCGAAAATGTACCCCGCCAGAATGCGAAAGCCCTGATTTGCGGCCTCATCGACAGGCGCATTGACGCGGGTTTCCGCCACCAGATACGGCGCATAGTGGCGCACCTCCACGCTATCGTCCACGCGGTCCACGGTGTACGGGGGCTCTTCGATGGCCATGACATGACTCCACACCAAGCAGAAGATAAAGGCAGTAAGAAACCGAAAACGGCTCATTGAGGTACCCCAGTGGTGAAGCAAACGCGGTTGATCAGCGGGGCCTTGATCGTCGTTCCGGCCACTGGAGGTCGAGGCTTTAGCCGGTCCGGCGCGCAGACGTCACTGATTGCTCTTGGATCGCTCGTAAACTGCCCCGGAGTGGGAGCGGCTTCAGCCGCGACGAGCCCACGCCCGCCTGCGAGCTCGCGTCGCGGCTGAAGCCGCTCCCACCGGATCCCAGCCTGACGCGGTGGTCTGGTCGCCGATCTGCCGCATCAGGGCCAAGTGCTCGCGCAGCGTCGCGGTGCGCTCCTGGCTGTATATATGGCGCAACGCCAACTGCACCAAGCGGGTCAGTACCTCGCCCTTGATCTGCGCGTTGGTCCGCGCGCAGATGTCGTGCAGGGCATACTTGGAGATTTCCAGCGTACCGAGGTCGATCTCTGCCACTTGACAAAACTACGGGTAAGCAGTAGCGTCATGCAAGATGATATTTTTGAGTGGGATGACGCCAAAGCCGCAATAAACTGGCGCAACCATGGCGTAGCGTTCGATTACGCGATTAAGGTTTTTCTCGATCACTTTGCGGTCGAGTGGATAGACGACCGCGAGAGTTACGTGGAAGAGCGTATCAATCTGCTTGGCATGTGCGACGGCGTTCTTCTCCATGTGACCTATACCGAGCGCCATAATCGAACCCGCGTGATTGCAGCCAGAAGAGCGGAAAAACATGAACAAGACTACTACTACAGCGAAAATTCAATCTGACGGCAACGTCGTTGAAGTGCTGGAAGATGGCCGCGAGCGCCGGTTTGCGCAAACGCCTATGCGTCCCATGACAGCGGCGGAGATTGAGGCGGCGGCCATGGCCGACCCCGACGCGCGACCGATGGCCGAGGACGAATTACGAAAGGCCCGGCGTATTCCCCGAATCAAGACGTTGCGCCGCGCCTTGTGTCTTACACAAGAAGAGTTTGCGGCACGTTATCATGTGCCTCTTGGGACGTTGCGCGATTGGGAACAAGGCCGCACGCAACCGGATCAACCGGCGCGGGCATACTTAACCGTCATTGCCCGCGATCCTGACGGGGTGCGCCGCGCACTGCAGCAATCACCCATTTAATTTTGCTCTTCCATCCTACGCTGACGCGAGTAGTGGCCACCCGAACACGGCGACTCATCCGGCAAGCGTCAAATGGAGGCCGGTGGCTTGGCGTAACCCGGTAACCCTGCCTCCGGGGTATAGGGGGGAACGCCCCAGGCACTGCTGACGTATGCGATCATGGCAATGGCGAATTGCCCTGCGGGCATCCGCCTTAGCCCGGATATCTCACCGTGGGGTTGAAAAAGGGCCGCCAACTCTGGCATAACGGTTGTGCGAACAACATGTTATTTGCCGGCGAGAGGGCGGCCCTTCGATGACAGAGTGTAAACCTGAACAGCTGGAATTTCACGCGCTGGGCAAGCGCCCAGTGGTCGCGGCGTTCGATGGGGGCATGATCAGTTCCGGCGGCGGCGGGCTGCTGCTGCGCGAGGCCGAGGTGCGCACCGGCATCCTCGCGCGGCTCACCGAGCAGTTCACGGACGATCGTGACCCGGACGCCATCGAACACACCGTACTGGATTTGGTTGGGCAGCGGGTGTATGCGCTGGCATTGGGTTACGAAGACCTCAACGATCATGATCGGTTACGGCTGGATCCATTGCTGGCGGCGGTGGTCGGCAAGGCGGACCCCAGTGGCGCCGATCGGCTTCACCCCCGTGATCGGGGTAAGGCGTTGGCCAGTTCCAGCACGCTCAATCGCTTGGAGTTGACGCCCGAGGACGCCAAGGCGGATGCGCGGTATAAGAAGATCGTCGCCCACCCGGCGGGGATGGACGCGTTGTTGGTCGATTGCTTCCTCGACGCGCACCCGACGGCGCCGCGTTCGATCTGGATTGACCTGGATGCCACCGATGACCCCCTGCATGGCAATCAGGAAGGGCGTTTCTTCCATGGCTACTATGGCCACTACTGCTACCTGCCGCTCTACATCTTCAGCGGCGAGCATCTGCTATGCGCACGGCTGCGCGCCTCCGACATTGATGCGGCGGCCGGCAGCGTCGAGGAATTGACGCGGATCGTGGCCCGGATTCGCGCCCGCTGGGGGCAGGTGGAAATCATCATCCGTGGCGATTCCGGGTTCTGTCGCGACGACATCATGGCATGGTGCGAGGCCAATGACGTCCAGTTTGTCCTTGGCCTGGCTAAAAACAAACGCTTGCTCAAGCAGATAGCGGAAGCCATGGGCGAGGCGGAGCGCCTCTATCAAGAACACGGGCAGGCCAGCCGGGTCTTTGATGATTTGCGCTACCGCACCGTCGATAGCTGGAGCCAAGAGCGACGCGTGGTCGCCAAGGCCGAACACCTTGCCAAAGGCGCCAATCCGCGCTTCGTCGTCACCTCCTTGCCTGCCACGCGGGCCGACGCCCGCACCCTCTACGAGGACCTCTATTGCGCCCGCGGCGACATGGAGAACCGCATCAAGGAGCAGCAGCTGGACCTGTTCGCCGACCGTACCAGCAGCCATACCATGAGGGCCAACCAGAACCGCCTGTATTTCTCCTCCTTCGCCTATGTGCTGCTGTGTGCGGTACGCCGGCTCGGCTTACAGGGAACGGAACTCGCCCGCGCCCAATGCGGCACCATTCGCTTGAAGCTGCTGAAGATCGGTGCGCAGGTGCGTATCAGCGTGCGCCGGGTACGGGTCTCGTTCTCCGAGAGCTTCCCCGGTGTCGAGTTGTTTCGCCAGGCGTTGCACAACCTCCGCGGTGGGCCGCCGGGGGTGATCGCCACCTGAGCGACCGCTCGCCCTGCCCTGATCGCCCGCGACAGTGCCGCTTGGCGGCGCTGACGGGCGGCTATGCCCGAACGCGGACAAAACGGCCCAATATCCACCATTATCGCACGGGCTTGGCACCCAAGATGATCCATTCCCTATCGATATAGCCCGCGCCGTGTCGCCGGCACCCCCTGCTGTCGCGGTGGCAGGCCCCTCATGCATCCATTATGTGTATGCGCTTCCGGTTCGTGAGCGATGCGGGCTAGACCCCAGATTGCCAGCTAATTTAATTTAGCCAGCCCCCTTCTCTTTTTAGGGTTATGGTTAGGGTTGGGCTGAACAGTTACCATTTCTTAAATAGCGGCAGGCGGGTAGCGAGTGTTTTCCCGCGAACGATTCCGTGGTACGTCGCCTATTTCCGCTCTGCGCCCCCCCTGGCAAAGCCGGAAACTTCAGTTACTCTTGGTCGGTCGGAAATTCAATTAAATGGCTTCGCAAACAGGACTCAATCAAATACTCAGAACCATCTGTTGTAAGGTGTCCATAGTCCCAGGCTAAAGGCTTAAACACGTCTGTCGACGTCGAAACCAAACAGCCGGATTCATTGCAAAGAACATCAATCGGAGAAATAAAATCAATATTATCATTCGCTGCCACTTGGCGAATGCGATTGTCTGTGCTGTTTGATTCATAAACGTAACCCGAGTACGTTCTCCTGGTTCTTTTGGGAACAAAAACCCTTGCTCCAATCTTTGTTTGTGACTGACGATAGGTTGGCAGCTGGCCCACAATAATAATCTTTCTTATTCCTAACGATTTAAGGATTGATAGTGTATTGCTTAGTTTTTCGGCGGACAAATAACCCCATGGCTTTTTAGACTCGTCATGTTTTCCGTCATACAAAAGCCAGTATGCTGCCAATATAACAATGTCTGGTTTTTTCATTATAATTTTTCTTAGAGTAAATGCATTAAGAGCCTTGCAGTTTTTACGATTATCCACGTCGAAGTCGAAAACGGGAGGGCAGCCCGATGCGTTATATTGCGCCAAATTAAACCCAGATTCTAGACTCTGCTTTAGCAATCCTCGATACAAAGAAGCAGCGTGAGAATCGCCCCATATTATAGCGGCCTAATGAGTTATCACGACTAACTATTAATTATGCAGCATATAATGTATCTGGCAGATAAAAGAAAGATTTCACACGATCAGTATTCTGTTGCAGTGCCTGTAAGGCGGCCTGCAACTTAATCTTCAA
>NZ_CAJAXH010000257.1 GCF_903946935.1 uncultured Thiodictyon sp.
CCGGTGTAGTTCAGCCGCAGGGTCGTGGCGACCTTGCTCACCCCATGGCGGGCGGCCAGTTCAACCGCACGCGACCAGAGTTCCTCGGGAATGCGCGCGCCCGGCGACGTGGTGCTGCGCCAGTGGGCAACGGCTGCGGCCGTCTGCGCCAGATCGGCAGCGGCGGGGAGTAGTGACATCGTAGAGCCTCCGGATCACCAAAAACGGGGCTCCTACGCTACCGGGCCAGGGACGGGATTTCATGCAGCCTTACCGGAAGGACACCATGCACCCGCCGCGGCCGGGGGGCTGCTTCTACGTCACACAATCACAGACCCCAGCCCCATGGATCGAGGACCGATACCCCGGAGGGCTCGAAATCGCGGACATTCCGGGTCACGACCGTCATCCCATGCACCAGTGCAGTGGCGGCAATGAACGAGTCGCGCAGTGGGCGGGGGTCCGGGACATGAAGCCGCGCGCTGCCCCGGGCCACCGCGGTATCCACAGACAGGACGCGACCGGCAAAGGCGGGGATGACATAGCGCTCCAACCAGGCACGGAGCATCGCCCCTTGGGTCGGGTCGCGACGCTCGGCCAGCAAGACGCCAATCTCCAGTTCCTGGATCGTGATCGCGGACAAGAAGAGATCTCCAGTTCCTGGATCGTGATCGCGGACAAGAAGAGATCCGGGGTGTCGACACTGTCCGCCCAGACGGCCACCCGGGTGTCCGCCTTACCGGAGCGGACCTTGCGCAGTTCAGAGATAACGTTGGTGTCGAGCAGGTACATCAGGTGATGTCCGCGGGCCGGGGTTGTTCATCCCAGCGGGGGATCTCCAACTCCACCTGGTCGATGCCCGGCATCGCCAACAGGTCCGCGATCTTGCGACCGCCGCCCGCGATCCGTCGATACTCCTCGATGGTCAATAGGACATGCGCCGGGCGACCGCGATCGGTGATGATCACCGGCCCGCTTCTGGCGGCATTCTTGGCCCCACTCGTATCCTGATTGAACTCGCGGCTTGAAATCGTCGTGATCGTCATCGGTGCGCCCCGCAAAACAACTGCATGTAGATACGTTACTACGCGCGCGCGGATGGTTCAAGGTCGTCGTGGATCGTTCAAAAAAGGCCCCGCCGAAGCGGGGCTCGCCGTCACCAAACCGGCGACGCCTTGCGGCTTACGCCATGGGACCCATGCCACCGCCGCAGGACAGTGGGACCCGGCGGCCTCGGGGGCGCAGAGCGCCCGACACAGGCGTGACACCGCTGGAGCGGTGTCACGAGGGGAGGCGTGCGATCAGCGCAGGTAGGCGCCATCCTCGCCAATCTTGCCGGGACCATTCAGCACATAGATGCCGGCGGAGTTGGCACGGACATGGAAGCTCAGGTGGCCACCGCCGACCTGGACCTCGTGGCCGGTCACGGCATCGCGGTAAGTGCCGTCGGGCACGCCGTCAACCGTGACCTGCTGGTCTGAGCCGATGGCGAGGCCAACCACGGCATAGTCACCCTGTTCAGAAAGGTCACGCACAAAGCTCATCCCACTCCCCCACTCCGACACCCGGGTCATCGGCGCCTTTTGCAGCGCGGGCACGGCGCGGCGGATCTGGTTCAGGCGCCGGATGTGCTGATAGAGTGGGTGGGCCTGGGTGGCGCCGATGGCCTCATCGGTCAGGTGGTCGCCGAAATAGGCACGCCCGGTCTGGTCGAGCGTGTCACGCTCGCCCTCTACGTCCTGGGGGGCGCCCTTCATGAATTCGATCTCCTCGCCGTAATACAGACAAGGGATACCGCGCGCGGTCCAGATCAGGTTATAGGCGGCGGCGGCCATCCATTGGTCGCCCTTGAAGCGGTATTTGAAGTCGTTGTCGGGCCCCACGTCGTGATTTTGCAGGAAGGTGACCAGGCGGGTCGCATCGCCATAGATCCAGTCCATGCCGAGGATCTGCGCGGTGCCGCCATAGGTCCCCTTGCTCACCGTGTCACGGAAGGTGGAGAAGAGCCCGAAGTCCAGCACCGAAAAGCCGGAGTCACCGCCGGCGTTGGGGTCGCGCGGGTCATGCCCCAGGCGCGTATACCACCAGGGGCGGATCTGGCTGGGTCCATTGTCGCCGCCGCCGAGATCCCCCCAGCCATAACCCTTTACCAGGTTCTCGCCGAAGACGAAGAGCCCCGGCTTGTGGGCCTTCCAGGCGTTGACGTATTCGAGCAGGTTGTCGCGCTCCACGTGCTTGACGGTATCGATGCGCAGCGCATCGACGCCGAGGTCCAGATAGCGGTTGATGGACCCGATGAGATAGTCCTTGACGTTCTGCCGGTCGGTGGCGAGATCAATGCAATCACCGGCCAGATGCTTGTGCTGCAACGGCCAGGTGCTCTCCCAGTCGCCACCGCAGATGAAGCCCTCCTGGTGGTACCAGTTGGGGTCCAGTTGATTGGCGTCGACACCGAAGAAGCGGCCCGGGTTGTAGCCGGGCTTCGGCACCGTCTCCCCGGTCTTGGGGTCGACCAGCGGCTCCAGGCCCTGCGGGTCACGGGCGTGCCGCTCCCGCCACCAGTCCGGGGCCAGCGGGTTGTCGATGTCGTCCCGGTTGGGGCAGGCGTAGTTCCCCAGGTTGCCCTGGTAGGGGCCGTGATCCACCCGGCCCTGCTCTGAGCCTTGGGGGACATAATATTTGATCGGCAGGTGGTCGATGTGGACCTGGCCGCGGATACCGTACTGACAGGAGTGATTGACCACCACGTCCTGGATGATCTTGATCCCCTTGGCATGGGCGGCGTCGATCAGGTCCTTGTAGGTCGCCCCGGGCGACTCCAGCCGTGGGTCGATGCGCGTCCAGTCGTAGGCGTGATAGCCGTGATAGTCGAGCCCGGAGCGGTTCTCTACCGGCGGGGTGATCCAGATGGCGGTGAAGCCCAGGTCGCGGATGTAGTCCAGACGCGCGATCAGGCCCTTGAAGTCGCCGCGCCAGTGGGGATCGGTGGCCTGGCCGTGTTCGTCGAAACGGATGCGGTCGCGGCAAAAGAAGCTGTTGCTCGGGTCGCCGTCATAGAAGCGGGTGGTGAGGAGGAAATAGATGGTCTCCTCGCGGAAGTCGGTCCGCTCGGACACCGGGGCCAGCCGGTCGGGGACGGTTGGGCGCGGCACCGGTGGGGGTGCCGGCCGGGCCGGCGTACCGGCGGGCGGCACCTGGTCATGCCAGCGACCGACGGCATCCAGCCAACCGCTGCGCTCGCGGGTGAAGTCCGGGGTCTGATGGCCCTGCCCATCCGTGAACAGCAGCCGCACCGAGCGCGTCGCCGGGAAGCGGTAGAGCCACCAGCCCGGGCGCCGCGGGTCGGGCGCCATCGCCACCCCCGGCCAGTCGCTGCCGGCGCCGCCGGGGGACTGTTCCCAGAAGTGGACACGCAGCGGCTCGGCCCAGCCCGCGGGGCGTTCGCAGGCGACGACGAGTTCGGTGGCCTGGGGGTGGTTCTGTTTGGGCATGACAGGTCCTGGGTGTGGCGAACCGCCGGTGCGGTTCCGCATGAATCGATCGCTGGTCCGCACAGCGGACCCTACGGCTTGGCGCCGCGCCCCTAGGGTCCGCTGCGCGGACCGATAGGCGTCGGCGCTCGCGGCAACCCCGTCGCGGCCGGGGGGCCGCTCCTACTTGATCTTCATCCCCGGCTCGGCGCCCGCGTCGGGGGAGAGGATGAAGAGGTCCTTGCCGCCCGGCCCGGCCGCCAGGACCATCCCCTCGGAGACGCCGAAGCGCATCTTGCGCGGGGCCAGGTTGGCGACCATGACGGTGAGGGACCCCACCAGATCGGACGGGGTATAGGCGGAGCGGATGCCGGCGAAGACCTGGCGGGTCTCGCCACCCAGGTCGAGCGTCAGGGACAGCAGCTTGTCGGCCCCCTCCACCAGGTCGGCCGCGACGATGCGCGCCACCCGCAGGTCGATCTTGGCAAAGGTATCGAAGTCGATGGTCGGTGCGATGGGGTCGCGCGTCAGGTGGGCGGCCGTATCCGCCTGGGCCAGGACCTCGCCCTTGTCCGTCGCGGGGACGACCTGGTGCGACAGGTCCTCTTTGGATGCCTCCAACAGGGCGGCGACCTGTGCCGGTTCCACCCGGGTCATCAGCGGTTTGAAGGGGGCGATCACATGGTCCAGCAGCGGCAGACTCAGATCGGCCCAGGCGAGTGGCTGGACCTGAAGGAAGGCTTCAGAGGCCTCGGCGGTGCCCGGCAGGATGGGCCGCAGCCAGCCGATAAGCAGCCGGAACAGATTGAGCCCCATGGTGCAGATGTCCTGGAGCTCGGCCTCCCGCCCGGGCTGCTTGGCCACCACCCAGGGCGCCTGTTCGTCGATGTACTGGTTCGCCCGGTCCGCCATCGCCATGATCTCGCGCACCGCCCGGCTGTATTCGCGCCGCTCGTAGGCGTCCGCGATGGAATCGCCGGCGACCACGAACTGTGCGAACAGGACCGGGTCCGGCAGGGCCGCGCAGAGGCGCCCGTCGAACCGCTTGGTGATGAAGCCGGCGGAGCGACTGGCGATATTCACCACCTTGCCCACCAGGTCCGCGTTCACCCGCGCCTGGAAATCCTCCAGATTCAGATCGAGATCGTCCACCCCGGAACCCAGCTTGGCCGCAAAGTAATAGCGTAGATACTCGGGGTTCAGGTGGTCCAGATAGGTCCGCGCCTTGATGAAGGTGCCGCGCGACTTGGACATCTTGGCCCCGTCCACGGTGAGGAAGCCGTGGGCAAAGACCGCCGAGGGGACGCGAAAACCGGCACCAAAGAGCATCGCCGGCCAGAACAGCGCGTGGAAATAGATGATGTCCTTGCCGATGAAGTGGTACAGCTCGGCCTTGGAATCCGGCGCCCAGAAGCGGTCGAAGTCGAGCCCCGCCGCCTGCCCGCGCGGGCTGTCGCACAGATTTTGAAAGCTCGCCATGTAGCCGATCGGGGCGTCCAGCCAGACATAGAAGAACTTGCCCGGGTGGTCCGGGATCTCAAAGCCGAAATAGGGCGCGTCGCGCGAGATGTCCCACTCCTGGAGCCCGGACTCGAACCACTCGCCGAGCTTGTTGGCGACCTCCTTCTGGAGACTGCCGCCGCGCGTCCAGGCGTGGAGCATGTCATCGAAGTCGGCGAGCTTGAAGAAGAAGTGATCCGATTCGCGCTGCTCGGGCACCGCGCCTGAGACCGCCGAGCGCGGGTTCTTCAGCTCGCTGGGCGAGTAGCTTGCACCGCACGCCTCGCAATTGTCGCCGTACTGGTCCGGGGCGCCGCACTTGGGGCACTCCCCTTTGATGAAACGGTCGGGCAGGAACATCTGCTCCACCGGGTCGTAGGCCTGGGTGATGGTGCGCCGCGCGATGTGTCCGGCGTCGCGGTTGCGCGCATAGATCAGGCACGCGTAGTGGCGGTTCTCGTCCGAGTGGGTCGAGTGATAGTTGTCGAAGGCGACCCGGAAGTCGGCAAAGTCCGCCTGGTGCTCCGCCGCCACCCGGGCGATCAGGTCCTCCGGGGCGATCCCCTCCTGGCGTGCCTTGAGCATGATCGGCGTGCCGTGGGCATCGTCCGCGCAGACATACCAGCAGCGCTCGCCGCGCATCCGCTGGAAGCGCGCCCAGATGTCGGTCTGGATGTACTCCACCAGGTGGCCGATGTGGATGGGCCCGTTGGCATAGGGCAGCGCGCTGGTGATCAGGATCTCGCGGGGGTCGCTCATGGCAGGGCTCGGTGGGGTGCGTGAAGGGGGTATCTAAGGGAAAGTGGTGCAGTATCTCACGAGCGGGCGCGGGCCGACCAACGGCGCCGCCCTTGATTTAGTGCGGCCCGGGACCGATTTCCGGGCCTTATCATCGGCGGGCGGAGAGCGCAACGTCGGACACACTACGCGCGCCGGCCCCCGCCGGTGCGCGATCGAAGATACGGAGCAGAGCATGGCTGAAGTGACGAAAGAATTGGTCGAGGCGGCAATCAAGGGTTACGTGGAGCCGCACCTCCAACGCGACTTGGTCGCCGCCGGGGCGATCAAAGGCATCGCGATCGAGGGCGACCAAGTCCGGGTCACCGTGGTCCTGGGCTTCCCCGCCAAGGGCA
This sequence comes from uncultured Thiodictyon sp., assembly GCF_903946935.1. Taxonomy (GTDB): domain Bacteria; phylum Pseudomonadota; class Gammaproteobacteria; order Chromatiales; family Chromatiaceae; genus Thiodictyon. Next base: position 6,083 of record NZ_CAJAXH010000257.1, read on the forward strand.
TCCAGGAATCCCTGGCCGAGGCGGTGAAGTCGCAGGTGATGACGATCCCCGGGGTCGCACAGGTCGCGGTGGATGTCAGTTGGAAGATCGTCGCCCACGGGGTCCAGAAGGCCTTAAAGCCGATCGATCAGGTGAAGAACATCATCGCCGTGGCCTCCGGCAAGGGCGGCGTCGGCAAGTCCACCACCGCGGTCAACCTGGCGCTGGCACTGATCGCCGAGGGCGCGCGGGTCGGCCTGCTGGATGCCGACATCTACGGCCCCTCCCAGCCGCGGATGCTCGGGATCACCGGCAAGCCCGAGGTCACCGGGGACAACAGCCTGGACCCGATGGTGGCCTACGACCTCCAGGCCATGTCCATCGGCTTCCTCATCGACGAGGAGACGCCGATGATCTGGCGCGGCCCCATGGTGACACAGGCCCTGGAGCAGCTCCTGAACGACACCAACTGGTCGGACCTGGACTATCTGGTGATCGACCTGCCCCCGGGCACCGGCGACACCCAGTTGACGCTGGCCCAGAAGGTGCCGGTTTCCGGTGCGGTGATCGTCACCACACCCCAGGACATTGCGCTGCTGGACGCCCGCAAGGGGCTCAAGATGTTCCAGAAGGTGCAGGTGCCGGTGCTCGGCGTGGTGGAGAACATGTCCATCCACATCTGCTCCAAGTGCGGCAACGAGGAGTTCATCTTCGGCTCCGGCGGCGGGCAGAGCATGGCGGATCAGTACGAGATCGACCTGCTGGGGTCACTGCCGCTCGACATCCACATCCGCGAGGAGACCGACAGCGGCAAGCCCACGGTGGTCGCCCAGCCGGACTCACGCGCCACCGCGATCTATCGGGAGATCGCCCGCCGGACCGCGGCCAAGCTGTCGTTGACCGCCAAGGACTATGCGTCCAAGTTCCCGCGGATCGTGATTCAGAACAACTGAGCCTTGGGCGGCGGCCGGCGTCCGCGTTGGTTGCGGGGCCGGGGTCGCCGCCCGAGTGGCGGAACCTTCCGGCACGGGGCGGCGATTGCCTGGTAGCCGCCCGCGTTGTTTGGAGTCCAAGGCTTCAGCCTTGGATCTCGGCTACACTATCGCCACTCCTCCTGCATTAGACCCTAATAAACCAATCCCATGGGCTCTGTTGTCGAACTCTACGAGGCCCTGGCCAACGCGCCGGACGAGCGCACGCGGGCGCGGGTGATCGCCGGTGCCTTCGAGCGTCTGGAAGAGCGTTACCCGCACCTGCCGGACCTGGTGACCCACCAACAGTTACGCGAGACCGAGTTGCGGTTGCAAAAGGAGATCGAACAATTGCGCTCCGACCTGACCTTGCAGATCGAGCAGTTACGGGGCGAGGTCAGGACCGACATCGAACAGTTACGGGGCGAGGTCAAGACCGACATCGAGCAGTTACGAGGCGAGGTCAAGACCGATATCGAGCGCCTGCGCGGTGAGCTCACGACCGCGATCGAGCGCAGCCGCAACACCCTGCTGATGTGGCTCATCCCGCTCATGTTCGCCCAGACCGGCGCCTTGGCGGCGATGATCAAGCTGCTGTGAGGGCGGGGCCGACCAGCCGACTGCGGGTCCCGGACATCGTCCGGATGCAGACCCGGGCGCGCCTGGAGCGTGATTAAATTCCCCGCCGAACCCATATACTAGGCCCTTAATCCCAGTCCGCTGACCCTTCGGCACCGATGTAGGCACACCTGGCATGGCCGGTATCCCTGAGCCACTACTGACCGCACACAACCCGCCCGCACCGCCGTTCGACAACACCCGCGACACGCGCTACTTTTTTCCGTCGGCGGGGCATGCGGAGGCCCTGTCGCGCCTGATGTTTCTCGCCGAGGACCGCAACATGGGCATGGGCCTGCTGACCGGGGAGATCGGCTCGGGCAAGACCATGCTGCGCACCGTGTTGCACGCCCGACTCTCGCCGGAGACCCACACGCGGGTCAGTATCGAGAACAGCCTGCTCGGCTTCGACGACCTGCTGCTGGAGATTCTGAGCCAGATCCAGGGCCAGCGCCTGCGCGCCGCGGACTATCCGGATCGCTACAGTCGCCTGGCCGCCTTCAAGCGGGTGCTGACCGAACAGGTCGCCGGACACGGGCGCCATCTGGTCATCCTGCTGGACGAGGCCCAGCAGCTCGACCTGCCCTGCCTGGAGTCCGTCAAGGGGCTCACCAATATCGCCTCGGAGCGCCAGAATTTCCTGACCGTCATCCTGGTCGGCCAGCCGGAACTGCGCGAGCGACTGCAAGGCCTGCCCCAGGTGGATCAGCGGGTGAGCCTGCGCTTTCACCTCGCCGCCCTGACGGTGGACGAGACCCGGGAGTATGTGCGCCACCGCCTCAGCGTCTCCGGTTACCAGGGCGAGTTCCCCTTCGAGCCGGCGGCCCTGGAGGCCCTGTTTCGCGCCAGCCGGGGCATCCCGCGCGAGGTCAACCGCATCTGCAAGATCGCGTTGGCCCATCTCCTCACCGCGGGACTGGGGCGCTTCACCACGGACGCCATCGCCACCGTGGTGGCGGATCTGCGCCGCCACGGCGGTCTGTTCGACGGCGGGATCGATCCGCCGTGAGCCAGGAGCTGCGCATCCGCGACCGCGTGCGGGCCCAGGGCGCCGGCGCGACGCCGGACCCGGGGGAGGCCGCCTGGGACCTGCGCGAACCGGTCGAGCCTGGGTTCAACCTGGCCCCGTTGCCCGCCGCACCGGAGACCCCCGACGAGCCCCCCTCGCCCTTCGCCGGCTTCCCGGGCATGGGGGGCGAGGAGGAAGCGCCGCCCCCCAAGGGTCCGGGACTGGACCTCCAGCGTCTGATCCGCGGCATCCTCAAGCGCCTGTGGTTGGCGGTGGGGATCGCACTGGCGATCGCCGGTCTGTTCCTGGCAGGCGCACTGAGCCTCAAGTCCAAATGGGAGGCCGCGGCCTCCGTCATGCTGCACAGCCGCCAGGACCAATTCTCACTGGGCGGGGCCAAGCCGTTCGAACTACAGACCTACAACCTCAAGACCCTGCTTGACACCATCAAACTGCCAGACTCGCTGCTGGAAGTCGCCAAGGCACTCCAACTCGACGCCTCGCTGCGCACACTCGGCACGGCGATCAACGTGAAATCCGGCAAGGACTCGAGCCTCTTTCAGATTACCGCGATGTGGAATGACCCGGGGATCGCCGCCCAGATCGCCAACGCGGTGGCCGAGGGGCTGGTTGAGCGCAGTCGCAAGTTTCGGAGCGACGAGGCCGCGGACGCTTACGCCAACTACAGTAAGCAACTGGCAGCCGCCCGGGAGGAGCTGGACCGCGTCACCGCGCAGATGCGCACCTTTAAGACCGCGCACCAGGTCTCCGACATTAATGCCGAGACCCAGGTCCTGCTGGGGAGCCTGAGCCTGCTGGAGGCGGACCTCAACACCAAGACCGCCGAGCTCCAAGCCTATAAGCGGACCCTGATCGAGGTCGAGCAGGCGGTCAAGGGCGAGCCGGCCATGGTGGTCACCTCCTCGGTCTACCGCAATCCGCTCAAGACCCGGTTGAGCGATTACGAATGGCAATTGCAGGAGGCGCGCAGCCGCTATACCGAGCAGAACCCCAAGGTCATCAAGCTCCAGACCCGGGTCGATGTGCTCAAGCAAATGATTACCGAAAGCAAGGACGAGGGGGCGCCCGAGAACCTCTATTCGGCCAACGCCAAGCTCACTGACCTGCAAACGCGTCAGAGTACACTCACCAGCGACATCCGGGTACGCGAGGCGCAGATCGTGGCACTCACCGAGACGGTCGCACAAAACCGCGCCAAGCTCACTGCGCTCACGGCCGCGGAGAAGGAGTTCCAGTTGCTCAAGGCACGCATGGCGGCGGCAGAGAATCTGGTGGCGGGCCTGGTCGGGCGGATGGACGAGGCCGAGGTGATGATGCGGCGCAACGAGGCGGGCTTCGATCTGATCCAGCTGGCCACCGCGCCCACCGAACCGGCGCCATCGAAGAAAAAGATCATCGCCATCGCCGGGGTGGTGCTCGGCGGGGGGATCGGGCTTGGGGTCGCGCTACTCCTGGAACTGCTGGACCCCCTGCTGCGGACGCGCCGCGATGCACTGGGGATCATTCCGGGGCTCGAACTCGCCTGGGAGTTCCAGCAGGTCCCCGCGGGCGAGACGGCGCTGATCGACCCGCGGCGCCCCGCCGATCCGGTCGCCGACCTGTTCCGGCGGCTGATCAACGAGCTCGACACCCAATTGGAACCCGCCCACTGGCGCTGCCTGGGGATCACCAGTGCCGAACCCGCGGCCGGCCGCACCCTGGTCGCCACCAACCTGGCCCAGGCCCTGGCGCTGAAGGAGCTCCCGACGATCCTGGTCGACGCCGACCTGCGCCGCCTGGCTGGGGTGCATCCGGCCCCCTTGTTGGGCCTGCCCGCGGACCAATCCGGGCTGCTCCAGGCCCTGCGCGACGAGGCCCCGCTGACGAGCCTGCTGGCCGTCACTGCCACGCCGGACCTCGCCCTGCTGGCGGCCGGGTCCCCGCCGGGCGATTTGGCCTTGGACGCCCCGACGACTGGCGATGGGGCGGACGCCGACCCCGAGCAGGACGAGGGGCCGCCCGCCATCCAGCGCCCAGACCCCAATCTGATCGACCTGGGCACGCGGCAATTCCGCACCATTCTCGATACCCTGCGCGAGTCCGGCCGCAATCTGGTCTACGACCTGCCGCCCAGCAGCGCGCAAGAGACGGTGCTGGAGGCGGCCGCCAGCCTGGGCAACCTGCTGCTGGTGGCGCGCAGCGGCCAGACGACGCGCCAACAACTGCGCGAGACGGCCGAACTCCTGGAGGAACGCGGGGCCAAGGTCCAGGGTATCCTGGTCACCGATGTCCCTTATGAACTGCTGGAGGGTCCACCGCTGTTCCAGCCCGCGCCCAAGGCGTCGGCCCGGCGGCGCTGGTTGCACCGCTGGCGGCCGCGAACCCCGGCCAGTGAACCCTAAACCCAAGAAAGATCGGTTAAGCCGCAAATGAACGAAAAGAAACGCAAAATAGAATAGATTGTTATGGGTTTTACTCGAGCAAGCTCGGCTTACCCGCCGGCCCGGGGCCGGAGTCCAAGGCTTTAGCCTTGGATGGACAGGACCAAGGCTGAAGCCTTGGACTCCAGAAGATGGCCGCTGGCCGCAACGATGACCAAGGCCCCCGCCGGGTACAGTGTCCGCTTCATCTGCAAACGGATAACCTCCTGTATTTATTTGCGTTCGTTTGCGTTCATTTGCGGCCTAATGCTCTTTCTAGGTTGAATCCCCCGATGCCTGCTAACCGCCGCCCACCCCAGTCCGCCTTGCCGGTCATCGTCCTGTCGGCCGCCTTGGCGGTGGGCTGCGTCGGCGCCCCCCCGGCCGCCCCCCGGACGCACTCACCCACGGCCCCGGCGCCCGCCCAGCTCGACCGACGCCAGAGCGTCGACGAGCAACTGGCAGAACTCAATCGGATGGTCGCCGCCACCCGGGTGGTGCCCCGCCTGGGCAAAGGGGACGTGTTGAGCATCTCGGTATACGACGAGCCGGAACTCACCATCCCCGCGGTGCCGGTGCGCCCGGACGGCAAGATTTCGTTCCCCCTGGTCGGCGACGTGCAGGCCGAGGGGCACAGCGTCGACGAGTTATCCGCCGAACTCACGACCGGCCTGCGCAAGTATCTGCTCACCCCGCAGGTCACGGTCATCGTCACCGCCTTCAACAGCCTCTCCTATGTCATCAACGGCGAGGTGACCCACCCGGGCAGCTATCCGCTGATCACCGATGTGACCGTCAGCGCCGCGGTGGCCAAGGCCGGGGGGCTCAGTAAGGGGCAGTTTCGGGCCAGTTCGGTTGAATTGGCCGATCTCACCCACGCCCTGGTCGCGCGCCAAGGCAAGCTGCTGCCGGTCGACTTCGTGCGCCTGCTGCGTCAGGGCGACATGCGTTTCGACGTGGCATTGCAGTCGGGGGATTACATCAACATCCCCTCTGGCCTGTCCAAGGAGGTCTATATCATCGGCGAGGTCAAGACCCCCGCCCTCTTCGGCTTCCGCGACGAGATGCCGATGTCGAAAACACTGGCCCTGGCCGAGGGCTTCACCATCGATGCGGACCTCTCGCGCGTGCATGTCATCCGCGGGTCATTGAGCAATCCGACCCTGATCGTCGTCGACTTCAAGAAGGTGCTCGCCGGCGAGCTGCAGGACGTCCAACTGGAGCCCGGCGACGTGGTCTATGTCCCGCCCACCACACTCACCACCTGGACCCGGATGCTCGACAAGATCGTGCCCACCATCACCGCCATTCAGACCGGAGTGGTTTTCGCCAACTCGGTCAGCGGGGCCAAGGGGATGTAATCTTCGCTCTGAAAGTCCGCCGTAGGCGCGGCCCCCAGGCCGCGACACATTCAGGGCTTGCGCGCTTTAGCAGGGGCCGCCGCCTTGCGGCCGCCCGCCCCCGCTGCCGGCTCGCCATAGAGCCAGCGCAGCACCGCCTCCTCCACCGCCTTGCCGCGCCAGGTCTGTAGGCGCGGGTTGTTGATCAGCGAGACCATGATCCAGCGGCGCCCCGCCCGATCGTCCACAAAGCCGGCAAGCCCGGTGGCGCCGGCCATGGTACCGGTCTTCAGATGCCCATGCCCGCGCAGCGACTCGTGTTTGAAGCGGCGGTGCAGGGTGCCGTCCACGCCCAGGATCGGGAGCGACGCCATCAGCTCTGACATGCCCGGATTGGCATAGGCCCAGGCGAGCAGCCGCCCCATGCTGGCGGCGGCAATCCGGTCCTCGCGCGCGAGCCCGCTGCCGTTCTCGACCACCAGCTCGGGAAAATCCAGCCCCTGCTTGCCGAGCCATTCCTTGACCGCCGCCTGGCCATTGGCCGGCGTGGCCGGCGTGGCCGGGCGGCCAAAGCGCTCCATGCCGATGGTGAGGAACAGTGTACGGGCGATCAGGTTAGGCGATTTCCATATAATAGTTTCCCTGCTAGAATAGCAATGTTCCCAACAGATCGACCCACCAAGTGCATCTATGTTATCCGAGACCGAAACGGTTGTGCTGCCTTTGCTTCCCACGCAAATCGAAGACCTGAGA
>NZ_CAJAXH010000258.1 GCF_903946935.1 uncultured Thiodictyon sp.
GCCGCTATCGCGACCGTCGCTACCAGGTGCCCAGCCGGACCGTCCTGCGCGAGGTGCTCACCCGCGTCGACCCGGATGCGCTCAGCGGCGCCTTGCAACGCTGGAACACCCAGCACGCCAACGACGAGGCACTGGCCATCATCCAGCGCCTGGCACGCAACGTCCGCCTGGTGTTCGATTACCTGGGCATGACCGAAAATTCCCGTCGGCGGCGGGGATGGCCAGCCACGGCGGGCTAGAACGGATTTGCCGTGGGTGGCCGTTAGCCTGATGCGACGCGATGCCCAGTTCCTGATAAAATAGACGTTCATTGGCTCTTGATTCCGGTGCCGTCCCATTGCCTGGTACTCGCAACCAGGCCCGAATGGCACTGACTTAATCTGCGGCGTTGACAAATCAGCGGCTTGGAGACGAATCGCCAAGCAGTCGTTTGAGGGAAAGCGGAATTTTCCGGGGTGTTTCCTGGCGCCCGCCTAGTCCGCAACCGTTTTTCGCTCGCTTCGCCGCATCGCAACCGATTGTTTCTGCGATGCTTGCGGCTTAAGTCAGTGCCATTCCAACCAGGCCCCTAAGTTTTGCCTAGGCCTAGTATCACGCTAACGCAAGATCACGCGCCGCGACCGCAAACGGACCAAGTGGTGCCATAGGCGGCCTTGATCATAATCCCGGCCAGCGGCGTGCGTAGTCAGGGCTTCCAGCCCTGACGGTGTCAGGCCAAGATGGCCTGACTACGCATCCGGCGAGCCCAAGTGGCCGGAATGACGATCAAGGCCTTTCATGATATTTGCTTCTTATGTAATTGTTCTGGACTGTTCCAGGTTGTTAGGGGAACGATGCTTTTATGTTCTCAATGTCGGACCTGGATTCCTCGTTATTTTGCGCCAGGGTTGGGAACGTTTACTCGATCAATTGGCTCCGACAGCCTGAAATGTCCGAAGTCAAACTTATCGCATGCGCGCTAATTCATCTTCCGTCGACTGCTTGATCTGTTCTACCACGACCGCTGTCTCGACCTCACGGAAAATCGGTAGGGTCCAAGGCCTCGTAGCGGAACCGCACGGCGAAGTTGTTGGCCTTGATCGTCGCTCCGGCCACCCCGGGACCGGAGTACAAGGCTTCAGCCTTGGATGGACAGGACCAAGGCTGAAGCCTTGGACTCCACACGATGGCCACTGGCCGGAACGATGATCGAGGCCAAGTTGTTCAGAATGCGCAGTGCATCTGTCTCGCTCGGAACCTGGATCTGATGGTCTGCGCACAGCGCGACGAGGACGGCAAGGTCATGCGTGGGTTCAAATACGACACCATGCACTACAAGGACCGCCTTAATGAATTTCTCGCACGCCTGCTGGGCATGAAAGCCCATGACCTCTTGCGGTGCCTCACCGGCGTCACGCAACAGACATAGTGTGAGGCGATCACGCAGGCCCGCGGCGAGCAGTGACTGTGCCTGCTTGCTATTGGCGCTCATACAATACTTTTCCCTCGCGGGCGGCCCAATAGACGGGTGTCGTCCACCAGTCCCGCTGTTGCTCGAACTCGGCCTCGGTAAACAGCAGTAGATCGACGCCGATCCTCAGATGGTCTAGGGTCTTATGTACGCGCAGATACTCCTGTGGGTAATCGGGTATCTCCTGCTCCACCAACAGCAGGTCCAGGTCCGACCCGTCATCCGCATCCCCGCGGGCATAGGAGCCGAAGAGGATGACCTTGATGGGCGCATGGGCCGCAGCGGCAACGCGCTGAGCGGCCTCGCGGATAGCGGGTTCAGTCAACATGCGGGGGCTCCCTTGACGGCGACCGGGTACAATGCCGGCCACATGAACAGCAAACGCCTAGTCGAACTCATTCTGGTGCTCGTGCTCTGGTATTTCCTCGCCGGAATGGTCCTCGGGCAGGTCCTGCATGTCCTGCCGCCCGGGTACGACCGCGAGGCCTTCTTCCTCGCCGGCGCGGCGCTGCCCTGGTCGCTCCTGTTGCTCGATTTCCTGGCGCCGCCCCGTTCGGCCCTCGGTGGGGTGGTTGAGCAGGTCCTGTTCCTGGTGCTGACCGCGGGGGCTATCGCCGTCAACGCCTGGCTATTGAATCAGGCGGTAGTACAGGCCATGCGCATGATCCGCATCCGCCGCGCCGGGGCGCGGCGGCCCACGCCGCGAGGCGCCCAAGTGCCGGTGGCTAGTTCCGATCGAGCTCCAGATAATCCCAGAACTTGCGCCCGAGGCTCACCTCGCCGGGGGCCGGTTCGTCCGAGATGAAGCGCCCGGCCTTGCGGTTGACGTCCAAGACCCGCTGGGCATCCGCAGCCAGTTTCTGCTCACCCAGTGCCTGGTAAGCCTCCACCAGGACCTCCAATGCCTCCTTGACCGCGCTGGTGCGCTGGAAGTGTTCGATCACATAGTTAGAGCGGTTGGCCGCCGCCACATAGGCCCCACGCTTCATGTAGTAACGGGCCACGTTGACCTCGTTGTGAGCCAGGTTGTTGCGCAGATAGACCATGCGCTGGCGGGCATCGACGGCATACTTGCTATCCGGAAAGCGCTTGACCAGTTCGGAGAAGTCCGCGAAGGCGTCCAAGGCGGAACCGGGGTCGCGCTGCGCGGCGTCGGTGGGGACGTAGCGGTCCATATAGCCGACGCTGCGGTTATAGTTGATGATGCCCTTCATATAGTAGGCGTAGTCAACGTACGGGTTCTGGGGGTACAGCTTGATGAAGCGGTCGGCCGCGGCGAGGGCGGCCTCCGGCTCCTCCGCCCGATAGTTGGCGTAGGCAACGTCGAGTTGCGCCTGCATGGCGTAGCGGCCGAAGGGGTAGCGGGACTCGAGTTTCTCGTAGAGTTCGATGGCCCTTTTGTAGCTGCCCGAGTCCATCTCGGAGGCGGCCTCGGCGTAGAGTTTGGAGGCGCTCCAGCCCTCGGTGTTGTCGTACTCCTTGCCTTTGAACATGGAGCAGCCGCTGAGGGTCCCGATCGAGAACGTAATCAGCAGTAAGGTGGCCAGTCGTGTTAGGGTGCGGCTCATGTCGGCAAGTTACCAAAATTTAAACAGGGCGAGTATACCCGATGGCACGGGGGCGGGTCCCGGCGCCGTGCCGATAGTTGCCGGGGTGCCCATGAATGCCGCACCGGTGGTCCGCGTACAGCGTGCGTTGCGTCTCGACGGTGGGGCGGCCGGTCTACGCCTGGATCAGGCCCTGGCGCTGGCCTGGCCGGAGTTCTCCCGCGGTCGCGTCCAGCAGTGGATCGAGGCAGGGCAGGTCCTGGTGGATGGGGCGGTGCGCCGCTGTCGCGACCGGGTGTGGGGCGGTGAGGCGGTCTCACTCGACGTCGAACTGCGCGGGGATGGCCGGGACGCACCCCAGGCGATCGCGCTCAGGGTGGTGTATGAGGACGACGCGATCCTGGTGATCGACAAACCCGCCGGGCTGGTGGTCCATCCCGCCGCCGGCAATCCGGACGGTACCCTGCTCAACGCCCTGCTGCACCACGCCCCCGGGCTCGCCGCCCTGCCGCGGGCAGGGATCGTGCATCGGCTGGACAAGGACACCAGCGGTCTGCTGGTCGTGGCCAAGACCCTTGCCGCCCATTGCTCACTGGTGGAACAACTCAAAGCGCGTAGCGTCCACCGGGAATATCGAGCACTGGTGGTCGGGGAACTGGTGGCCGGCGGGACGGTGGCGGCGCCCATCGGCCGGCACCCGACCCAGCGCACCCGCATGGCCGTGGTCGCCGGGGGGCGCGCGGCGCTCACCCGTTACCGGGTGCTCGAGCGCTATCCGGGCCACTGTTTACTCGGGGTGGAATTGGATACCGGGCGCACTCACCAGATCCGTGTCCATATGGCCCATGTGCGCCACCCGCTGGTGGGCGACCCGGTCTACGGGGTGCGTCCGCGGCCGCCCAAGGGGTGTACCCCGGCCTTGACCGCGGCCATTCAGGGGTTTGGGCGTCAGGCCCTGCACGCCATCCGCCTCGGACTCGAGCACCCGCACAGCGGGCGGCCGATGGTCTGGGAGGTCCCCATGGCCGCCGATCTCGAGTCGCTGCTCGGGCTCTTTCGACTGGAGCGCGCATGTGCAACTGATCCGACCTGACTGGCCGGCCCCCCCCTGGGTCCAGGCCTGTTGTACCACCCGGTCGGGGGGCGTGAGCACCGGGGTCTGGGCCGGTCTCAACCTGGGGGACCATGTGGGGGATGAGCCGCGGCATGTCGCCCGCAACCGCGCGGCCCTGCGCACCGCCCTGAACCTGCCGGCCGACCCGCTGTGGCTCAATCAGGTCCACGGGTGTACGGTGGCGCAGAGCGCAACGGCGGTCCCCGGCTGCACGGCGGATGCCGCCGTCGCCTGCCGCCCTGGGGCGGTGTGCGCGGTGCTGACCGCCGATTGCCTGCCGCTGCTGATCTGCGACCGACGCGGTCGTCGGGTGGCGGCCGTCCATGCGGGCTGGCGCGGCTTGGCCGCGGGGGTCATCGAGGGTACGCTCAAGGCCCTGGGCGAGTCCCCCGCGGACCTCTTGGTGTGGCTCGGTCCGGCGATCGGTCCGGCTGCCTTCGTGGTGGGGCCCGAGGTGCGCGCCGCCTTCCTCGCGGCTGACCCGGCCGCGATCGGCGCCTTTCAACCCGCCGCTGGCGACCGCTGGTTGGCGGACCTCTTCGCGCTGGCCCGCGCCCGGCTTGCCCAGGCCGGGGTGACGCGGGTTTATGGTGGCGGCGACTGTACCTACTCGGACCCCGAACGTTTTTTCTCCTTCCGTCGCGACGGTGTGACCGGGCGGATGGCGAGCCTGATCTGGTTGGGGGACTCCACGGGGAGCGATTTTTTTGCCTCACGGACCAATCTAACTCCTTGAAATCCACCTTTCCAACCTCTACCGTGCGATAATCGCTCGCCGTTTGCCTGGCGCCCGCGTCAGGGCGCCGAGCGATTCGGGTGGTCCAGCGCCGCACTGGCGGCCGGTGGCCGACCCGTTAAGCACCCGATCACAGGCTGCTTTATCCGTGATGTCGCCGGCCCTATTCAGTCATTTTTATCGAGCATCTAATGAGACCCCGCCTACCCCTGTTCCTGACCGCCGTGGCACTCTGTTTCAGCGCCTGGGTGGCAGGTGCCTCGCCGCGCCAGGTATCGCTCTCCGAGCTGTTTCCCTCCCAGTCGCAGGCCAAGACCGCGATCGTCATCAACAAGGTCCTGGAGCGTTACCACTATCGCAAGGTCACCTTCGACGATGCCTTTGCCCGGTCGGTAATCGACAATTATCTGGAGGCCCTGGACCCCAACCGATCCTTTTTCCTGGCGCGGGATGTGGACCGCTTTCAGGGCGGCGCCCGCCGGCTCAACGACAACCTGCGGCGCGGTGAGTTGGACAGTGCATTCGATATCTTCCGCGTTTACCGGATGCGGGTAGACGAGCGGGTCAAGTACGCCCTGGGTCTGGTCGGGGGCAAGTTCGATTTCACCGTCGATGAAAGCTACGCCTTCGACCGCTCCAAGGCGCCCTGGGCCAAGACCGATGCGGAACTCGATGAGATCTGGCGCCAGCGGGTGAAGAATGACTTCCTGAGCCTGCGCATCGCCGGCAAGGGCGACGACGACATCCGTGAGCGGTTGCGTCAGCGCTACGAGAGCCTGGCCCGACGGATCCAGCAGTTCACCGGTGAAGACGTCTTCCAGACCTTCATGAGTGCCTACACCGAGACCCTGGAGCCGCACACCAGCTATATGTCGCCGGCCACCTCCGAGAACTTCGACATCAGCATGAAGTTGTCGCTGGAGGGGATCGGCGCGGTGCTGCGCTCCGACAACGAATACACGGTCATCCAGCGCACGATTCCCGGCGGACCGGCGCGGGACTCCGGGCAGATCGCCTCCGGCGATCGTATCATCGGCGTGGCCCAGGGCCTGGACGGGAAGTTCGAGGATGTGGTCGGCTGGCGGCTGCAGGACGTGGTCGACAAGATCCGCGGTCCCAAGGGCTCCGTGGTGCGCCTGCAACTGCTGCCCCAGACGGCGAGTCATGAGGGCGCCGCCCGCGAGGTGTCGCTGGTGCGCAACGAGATCAAGTTGGAGGACCAGGCCGCCAAGGAGTCCATCATCACGGACCTGCCCAACGCCCCTGGGCTCAAGATCGGGGTCATCGAACTGCCGGTGTTCTACCGTGACTTCGACGCCGAGACCAAGGGTAAACGCGACTTCAAGAGCACCACCCGTGACGTGCGGCAACTGCTCAATAAGCTGGTCGCGCAGGGGGTCGACGGCGTCGTCATCGATCTGCGCGGCAACGGCGGCGGCTCCTTGGCCGAGGCCACCTCGCTTACCGGGCTCTTCATCGACACCGGGCCGGTGGTCCAGGTCAAGGACAGCTTCGGCAAGGTCGAAGTGGAGCGCGATACCGACCCTGGTGTGGCCTACTCCGGGCCCCTGGCGGTACTGGTGGACCGCGACAGTGCCTCCGCTTCCGAGATCTTCGCCGGCGCCATCCAGGACTATGGCCGGGGACTGGTGATCGGTGAGACGACCTTCGGCAAGGGTACGGTGCAGACCCTGGTGGATCTGAACCGCTATGTGCCCGGGGACCAGACCGATTTGGGTCGCTTGCGTCTCACCATGGCCGCGTTCTTCCGTATCAGCGGGGGCAGCACCCAGCTGAAGGGCGTAGAGCCGGACGTGGCCTTTCCGGCGACCGACGATTCCGGTGAGCACGGCGAGCGCTCGCTGCACAATCCGCTGCCCTGGGCGCGTATCGACGCGGCCGGCTATCGGCACGCCCAGGTCCCGGACGCGGCCGCGCTCACCCGGCAGTCGGCCCAGCGGATCGGCCAAGACCCGGGCTTCCAGATGCTTGAGCGGCGCAACCAGGTGCTGCGCGAGATCAAGGACGAGACCCGGGTCTCGCTACGCGAGGCCGACCGCCGCGCCGAGGACAAGCATCGGCGGACCCTGTTCGAGGACGAGAAGGACCGCTTCCTGCGTGCCCGCGGTATCACCCCGGTGAAGGAGGACGCCGATCAGGTCGACGAGGATGCACTTGACGCGCAGCGCGATGCGATCGCCCGCATCCAGGTGGAAGAGGCCGCGCGGGTGCTCGCCGACGGCATCCAACTGGAGAGTGCCAGCCGACCCAAGGCCGCCATGCGCAACTGAATTTTGGCCCGCTGGGCCAAAATTCAGTTTGTGTAAGATAGGGCGCTCGTGACACCGCTGCGCGGTGTCACGCATGGGTCGGGCGCTCTGCGCGTCGCAGCGATGATCAAGGCCCCGGTCGCTCACCCGTGGCCACCAAAACAAGGACCGCACCTTGAATGCTTCCTCTGCTACTCTGCTTCGGCGGCTGCGCGCGCTGGAGCGTGCCGCGCCTTCTAATGACTTGGCGCAGGCCCTCAAGGACAGCCGCATCGGGCTCGAAAAGGAATCGCTGCGGGTCTCCCCGACCGGGCGACTCGCCACCACCCCGCACCCGGCGGGGCTGGGCTCGCCCCTGACCCACCCACACATCACCACAGATTTCTCCGAGGCACTCATCGAGCTGGTGACCCCGGCCCTGGGAGACTGCGCGGCGGTGCTCGACTTTCTTGCCGACATCCACACCCTGGTCTATCGCCACCTGGGTGACGACCTACTCTGGGGCACGAGCATGCCCTGTGTATTGGACGGCGCGCGCACTATCCCGCTGGCGCGCTACGGAACCTCCAACGCGGCGACCATGAAAACGGTGTACCGCCGCGGCCTGGGTAACCGCTATGGGCGCACCATGCAGTTGATTGCGGGGATCCATTTTAATTTCTCCTTCGGCGACCGCTTTTGGCGCCTGTATCGGGACCAGGAAGGCGATCGCGGCGACCTTGGTTCATTCCGCTCCGAGTCTTATATGGCCATGATCCGCAACCTGTTGCGGCTCGGCTGGTTGGTCCCTTATCTTTTCGGCGCCTCGCCGACGGTGTGTCGCAGCTTTGTCCAGGGACGCGACACCGATCTGGCCCCACTCGATGCCAATACGCTGTATTACCCCTATGCCACCTCGCTACGCATGGGTGACATCGGTTATCAGAACCAGCAAGAGCAGGGCACCGGCCTCAAGGCCAATTATGACAGCTTGGATGCCTATATTCGCAGTCTCACCTGGGCGATCGAGACCGCCTGTCCGCAATACGAACGGATTGGGGTCAAGGTGGGTAACCGCTATGAGCAGCTCAATGCCTCGGTCTTGCAGATCGAGAACGAATACTACAGCACGGTGAGGCCCAAGCAGATCATCGACTGGCTGGAGAAGCCGAGCCTGGCCCTGCGTCGCCGCGGTATCCGCTATGTCGAATTGCGCTCGGTCGATATCAATCTCTTCGAGTCCCTCGGGGTGGGCACGGAGCAACTGCTGTTCCTGGAGACCCTGATGCTCTATTGTCTGCTCAGCGACAGCCCGCGTATCAGCCCGGCGGAGCGACGTGCCATCGACGACAATCAGGTTCGCACCGCCCACCGCGGGCGCGAACCCGGGCTCACACTCAACCGCGACGGGGCGCCGCTTGAGCTGCGCCGCTGGGCGACGCAGACCCTGGAGGCTATGGCCCCGGTGGCGGAATTGCTGGATGGTGCCGCGGACGGTCCCCGCACCCAAAGCCTGCGGCGCCAGCGCAATAAGGCGGTCGACCCGGACTGCACGCCCTCCGCTCTTATGTTGGCCGAATTACGTGCCACCGGCGAGTCGTTTTTCGCACTGGCCGAGCGCTACTCCAGCGCCCATCGGGAGCGCCTGCGCACCCGCACCCTGTCCCCCGAGCGCGAGGTCCTGTTTGACGAGCTTGCGGCCGACTCCAACCGCCGCCGCGCGGCGATCGAGGCCGCCGACGATCTGGATTTCGACACCTTCCTGGCACGCTACTTCGCCCAGGGGCGTGCCGTCGATTAACCTGAAGAGCGCAGTTAAGCCTCAAATCAACGCAAAAAACGCAAAATAAAAGAGTGGGTTACTTACGTTTCGCCGAGCCGGCTCGACTCGCCCGTCGGGTGGGCTGCCTGCTTAAGCGATCGACATACAACTTCTTGAACCTATTTGCGTTCATTTGCGTTCATTTGCGTACAATGAATACCCGCAGGATCAAGCCTCGGCGATCCGGTCGTAATAGCGCGCCCGGTAGATGAGCCGTGGCGCCGGGCCATCGGTGAAGGCGGTGCGGGTGTGCAGGACGTTGTTGCAGATCAGTCCCCAGCCGGACTCCAGGCGGCCTTCGAGGTGCCAGGGGCTGGGTGTATTCAGAACGTTCTTGAGGCAGTCCACCGCCGCTTGGGTCAGCGGGTCGTCCCGCCAGTGGCAATGGCGGGCGCGGTTGGTGTAGCGCATATGCAGGTGTCCGTGCGCACTCACCGAGAAGACCGGGCCCGTTTGCTCCGGGCGCAGTTCGCCGCCGCCATCGCCCGGGTTGGCGGGGATGGTCATGCAGTGGGGGTGCATCAGTGCGGTAATGAACGCCGGGGCCTGGTCGCGAACCAGGCAATAGGCGACTTCATGGTCCAGCAAGGCGTTGGCGCCGCCCGCGGCGGCCGGGTGGACGCAGTGCAGCAGCAGGCCCCGGACCTGCCGCTCGGGCGTGTTGTAATAGCCGTCGGTGTGCCAGGCGATGGGGCGATTGGTGTAGGGGATATAGCCGGCATGGCCCGCGTCCGTCTGGACCTTGAGTGAGGTGATGGCATCGGCATCCGCGCCGCGATTGTGGTCCAGGCGGTGCAGTCCGAAGCGGGCACCGAGTGCGGCCGGGATCGACTTGTCCGGGTCGTCGCCGCTGGCGCCGACATAGATCGCCATGTTGGCGCGGCGGCAGCGGTCCAGTAGGGCCTGGTATTCGGCGGCGGTCAGGCGGTGCGGGTCCCCGACCTCGACGATCAACTCATCCACGCGGGTCGGGGCGCCGGTCAGGCGGGCGTCGCGCCAGCGTTGGTAGGCGTCGATGTCAGTGAGATCGAATGGATTGCCCGGCGCCGTGCCGGCGGGACTTGACTGAGGTTTCATCATGGCTGTACCACCGTCGCCTTGCGTTCCAATTTGGCCCAACCGACCACCACGCCGCGCAGTGAGGCGAGCGTCGCCTTGATGGCCACGTAATACATCAATTGGCGGTAAAAGAAGCGTTGCCACACCAGCCAGACCAGCAGCCACTTGTTCTCCTTGGGCTCCAGGGCGAAGGCGAGCGCGGCGGCGAGGAAGTCCACCGCCAGGAACAGGGCATAATAGAAGGCGACCCGCCACAGTGCGTCCGGCGAATACTGGTCCGGGTGCTGGGCGTGGTCGAAGGCGGCCAGCAGCAACGAGCCGATCAGCACGAAATCCATGATCGGGGAGACCAAGGGAAACAGGACCTGGAAGACGAGCACATTGGGTAATGCGACGAAGCCCAAGGCCCCATAGCGCCGACGGAATAAGACATCGCGATGCTTCCAGCTCGCCTGCATGGTGCCAAACATCCAGCGGTAGCGCTGGCGGATGAATCCGCGCACGGTGTCCGGGGCCTCGGTGAGCGCCACCGCCTCGTCCTCATAGACGATCGCATAGCCCAGACGGCGGATGCTCAGGGTGAGGTCGGTGTCCTCCGCCAGGGTCTCGTGGTTGAAACCGCCGGCCGTGAGGATCAGGTCGCGCCGCCAGGCCCCCACCGCGCCGGGGACCACACTGACACAATTGAGCACGTCGAAGGCCCGCCGGTCGAGGTTCTGACTGGTGATGTACTCCAGGGCCTGCCAGCGCGTCATCAGATTGGTGCGATTGCCGACCTTGGCGTTGCCCGCCACGGCGCCCACCCGTGGGTCGGCGAGGTGGCGGACCAGCTTGCTGATGGTGTCGCGGGCAAAGACGGTGTCGGCGTCCATCGCCACGATGATCTCGGCCTGGGTCTGGGCGATGCCGAAGTTGAGCGCCGCCGGCTTGCCGGCATTGGGCTCGGTGAAGACCCGCACGCGCGGGTCGTCGGCGAAGGTGTCGCGGGCCACCCTAAAGGTGGCGTCGGGGGAGCCGTCGTCGACCACGATGATCTCAAAGCGGCTGGGGTGGTCGCTGGCCAGCAGCGAGGTGATGGTCTGCACTATCACCTTCTCCTCGTTGAAGGCCGGCACCACCACCGCGACCATCGGCGCATAGTCCGGATCGAACGCCTGGCCGCGGCGCCGGTAGCGCTGGTAGACCGCCAGCACGCCGATGAACAGCAGGCGTGCGACCCCCAAACCGATGCCGAGCATGAACAGCCACTGGATGGCCGTCGCCGCGAGGTTGATGAAGCCGAAGGCGGCCCAGTCGGTCCAGGTCTGCCAACGGCTCTCCGCCGGCACCACCGGCATGATCTGGTCGCGGGTCTGCCCCAGCAGTTGGGCCACCGAGACGAAGGTGAAGCCCCGTTCGCGCAGCGCCGCGATCAGCTTGGGCAGGGCGGCAATGGTCTGGGTGCGGTCGCCGCCCGCGTCGTGCAGCAGGACGATATTGCCCTCCCCGGACTCGGCCGCCGCCACGCTCCGGCGCACGATCTCATCCACCCCCGGGCGCTGCCAGTCGTCGGGGTCGATCTGCATCCCCACCGTCACATAGCCCAACTTACTCGCCAGTTCGATGGGTCGGACCTGGTCCGGGGTCTCAGGTTCCGCGTCGACCGCATAGGGCGGGCGGAACAGAAGCGATTGGCGACCCACCGCGCTCGCCAGCAGGCGCTGGGTGGCGGTCAGTTCCATCTGGAATTGGGTGGGCGAAATGGCCGCGATATTGGGATGGGTGAAGGTATGGATGCCAATCTCGTGGCCCTCCCGCACCTCGCGCCGCAGCAGGTCGGGGTGCATCTCGCCATTGGTGCCGATGATGAAAAAGGTGCCAGGGACTTGCTCCTTCGCCAGTATATCCAGGATCCGCGGCGTCCACACCGGGTCCGGGCCGTCGTCGAAGGTGAGCGACACCTGGTGGTCCACGGCGCCGTGGCGGGTGATGACATAGGGCGAGGGGAAGGTGGTGTAGTGCTCCTTGCTGATGAGCTTGCGCTTGGGGTCGAAGGTGAGTTCGCGCTCTCCGGGCTGGGGTTGAGCGGTGATCTGCAGGATCTCCCCCTTGCCTTCATAGTCCAGGTCGTAACCGAAGCGCATGTCTCTGAGTTGGGACGCCATGTCGGCATCCAGTGGTGCGTCCTTGCCGAAGAACTTCCACAGGGTCGGGTCCTCGCTGCCCAGCCGCCACAGTGCGTAACCGCGGGCCCCTAATGCGCGGACCACCTGGAGTTGGTCGAAGGCGGTGACTGCGTCCAGCATCCAGACGTGGTGGATGCGATTCTCATCGTCGGCATAGTCGAAGGTCGGATTCAGCGAGGCCGGGTCCAGGCGGATGTTGCCCTCGGACTCGCGGGCGGTGAGTACCGCCTCCTCGAAGGTGCGCTCCTCCGCCGGTTGTCCCTTGGGCCAGTCGTAGGCATAGCCGCCGATGCCGACGATGGTCTTGTCCGCCGGCAGGTCGCGGGCGTGCTCGCGAAGCACCTTGGCGAACCAGGACAGGCTGGCGATGGGGCCCGGGGCGCCGGTGGACCAGTGCTCGTCGTAGGCCATGAGGATGACCAAGTCGACGCTGGCGGCGATCTTCTTGTAATCGAAGGACGCGTCGCTGGCGGGGACATTGACCGATACCGTCAGGCCTTGCGGCTTAAAGGCGGAAGAGAATTCGGCCAGCAGACTGTAATAGCCCGCGTGGGACTTGGCCGGGAGGTTCTCGAAGTCGACGCTGATCCCGGCGTAGCCGTGGCCCTGCACGAATGACAACACCTGCGCGACCACCCGGGCGCGCGCCTTGGGATCGCCCAGCATCCGCCCGAGCTTGGTCCCCTCCCATTCGGTCCCGCTCCAATTATTGATCAACGGCACGATGGCCACCTCGGGGCGGTGTGCGCGGATATAGGCGGTGGCTGCCGCGGTGCGTTCCGGGTCGTTCTCGCGCAGGGTCCCATCGGCCTCCTTGAGGTGCAGCCACTCGCCGATGACCATATCCAGGTTGCTCAGGTTTTCCTTGAGCGAGAGTGTGCTGGTGTCGTCCCAATTGACGAAGAAGCCGATGGCCAGCGGATGCCCGGCCGCCGCGCTACGCGCTCGGGGCCGGGCGAGGGTCAGTTGCAGGCCGCGCTCGCGCTCCTTTAAGAGCTTGGTCTTGGCCTCGCTCAGGGCATGTTCCTGCCGGGTCTCCGGGTGGGTGGCGGCGGGCGCGGCGATCGTCGGCAGGGCGTGGGCACCGTGGGGGAGGAAACTCACCCCCGGCAGTGCCAGCGTCGGCAGCGCCGGGCTGAGCAGGATGCTGACCACCAAGGCGCCGAGCAGGACCGACAGGACCAGCCACAGGAACAGCATCCCGAAGCGCAGGCGCGGCCAGCGCTTGCGCTCGGGGTCGAAAAAAACGGGATGGGTCGGCTGCTCGCTCATCTTAATGGTCCGTCATTCAGGCCGGTGTGATCTCCAACAGGACCTCGTCCGGGTTTACCGCGTCCCCCTTGATGACGAAGACCGCGCTCACGGTGCCGGCGATGGGGGCCTGGATTTCGGTCTCCATCTTCATCGCCTCGGCCACCAGGACCGGCTGACCGGCCGCGACGCTGTCGCCCTCCTTCACCAGCACATCGACGATGTTCCCCGGCATGGAGGTCGTGACATGGCCAGGTGCGCTGGGCTTCGGTCGCCGGCCGACGATCGCCTTCTTCACCGCCCCCTCCACCCCGCCGGTCAGTACCAGTTCATCCAGGGTTTCGACCACGACCTCCTCGGGCACGCTGTCGATCTCCAGATAGAAATGCCGGTCCGCCTGGCCCTTGGGGCCGACGCCGGTGACCTTGATGTGGTAGGTCTCGCCATGGACCGCCACGTTGAACTCGGTGGGTGCGGTGCCGGTTGTCCCGGCGCCGGCAGGCGGGACCAGCGTCTCCGGTTGCAGAGTGCCGGCCGCCCGGTGTTCCAGGAAGGCGCGCCCGACATCCGGGAACATGGCAAAGGTGAGCACGTCCTCTTCCGAGTGTGCCAGCGGCCCGATGTCATGGGTGAGACGCTCCAACTCGGGTTTCAGCAGGTCCGCGGGTCGGCACTCGACCACCTCCTCGTTGCCGATCGCCTGTTGTTGCAGGGTCGGATTGACCGGCCCCGGGGCGCGGCCATAGCGGCCCTGGAGATAGAGTTTCACCTCGTTGGTGATGGTCTGGTAGCGCTTGTCGGTGAGTACATTGATGACCGCCTGGGTGCCGACGATCTGGGAGGTCGGGGTCACCAGCGGGGGAAAGCCCAGGTCCTTGCGTACCCGTGGGATCTCCTCCAGCACGGCGGACATCCGCTCCAGTGCGTTCTGCTCTTTTAATTGGTTGGCCAGGTTGGAGATCATGCCGCCCGGCACCTGATTGACCTGGACCCGGGTGTCGACACCGGTAAAATCGCTCTCGAACTGGTGATAGCGCTTGCGCACTTGATAGAAATAGATACCGATCTGTTGGATCGCCTCTAGATCGAGCCCCGTGTCGTAGGCGGTGCCGCGCAGGGCCGCCACCATGCTCTCGGTCGGCGGGTGAGAGGTCCCGCCGGCCATGGACGAGATGGCGGTATCAATCGTATCGCAGCCGTTTTCGATGGCCTTGAGGTGACACATATCCGCCAGCCCGGAGGTGGCGTGCGAGTGCAGGTGCAGCGGCAGGTCCACCGCGTCCTTCAAGGCCTTGACCAGTTCGGCGGTGACATAGGGTGTGAGGAGTCCAGCCATATCCTTGAGGGCCAGCGAGTCGCAGCCCATCTGCGCCAATTCCTTGGCCAAGCCGACGAAGGCGGCAATGTCATGGACCCGGCTTTGGGTATAGCAGATCGTGCCTTGGGCGTGCTTACCCGCGGCCTTGGTGGCATCGATAGAGGTCTTCAGGTTGCGCGGGTCATTGAGTGCATCGAAGATGCGAAAGACATCCATACCGTTGGCCGCGGCGCGGGTGACAAAGGCGCGCACTACGTCATCTGAATAATGGCGATAGCCCAACAGGTTCTGCCCCCGCAGGAGCATCTGCAGCCGGGTCTTGGGCAGGGCCTCGCGCAGCTTCGCCAGGCGCTCCCAGGGGTCTTCCTTCAGGAACCGCACGCAGGCGTCGAAGGTCGCCCCGCCCCAGCACTCCAGCGACCAATAGCCGATGGCGTCGAGTTGCGGACAGATCGGCAGCATGTCCTCCAGGCGCAGGCGGGTGGCAAACAGCGACTGATGGGCGTCACGCAGGACGACCTCGGTGATATTGATCTTCGGCATGGTGTGAACCTCTAATTCGTATCAGTCCGCAAATGAACGCAAATGAACGCCAATGGGAAAGAAACTCTTGGCGCTGGGTGGAGCTTGCATGATGGCACGCCGTAATCCAGCCTCCCGATCTTCATTCTTCCAAATTTGCGTTCATTGGCGTTCATTTGCGGACAATAATCTTTGTTGCGACCCGCGACAGTGGGCTACAGCCCAGCATGGGCCGCGATGGCGGCGGCCAGGGCGGCGGCGATGTCCTCTCTGCGGCGCTTGTCCGAATAGGTCAGGAGCTCCGGGTGGGCGTCCAGAAAACCGGTGTTGAAGCGTCCGGAGCGGAACTCGGGATGGCGCAGGATTTCCTGGTAGAAGGGGATCGTGGTCTTGATTCCGAACACGCCCATATCCTTCAGCGCGCGGGCGCCGCGGTTGAGTAAGTCGTCCCAGGACAGGGTCCAGACGACCACCTTGGCGAGCATCGAGTCGTAATAGGGCGGGATCGTATAGCCGGTATAGATACAGGTGTCGGTGCGGACCCCAGGCCCGCCCGGGGCATAATAGCGAGAGATGCGGCCGAAGCTCGGCAGGAAGTTGTTCTTGGGGTCCTCCGCATTGACGCGGAACTGCATGGCAAAGCCGCGGCGGCTCACCTCGTGCTGCTTGAAACGCAATGGCAACCCGGCGGCCACGCGGATTTGCTCCTCCACCAGGTCGACCCCGGTGATGGTCTCGGTGATGGTGTGCTCCACCTGGATGCGGGTGTTCATCTCCATGAAATAAAAGCGGCCGTCGGTGTCCTGCAAGAATTCCACCGTGCCGGCATTGGTATAGCCGACCGAGCGCGCCGCCAGCACGGCAAGTCCGCCCACATACTGGCGCTCGGCCTCGTCGATCTGGGGGGAGGGGGCGATCTCGATCAGTTTCTGGTTGCGGCGCTGGATCGAGCAGTCACGCTCAAAGAGGTGGATGCAGTTGCCGTGATGGTCGCCCAGGACCTGGACCTCGATGTGGCGCGGGTTCAGCACACATTTTTCCAGGAAGACCTCAGCCCGCCCGAAGGCCTTGGTCGCCTCCGAGATGACCCGTTCAAAATTGTGGCGCAGGGCCTCACCGTCGTCGCAGCGGCGGATGCCCCGCCCGCCGCCGCCGGAGGTGGCCTTGAGCATGACCGGGTAGCCAATCTGCCCGGCCACCCGCAGGGCCTCGTCCAGGTTCTCCAGGTTGCCGACGCTGCCCGGGGTGATCGGCACCCCCGCCTTCTGCATGGCGAAGCGCGCCTGGGTCTTATCGCCCATGCGCGCGATCACCTCCGCGCTGGGACCGATGAAGACGATGCCGCGCCGCGCGCAGGCGAGGGCGAGTTCCGGGTTCTCCGAGAGGAAACCATAGCCGGGATGGATGGCATCGCAACCGGTGGACAGGGCGAGGTTGACGATATTGTGTACGTTGAGATAGCCGGCCAGCGGGTCGCTGCCCAGGCTGTAGGCCTCGTCGGCCTTCTTGACGTGCAGCGAGAAACGGTCGGCCTCGGAATAGATGGCGGCCGAGCGGATGCCCATCTCGGCACAGGCGCGGATCACGCGCACCGCAATCTCGCCGCGGTTGGCGATCAGGATCTTTCGCAGCATCATGGGGGATTCTCGGGGCTATCAAGGGGCGGCGCAGCAGACCGGGCGTCGGGTGGCCTGCCCAATTTTGTTGCTATGCAGCAATATACCGGACCCGGTGGAATCTGCAAGCCTTCGCGGAAAGCTGACGGCGAACGGCGCTTTCCAGGATAATTGCCGCTTGACCGGCAACTGAAACTGAAGGTGCATGATGGACAGCGGACACTACACTCACCTGTTACTGGCGGTGGATTTCGATCCGAGCGGTGCGCCCGTGATCGCGCGCGCCGGGCAGTTGCGCACCCTGTTCGGGGCGCGACTCACCTTGCTGCACGTGCTGGAGCATGTGAGCGCGGCCCAGGAATACCTGCCGCTGGGCTTTGGCGGGGACCTGCCAGTCCCGGACGACTTGGGTTTGGAGCAGGAGCTGCTGGACATCGCCCAGCACCAGTTGGACGTCGTGGGAGATGCCTTGGGGGTCGCGGCCGGGGATCGGCTGGTGCGGGTCGGTCCGCCCGGCCATACCATCGATGCGGTCGCCGCCGAGGTCGGGGCCGACCTGGTGATCGTCGGCAGCCATGGTCAGCATGGCTTCCTCGGGCTGTTCGGTTCCACCGCCAAGGCCGTGTTGCGTAGTCTCAAATGCGATGTGCTATGCGTGAAGCTGGCTGAGGCGAGCGACGTCTAAATGCCGCGGGAGCGCCCACCCTCGGCGACGCCGAGGGTGGTTGATGCCCGCTTATTTGATCATCGGCGCGCTGTCCTTCAGCACCGCATCAGTGTCCGCACCTTCGGCCTTCTGGAGGTCGGCGCCCTCCTTGCCGGCCTCGGCCGCCGCTGCCTTATCGACCGCCTCGGCCTTCTCTGCTGCCTCGACGGCCTTCTCGTCCGCCTTGATGGCCGCCTTGCGGTCAGCCTTGTTCGCCGGGTGGGCCACCGACTTGGCATCCGCGTCCGCCGCCGCCTTCATCGCCGCGTCCTTCGCCTCGTCGGCCGCAGTCACGGCCTTCTGGTCTGCCGCAACGGCGCGCACATCGGCCTTTTCGGTGGCCTTGTCGGCGGCGGCTGCCTTGTCCGCGGGGCTGGCGGTTTCCGCGCACACGGCGGCGGAGAGTGCGATGGCGGCCGCGGCAGCGGAGGTCAGGATGAGTTGCTTCATTGACATGCGGTGTTTCTCCAGGGTTGATGTAGCAGGGCCGTGGGCCCGTCATAACGCCGATCGACGCGGGCCTCGAGCGGTCCTCGGGTCCTTGACGATCAGCAGAAATCGCGTGCGCGGAACGCAAAAAGTTCAATCTGGTGTTCGTTTCGGGGCTGCACAGCCCTCGCCACGATCTTCGCCCGAGTCTGCGATCCGTGCCTGACATTTCGCGACATCGCCGCCACCGATGTTGCCCTCAGGTATAGAAATAACGCACCGTATGAAAGAACACCGGGGCGGCAAAACACAATGAATCGATCCGGTCCAGCACCCCGCCGTGCCCCTCGATCAGGGTGCCGAAGTCCTTCACCCCGCGGTCGCGCTTGATCGCCGACATGACGAGCCCCCCGGCGAAACCGACCACGCAGACCAACAGGGCGATGCCGCCCGCCGCCGCCGGGCTGAATGGCGTCACCCACCAGAGCGCGGCCCCGATCAGGCTGGCGGTGGCGATGCCGCCGACAGTGCCCTCCCAGGTTTTGTTGGGGCTCAACTTGGGGACGATGCGATGTTTCCCCAAGGTTTTGCCGAAGACATACTGGAGCACGTCGCTCAGTTGCACCACGACGATCAGATAGAGCAGGAGCTTGGCCCCCTGACCCTGGTAGCCCGGGATCTGGAGCATCAGGAGCGCCGGGGCGTGGCTCACGCAGTAGACGGCGATCATCAGCCCCCACTGTATGGTGGCGGTGCGGGCCAGGAAGTCCTCGGTGTCGCCGGCCAGCGCGCTGCGCACCGGGATGAACAGAAAGGCATAGACCGGGATGAAGATGACGAAGAGCCCATACCACTGGATGCCCACCAGCAGGTATTGCGCCGGTGCGAAGATGAAGAAGGCCCAGAACAGGGTGCGGTGATCGGCCCGGTGGGTGGGGGTGAGGGTGATGAATTCCCGCAGGGCAAAAAAGGACGTCAGGGCAAACAGGATCACCGACCCCAGGCCGCCGGTGGCGAGCGCCGCCACGAACACCGCCGTCATCACCCACCAGGAGCGGATGCGGGCATTGAGGTTCGCGACCACCAGGCGCGCCTGCTCATCCCGCACGCGCCGGGCCAGCACCCAGCCGATGGCGCTGCTCAGTGCCAGCAGGCCGCCGATGCCGCCGAGCAGGAGGAGCATCTGCGGGTCAGTGAGTAAGTTCATCCCAGGCTCCGGTCATTGCTCACGCCAAGGCGCCAAGACGCCAAGCACAGATCGAGGGTGTTCGTACACTCCCCGTCACCCGCTGCGTGCGCTGTCCGCCGCGGATAGCGCATTGAAATTCGTTGGCGAGCTTGGCGCCTTGGCGTGAGAACGGTCTTTTCCCGCGTCATGTGGGTTCTCCCAGGGCGATCAAGGCCGCCCGGGCGCGTTGCAGGAAGGCGTGGCGATCCTCGCCCGCGGCCAGGGTGAGCGGTGCGCCGAAGGTGGCACTGCCCAGCAGCGGCACCGGCAGCACCTCGCCCTTGGGCAGGATGCGGCTCAGATCCTGGAGATACACCGGCACCAGTTCGACCCCGGGCCTTTGATGGGCGATGAAATAGAGCCCCGGCTTCAAGTCGCCGATGCTGGTGCCGTCGCCCCGGGTGCCCTCGGGGAAGATGATCAATGAGTCGCCCGCCGCGAGCGCCTGGTCGATCCGGTGCAGCGCCTCGCGGCTGCCGCTGCCCGTGGAGCGGTCCACCAGCAGGGCGTTCAGGACCTCGCAGGCGAGCCAGCGGCGCAGCCCCGGTCGGTCCCAATAGTCCGCGGCGGCCACGGGGCGGGTGCGGGCGCGCAGCGGGGCGGGCAGGGCGGCCCAGATTACCAGGGTGTCCAGGTGGCTGCTGTGATTGGCGTAATAGACCCGCTGCGCGCTGGTCGGGGCCGAGCCGACCCAGCGTGCCCGCACCCCGGTGATCAGCCGGGTCAGAAAGGCGAGTAGCCTGGCCGCGACCGGCGCCGCGGTCATCGTGCCTCCAGCGCGGCCAGGATCGCCCGGGTGCGGCGCACGGCGGTCACGCTGGCGCCGATGACGATCATGATGAGCGCCAGCATCAGCACCACCCCGTCCAGCCCCCAGGGGGCGAGGAGTGCGGCGGTGATGAGCGCGATGGTCATCGCCGCCATCCGGTGCGGCTTGGCCATCGGCCCCGCGAAACTCTGGGGCAGGCCGAGCGTACCGCCGAGCGCCCGGATATAGGCCGTGAGCAGGGCCAGCAGTCCCGCCGTCCAGGCCAGTTCCGGCCCCCAGGCGAGACCGCAGGCATAGCCGGCCGGGACGATCAGCAGCGGATCGGCGAGCCGGTCCGGGACCTCGTTGAAGACATCCCCGGAACGCGAGCCCAGTCCCCCTTCCACCGCGACCATGCCGTCGAGCAGGTTGCACAGCAGCCGCAATTGGATGCAGACGGCGGCGGCCAGATAGAGCCAGAAGCGTACCCCCGGGGGCGCGGCCGGCGACGCGAGCATGGCGATGGCCCCCAGCGCGGCAAAGCCCAGGCTCGCAAGTGAGATATGGTTGGGTGCCACCCGCCGCGCCACGAGCCAATGGGCGAGCCCCCGCGCCCAAGCGGTGTCGCGGGTCTTGAGTGGCCGGCGGGCGGGTGGGGTGGCTGACATCGGCGGGGTCTCGGTGGGCGAGGCGCGGTTCAGCACACATAGGCACGCGCGACCTTACAAACAATACCAGTCACCTCGGAAAATGAAGGTCCCCGTGGGAGCGGCATCCGGCCGCGATGCGACGCCGCGATCACTGCGGCAACCGGCGAGCTTCCGTCGCGGCCGGAGGCCGCTCCCACGGGGTACTCGCGTTCCAATGGGTAACGCCTGGCGGCCGTCCGCAACGGATGTAGCGATTCCCCTCCCGCTTTCATCGTGCTTTAATCGCCCTGCCCGGATCGACCTCTGTCCCCTTAAGCCAAACCAAGGACCGAATCGCCATGGCCGCCCCCGAACTCGTATTGCGCTTCCCCGGCCCCGCCCAGGTCAGTGTTGCCTACGGCGGCAACGACTCCGGCCAGTTCGCATTCACCAACCCGGTCACCGACAAGGACCGCAACGACATCCGCTGGTATGTGGAGACCTACGGCGCCCAGTCGCTGGCCGACCCGGATGACGATGAGGCGCGGCGCATCCAGGCGCGGCTGCCGGAGATCGGCAAGGCGTTGTTCAACCCCGTCTTTTCCGACAACCGCGCCGCCGGGCGATTGTTCAACCGCTATCAGGACGCCGATGGGGAGCACCGTGTACTCACCATCGACACCGAGAGCGCCGCCATCCTCTCGTTACCCTGGGAACTGCTGCACGACCCCACCGGCGTCTACCTGTTCCGTGAGCGTCCTCACATCAGCGTGCGGCGGCGCATCTCCGGGGCCACCGGCGGGCGCAGCCCCTTTGCGCTCCAGCCCAAGCGCCAACTGCACCTGCTCTTCGTAATCAGCCGACCCGCGGACGCCGGCTTCATCGACCCCCGCACCGACCCCCGCGCCGTGCTCGATGCGCTGGAGACCCATGCCCCTGGCCGGGTCACCTGGGAGTTCCTGCGCCCTGCCACCCTCAACGCTCTGCACGATCGGTTGAACGACGACACCAGACCTTCCCTCGACATCCTACACTTCGACGGCCACGGCGCCTTCCACCGTGTTTCGGAGCAGGACGTGGTGCGCGGCATCGGCTACCTGCTGTTCGAGCGGGACGATGGCAAGAGCCACCTCGTCTCCGCCCAGGACCTCGGAGACAATTTGTTTGGCGCTAAAGTGGGCTTGGTGGTGCTCTCCGCCTGCCAGACCGCCGCTCTGGACCAGGAGGGCGACCCCATGGCATCGGTCGCCGGGCGGCTCACCGCCACCGGCATCCCGGCGATACTCGCCATGACTCACTCGGTGCTGGTAGCCACCACCACGGCCCTCTTCGGCAACTTCTACAAGAGCCTGGCCAAGGGGCGGGGCATCGCCAGCGCACTGGACGACGCCCGCGCCTGGCTTGCCAACAACCCGGAGAAGTTCGAGGTGCGGCGGGACGATGGCCCCCGCATGCTCGAACTCCAGGACTGGTTCCTGCCCGCCCTGTTCCATGCCGGCGCGGACGCCCCGCTCCTGACCGGTGAGGCCGCGCCCGCCGCCGCCCCGCCGCTCACCCACAACCTGCGCCCCGCTCACGAGGCCGGCTTCTTCGGTCGGCGCCGGGAGCTGTGGCAGATAGAGCGTTGGTTCGCCGCCGAGACCCGGCGCCTCTCCATCACCGGTTTTGGCGGTCAGGGCAAGACCGAACTGGCCCAAGAGGCCGGGCGTTGGCTACTGCGCACCGGCCTGTTCGAGCGCGCCGTCTTCGTCGACTTCAGTCAGGTCCGCTGCGACGACCCGCTGGCCGTGGCCGTCAGCACCATCGGGATCGTTCTGGACAAAACCCTTGCCGATGCGGTTGAAGCCGGTCGAGCACTTGAGATTGCACCGACCCTGGTCATCCTCGACAACCTGGAGGCCCTCGTCCCCCAAGGTCTAAGGGATTTGCTGGACGCAGCCTCCGACTGGTCTGAACAGGGCCAGACCCGGCTGCTGCTCACCAGCCGCATCCCCGACCTCGATCATCCCGCCTACCGCATCAAGATGACCCGCGTGCACCGCCGCATCGCCTTGGAGGGGCTGGGCTCGGCTGCCTACCCGGAGGACGCACTGGACTGGTTCGCCGCACTATCCCGCCTGCCGGGGGCGGACGAGGATCTGGCGGTCAAACCTCCTAAGCGCGAGGAGCTGATCGAGCTGTTCGACCGGGTCGCTTTCCACCCGCTCTCCATCGCCGTCCTTGCCCAGCAGTTGCGTACCCGCACCGCCAGTGAGGTCGGCGAGCGCCTGACTGCGCTGCTGGACGACCAGGCCGACTCCGGGATCGCGAGCCCCGGCACTCCGCCCAGCCTGATCGCCTCGGTGCGGCTCTCACTGGATCGGCTGAGCGATACCCAGCGCCAGATCCTGGGCCGGCTGGGGGTTCTTCAGGGTGGGGCCATGGAAGACAACCTGCTTGCGATCACTGGCCTGGTCGAGTGGCGACAGGACGGTGGCCCGTCGAACAGCGAAGGCACTTGGCCTGGGTTGCGCCGCCAACTGGAGACCGCCGCCCTGAGTGAGGTAGAGCGCATTCCCAGCGTTGATCAGCTCTTCCTGCGCTTCCACCCCACACTGACCCCCTTGCTCTGGGCCGGGCTTGGCGGTGAGGAGCAGGCCCGCCTCACCTTGGCTCATCAGCGGTGCTATCAAGCCCTTGCTAACCATCTCTACCTCAATGATCACACAAGTCCCGACCAGGTTCGGGCCATCGCGTGGCGCGAGCTGCCCAACTTGCTGTACGCGGTAGACCAGGCACTCGCGGCGGGGGACGAGAGCGCGGTGGAGTTCGTAAATTCGGTCAACCTATTTCTCAACTTTTTCGGCCGGACCCGCGAGGCCGCGGCACTCGGCCGCCGTGCGGAGCAGGCCGGCAGTGCGGTGGGTTCAGATGCCTGGTACCTGGCGCAGTCCAACCGAGGCGAGCAACTGCTCGGGGCGGGGCAGGCGACCAAGGCCGCCGAGTGTTTCGAAGTCATACTGCGGACCTTGGGTGAGGCACCCACCTATCAGCTTGCCATGACGCTCAGTCGCCTGGGCCGCTGCTACGCAGACGGCGGCCGCCACGACATCGCTGAGGCCCATTACCGTCGGGGGATCAAGGTCACGGAATCGTTGGAACAGCAAGAGATCGTCAAACGACAGAATGGACTATTGCAGACAGATCTTGGCGATGTGTTGACGGCTCAAGGCAGGTTCAGTGAGGCCCGAACGGTCTACGCGATCAGCCTCGGAATAGTCCGTGAGATCAAAGATATCCGAAGCGAAGCGGTGGTCCTGGGGCAACTCGGCAGCGTGGCGATGCATGTGGGCAACCTGGTTGATGCAGTGCGGCGTTACCAAGACGGCCTCGCGCTGTTCAAGCAGCTCAAGGAGCCAGCTTCGGAGGCAGTGTTTGAGAACTTGCTTGGAGTAGCCTTCCGGCAGATGCGAGACTGGAATCAGGCCGAGCGGCACTTAAGGAATTCAGCTGACCTAAGGGAACGAGTCGGCGACCTTGCGGGGGCCGCTAAGACTTGGAACAACCTAGCAGGCTGTCGGACTTAGTGATGCAACCGATTGAATGCAAAGAGTTTCCTCTTTTGCGCCAAAAAGTCGTTTTCCTGTTTAATCAATCGGTTACGCCATCAAGTCCGACAGGCTGCTAGCCAACGTCTGTGCGGACTCCGGTAGACCGGAGGTGGCCGAAACTTGGTTTCGCAAGGTCATCCAAGTCGGTAAGGCGACTGGCAATACCTTGATCACTGCGGGCGCCCTTCATAACCTTGCGGCCCTCCTGCAATACCAGCCCGGCCGCCTGTCTGAAGCGCGCCAGTTCGCCGACGAGGCCTTGGCGATCAAACAGACCCTGGACGCTGGCACGGTAAACATCTGGGCAACTCATGGCCTCCTCGCAGAGATCGCTGATCAGCAGTCACGACCCGGCGAGGCAGCCGAGTACCGCCGCCTGGCCCGAGAGGCGAAACGCCAATTCCCCGGAACGGCCCAAGAGCTGAGACGTTTCGCGCCGGTGATAGTCGCTGTGGTGCAAGCCGTACACGACGATACGAAGGCCAATTCTACGACGGACGAGCACATACGCCAAGCTAACCAGGCCGGCGGGGAGGCCGCCGAGTTTGCCCGCGTTATCCAACGGATCCTCGCCGGTGAACGGGACCGGGACCCCCTCTGTCAGGGCCTCTCGTATCAGTTCTCCCCGGTGGTCGAAACCATCCTCGAAGCCCTCGCCGACCCCAGCACCCTGGACTCCCTTCTGTCCGCTCCGGAGACCGCCGAATGAAACCCTTGCACCTCCTGATCCAACCCACCCTGGACGGCACCCGGGTCAACTGCCAATGGTTCGGCCAGTCCGCTCTGCGCCCCGAGGGCACGCTGACCTTGGCTTATGGACCGCAGGCCGCGCTGGCGGTGCTGCCAGACTACTTCACGATCGACCTCGCTCCGCTGCTGGCCGAGATCGGCGCCGGCCTGGTTGCCAGCGCCGCTGCCCTCGCGGACACGGACGACCTGCTGCCCCTGCGCGACCTGCTGGGGCCGGACGGTCTCGCGGGGCTGTGCGCGGCCATCTATCCCTTCCTCTGGCGGGCGTCGCGCACCACCCCGACCACTCTCAAGCGCGCCCCCGGTGTTCACGCCTGGGCCGACCCGGACCGCCGCCTGGTGCGGGTCTGGTTTGCCACCAACCGCAAGCGTGAGCCGACTGGCGACCCGGTGCGGCTCTTCAGCGATGAGAAATCCAACGAGGGGTTGATCTACGGTCGCTGCAGTGTCTTCATCCCCAAGAGCCACAAGCCCGGCTCCACCGGCACCCCCTGGTGGCGGCGGCTGATCCGACTGGAATCGGACGACACCCTCAAGCTGCGCGCCACCGTGCCCCTGCCCGAGCCCGTCTTCTGGGGTCGATTTGCCCAGGCGCTCGCCACCGACTGGCGATCCGGCGAGCGCAACGCCTTCGTGCTCATCCACGGCTTCAACGTGAGCTTCGAGGAGGCGGCGATCCGTGCCGCCCAGATCGGCTACGACCTCAAGCTGCCGGGTGAGATGGCCTTCTACAGTTGGCCCTCGCGCGGCGGGGTCCTGGACTACGCGGCCGACGAGTCGACCATCACCGCCAGCGTCGGCCCGCTCGCCCAGTTTCTTGAGGATCTGTGCGCGCGCTCCGGGGCCGAGCGCGTACACCTCTTTGTCCACAGCATGGGCAATCGCGGTTTCCTGAGCGCACTGGAGCGGCTGGCGGCGCGGCAGCACCCGCCGCTGCGCCTGGGCCAGGTCTTCTTCTGCGCCCCGGACGAGGACGTGCGCACCTTCGCGGACAAGACCCGGCTCTTCCCCCAGGCGTGCGAGAACCGCACCCTGCTGGTCTCACCGCAGGACAAGGCGGTGGCCCTGTCGCGCTGGCAGCACCAGCACGACCGCGTGGGTATCGTCCCGCCGCTGTATCCGTACGAGGGCATCGAGACCATCGCGGTCACCGGCTTCGGCCTGCTGGACCTGGGCCATGGCTACTTTGCCGCCGCCGAGCCGGTGATCCTGGACCTTCGCGAGGCCATCGAGAGCCGCCGCCCCGCCGCGGAGCGTCGGGGTCCACGGGCAGAGCAAGGCCATTTCGTGATCGATGTCCAGTCGTAGTCGGGCGTTTCACCTTGTCTTGCGCCCAGCCCAAGCCCCGAAGGGGCGTGACATACCAGCCTAGCAGGCTGTCGGACTTAGTGATGCAACCGATTGAATGCAAAGAGTTTCCTCTTTTGCGCCAAAAAGTCGTTTTCCTGTTTAATCAATCGGTTACGCCATCAAGTCCGACAGGCTGCTAGGGCAACGCCCTGGGATTGCATCGTGTTCAGCCTAGCCCTGAAAGGGCGTGACATACGGCCCTGCGCCGTTATGTCACGCCCTTTCAGGGCTAAACTCCCTCATATGCCTCACACCCAGGGCGTTGCCCTGGGCTGGTATGTTCGACCCCGTTGGGGTCGGCCAGCAAGTGCTCACATGGAACTGCCGACACATAGACAATGCAACCAAAAAGCCGATCATTCGGGCCATTTGCAACAGCCTCGGTTATTCCTGCCCGGAGATATGCACGCCGTTGGAACTGCTGACGGAGGGTGACGACGATGTACCAAGATGAAATCATAGCGGAAGTCTGGCGCAATCGGGATGCCTACGCCGCCCAGCACCATTACAGCCTCGCCGAGATGGTGTCCGATCTGCGGGCCAGACAGGGACGGCCGGGCTGCAAACTGGTCGATCGCCGTGACCAAGCGAAGCCGTCCAGCCAACTTTGTTCATCAACGGCTTCGACCTGAGTCACAGGGTGGGCAACCGCGGTTTCCTGATGGACTCCGGGCGCGGAGCGCCCGACACATGCGTGACACCGCCGCAGCGGTGTCACGAGAGCACGCGAGGTTTTCCCTAGCAGGCTGTCGGACTTAGTGATGCAACCGATTGAATGCAAAGAGTTTCCTCTTTTGCGCCAAAAAGTCGTTTTCCTGTTTAATCAATCGGTTACGCCATCAAGTCCGACAGGCTGCTAGAGCGCCGCAATCCGCTCCCGTTGCGTCTTGAGGTTACCGATGGCCGTGGCGTGCTCGGCCAGCTTGTCGCGCTCTTTCTGCACCACCGCCGCTGGGGCCTTGTCGACGAAGGCGGGGTTGGTGAGCTTGGTCTCGGTGCGCGCCACGTCGTCGGAGAGACGCCCGATCTCCTTGTCCAGGCGCTTCAACTCCGCATCCTTGTCGATCAGCCCGGCCATGGGGATGAGGATCTTCATCTCGCCGACCAGGGCGATGGCGGACTCAGGGGCCAGTGACTCGTCGTCGAGCACCGTGATGGACTCGGTGCGCGCCAGGAAGTCGAGATAGGGGCGGGCGGCCTGGAGCCATCGGCGGTCCTGGTCGGAGGCGTTGGCGATCAGCACCGGCAGCGGCTTGCCCGGCGGGATGTTCATCTCGCCCTTGATCCGGCGTACGCCGAGGATGAACTGGCGCACCCAGTCGATCTCGGCCACCACCTCCCGGTCGCCCTCCGGATCGGCTGACACGGCCGGCGCGGTGGGGTAGGGGGCCAGCATGATGGTCTCGCCCGCCACGCCTGCCAGGGGCGCCACCTTCTGCCAGATCTCTTCCGTGATGAAGGGCATGATGGGGTGGGCCAGACGCAGCAGGGTCTCCAGCGTCGTGACCAGGGTGCGACGGGTGCCGCGGCGGGCGGCCTCTGAGGCATCGGCGCCGGTCAGGACCGGCTTGCAGAGCTCCAGGTACCAGTCGCAGAACGCATTCCAGGTAAAGTCATAGATCGCCTGGGCGGCCAGGTCGAAGCGGTAGCCGTCCATGGACTCGCGCACCGTGTTGGTGGTGGCCGCCAGCCGCGCGGCGATCCAGCGGTCGGCGGGGGAGAGTTCGATCGGGTCTGAGCCGAGCCCGCAATCCTGCTCCTCCGTGTTCATCAACACATAGCGCGACGCGTTCCAGATCTTGTTGCAGAAGTTGCGGTAGCCCTCGATGCGGCCCAGGTCGAATTTCACGTCCCGCCCAGTGGTGGCGAGTGCTGCAAAGGTGAAGCGCAGCGCATCGGTGCCGAAGCCGGGGATGCCGCCGGGGAAGTCGGCGCGGGTCTGTTTGGCGATCTTCTCGGCCAGGTGCGGCTGCATCATGCCCTTGGTACGCTTCTCGACCAGGGCCTCCAACTCGATGCCGTCG
Source organism: uncultured Thiodictyon sp. (assembly GCF_903946935.1). GTDB lineage: Bacteria > Pseudomonadota > Gammaproteobacteria > Chromatiales > Chromatiaceae > Thiodictyon. The sequence continues at coordinate 28,304 of NZ_CAJAXH010000258.1, forward strand.
ATCAGGTCGATGGGGTCGAGCACATTGCCCTTGGACTTGGACATCTTGTCGCCGTGGGCGTCGCGCACCAGGCCGTGGATGTAGACGTCCCGGAACGGCACGTCGCCCATGAACTTGAGCCCCATCATGATCATCCGGGCGACCCAGAAAAAGATGATGTCGAAGCCGGTGATCAGGACCGAGGTGGGGTAATAGTCGCGCAGGCGCTGCGTGTCCTCCGGCCAGCCCAGGGTGCTGAAGGGCCAGAGTGCGGAACTGAACCAGGTGTCGAGCACGTCCTGGTCCTGCTCCAGGGCTAGCTCCGCGCCCAGACCGTGGGTCTCGCGCACCTCCTGCTCGTTGCGCCCGACATAGACGTTGCCCTCGGCGTCATACCAGGCGGGGATGCGGTGGCCCCACCAGATCTGGCGGCTGATGCACCAGTCCTGGATGTTGCGCATCCACTCGAAATAGGTGTTCTTCCAGTTGTCCGGGACGAAGCGGATGCGCCCGTCCTCCACCGCGGCGATGGCGGGCTCGGCCAGCGGGGCGACGCGCACATACCATTGATCGGTGAGATAGGGCTCGATTAGCGCGCCGGAACGGTCGCCGCGTGGCTGCTGCAACCGGTGGTCTTTGACCAGGGCGAGAAGTCCTAAGGCCTCCAGGTCTGCCACCACCCGCTTGCGTGCATCATAGCGGTCCAGGCCGATATAGGCGGCGGGGAGCAGGTCGCCTTCCTCGGGCAGGTTGGCGCGTATCGCCGCGTCGATGGTGAAGATGTTGATCAGGCCGCCGTGGGGCTGATCGGCGATGCCGAGCTCGTCGCGGTGACGCTCCCAGACCGCATAGTCGTTGAAATCGTGGGCCGGGGTGATCTTCACACAGCCGGTGCCGAAGGCCGGGTCGGCGTAGTCGTCGGCGACGATGGGGATGCGCCGGCCGGTGAGCGGCAGCTCGACGAACTCGCCGATCAGGTGCTGATAGCGCTCGTCGTTGGGGTTCACCGCCACCGCGCAGTCGCCCAGCAGGGTCTCGGGGCGGGTGGTGGAGACCACCAGGTGTCCGGTCCCGTTGGTGAGGGGATAGCGCATATCCCACATATTCCCGGATTCTTCTTCCGACAGGACCTCCAGGTCCGAGACCGCGGTGTGCAGCACCGGGTCCCAGTTCACCAGACGCTTGCGCCGGTAGATCAGGCCCTCCTGGTGCAGGCGCACGAAGACCTCGCGCACGGCCTCAGACAGGCCAGCGTCCATGGTGAAGCGCTCGTTTTCCCAGTCGAGTGAGGAGCCCAGCCGGCGTAACTGACGGGTGATGGTGCCGCCCGACTCCGCCTTCCACTCCCAGACCCGCTCGATGAAGGCCTCCCGGCCCAGGTCGTGGCGCTTCTTGCCCTGCTGTTCCAGTTGGCGTTCCACGACCATCTGGGTCGCGATGCCGGCATGATCGGTGCCCGGCTGCCACAGGGTGCGGTCGCCGCACATTCGGCGGTAGCGGATCAGTGTATCCATCACCGTGTTGTTGAACCCGTGGCCCATGTGCAGGCTGCCGGTCACGTTCGGCGGCGGGATCATGATGCAATAGGTCCCGGCCCCGGCGCTCTGCTGGGCGCCGTCGGCACTCGGCCCGGGGGCAAACCAACCCTTGTCCTCCCAGTGGCTGTACCAGGTTTTTTCCAGGGTTTGGGGGTCGTAGTTCTTGTCCAGCATGGCGTTGCGTCGATCCGCGGGGTGGGCGAGGGTGGATGGGGAAAGGGGGCAAGTATACGTTGATCTTTGACCCGGCCCGCCGGTCAGGGTGAGGTCGTTGGTCCGCACAGCGGACCCGGCGGGCGCCGGGTGAGTGGGCCGCCCGCCGGGTTGGGGCGATGATCGAGGGGGCGGCTAGCCGTCAGGCTCCCACCCCCTCAGTGGGCGGCGAATCAGCCCCCGGCTGGCTTCTCTCCTGCCGGCTGGGCCGGTGCCGGTGCCGGCGCTGCGGCGGGTGCCGGTGCAGCCGGTGCCTCGGCCGCCACCTGGGGCGCCTTGACGATGGGTGCAGCGGCCGCTGGTGCGGGCGTCGGGGCTGGTGCGGCCGCCGGTGCCGGTGCGGGCGCCGGGGCTGGCTGAGGACTAGGCACAGCGGCGGCGGCGACCGGCGCGGGCGCTGGGCTGGGCGCCGGTTGCGCCGGGGCTGCCGGCGCACTCGGTTCCGGGGTGGCCGGCGTATGGGCGACGGTGGGGTTTGCGGGGGCGGCGGCAGGCGCCCCGGTCAGGGTCGCCGGGGCGGCCTGGGCGACCGTGCTCGGTTCGGGGCTCGCGGCCGGGGTGGCTTCCGCAGGGTTGGCGGTGGGGATGGTCGCCTTGGGCCGGGCGACGCGCGCCACGGCGGTGCGGCGCGGTGCCGGTGCGCGCTCGCGCGGGGCCCGGGCCGCGGGCACGCTGCGCGCAACGACAGGCTCGGCGGCGGGCTCGGCCATCGCAATCTGGGCGCCGCTCGCCTTGGGTTCGGTCGCGGCCGGTGCGGTCGCAGTCGCAGCGGGGGTGGCGCCCGCGGCGCCTGCTTGGGCGACGGTCTGGGCGCGTGCCGCGGCGTCGCGGCGCTGCTGCGCCAAGGCGCGCTGTTCGGCGGCATAGGCGCGTTGCTTGGCCGCGTAGTTGCCATAATCCGGACCGTTGCCGACGATGCTCACCTGGGTGCCGACACCCACATGCTCGAACAGGACGGGTGCCAGCTTGGCCGGCAGGCGGATGCAGCCATGGGATGCGGGGTGGCCAGGGTGCGGGATCGGACCCGCGTGCAGGCCCACGCCATCATAGGTGATGCGCAGGTAATAGGGCATGCTGGCGCCCTCGAAGCGCGCCCCCGACGGGAACTGTCCCTGGCCCGACTTGGCATTGGTGCTCAACACCCGGCCGCCCTTGCCCAACACCTTGCCATAGAGATTGGAGCGCTTGTTGGCGGACTTCTCCAGGACCTCGAAATGCCCCACCGGGGTCGGGTGCGACTTCAGCCCGGAGGCCACCGTGGTCCAGCCCACCTGCTCATCGCCGACATAGAAGCGCGCCTTCTGTTCGTCGGTATTGACTATGATCCGCGTGAGTTTCCGATCCTTCGCGTCCCACTCATAGAGCTTGCCCGGTTTGGGCTTCTCCTGGGGCGCCGGGATGGGACCCGGTGCGACCTCGGTGGGTGCCGCCGCCTGGGCCGCGACCTTGGGTTGTGCTTCCGCGGCGGGCCGCGGCTCGGGCCGGGCGATCCAGCCTTGCAAGCCCTCCAGGCCCTGCAAGCCAGATAGTTCGGCGCAGGCGCTCAGTGTCAGGAGCAGCGGCACGGCCAGGGCGACGCGCGCCAGGCCCAGGTGCGGGGTCAGTCGGTGGCAAACGGGGTCGGGGGTCTTTTCAAAGGCCATGGTGTGGTTTCTGCCGGTGCCGTTGTCGGTCCGGTTCCATGTTGATTTTCAATGGCGCATAGCATAACCGACCGGCGCCGTTGCGGCACCTGTCGATGCCTTTGAGAGGGCCCGTGGGCCGAATCGCAACTGGTCCGGCGGGGCGTCCCTGCTGTAAGATGGGCGGCTTTTCGCACGGAAACCGGGCGAAACCCTCTACGGGACTGAAATTATGGGCTTCAAATGTGGAATCGTGGGCCTGCCCAACGTGGGTAAGTCTACGCTATTCAATGCGTTGACCCGCGCCGCCATCGCGGCCGAGAACTACCCCTTCTGCACCATCGACCCCAATGTGGGTGTCGTCCTGCTGCCCGACCCGCGACTCGATGTCATCGCCGCCATCACCAAGCCCCAGGCGGTCCTGCCCACCGCCATGCAGTTTGTGGATATCGCCGGGCTGGTGGCCGGTGCCTCCAAGGGCGAGGGGCTGGGCAACAAGTTCCTGGCCAACATCCGCGAGACCGACGCCATCGCGCATGTGGTGCGCTGCTTTGAAAACGACGACGTGATCCACGTCTCCGGCGGCGTCGACCCCCTGCGTGACATCGAGATCATCGACACCGAGTTGGCCCTGGCCGACCTGGAATCGGTCGAAAAGGCCCTGGACCGGGCCAGCCGTGCCGCCAAGGTTGGGGATAAGAAGGCCATGGTGCGCCGCGACTTGCTGGAGCGGGTGCGCGTGCATCTCGACCAGGCCAAGCCGGTGCGCACCTTGGATATCAGCGACGATGAGCGCGCCGAGCTGCGCGAGCTCTTCCTGCTCACCAACAAGCCCACCATGTATATAGCCAACGTCGCTGAGGACGGCTTCACCGCCAACCCGCTGCTGGACGCCGTGCTCAAGCACGCCGCGGATGAGGGTGCCCTGGTGGTTCCGGTCTGCGCCGCCATCGAGGCCGAGATCGTCGAGCTGGCCGATGACGAGCGCGGTGAGTTCCTGGCGGAACTGGGCCTGGAGGAACCTGGCCTGAACCGGGTGGTGCGGGCCGGCTACCAACTCCTGGGGCTGGAGACCTATTTCACGTCCGGCCCCAAGGAGGTCCGCGCCTGGACCGTCCCGGCGCGCTCGCGGGCGCCGCAGGCGGCCGGGGTGATCCACTCCGACTTCGAGCGTGGCTTCATCCGGGCGGAGGTCATCGCCTACGCCGATTTCGTCGCCTGTAAGGGCGAGCAGGGGGCCAAGGAGGCGGGCAAGCTGCGCTCCGAGGGCAAGGAGTATGTCGTCAAGGATGGCGACGTCATCCACTTCCGCTTTAATGTTTAAACCGTTTGCCGGCTTTCTGCGGAACTGTCCGGAAGCATAAATCTCTGTTCTGGATCGAAAACAGGCGCGGTTTACGTCCTCAGTGTTCCGGGTTGTTCCGTTGCAAGCGGGTACGGAAGCGGGTATAAAAGCGGGTACGCCCCCCGCACCCTCCCAGGAAAAAGCGGGTACGGCCGGAAAGCCCATAACCTGAACCTGGCCAAGAGGATAACCGCGCCATGCTGACCGACGCCAAATGCCGAACCGCCAAGCCCCAGGCGACGCCCTACAAGCTCCCGGACGGGCAGGGGCTCTATCTGGAGGTGAAGCCCAACGGGGTGAAAGCGTGGCGCTACCGCTTCAAGCTGGCGGATCGCGAGAGCACGTTTGCTGTCGGCAACTATGGGGCGGCCCCCGCGGGCGAAACCCAGGACTCGGCACAGGCCCGGCGCGACGGTGGGACCTTCACCCTGGCCGAAGCGCGCGAGGAACGCGCCAAGGCCCGCGGACTGGTCAAGCAGGGGATCAACCCCGCGGCGGCCCGGCAACTGGAGCGCACCAAACAGGCACAGGCGAACGCCATTACCTTTGAGTCCGTGGCCGGTGAGTGGCTGGCCCTGAAGGACTGGACCGAGGACACCAAGGCCCGGCGCCTGGATATGCTCAAGCGTGTGGTGTTCCCGAAGATCGGGGCGCTTCCCGTGGGTCAGGTCACACCGGCGCACGTCCTGGACGTCCTGAACACTTCGGCCAAGGACAACGGGCCAGCAGTCGCGGTTGAGGCCCGCCGGGCAATGTCTGGGGTGTTCGACCTGGCCGTGTCCACCCTGCGCGCCGCGACCGATCCGGTTCACCCCGTGCGCAAGGCACTCCCCAAGAACAAGACCCAGCACAAGCGCGCCTTGGCCGCTGAGGAAATCGGGCAACTGCTGAGGGACATGGCCGCGCACCCGGTGCGGCATGAAACCTTGGCGGCATTCCGCCTGATGTGGTTCACGCTGGCCAGGCCGTCAGAGGTAATCGAGGCCCAATGGGCAGAGTTCGACCTTGATGCAGCCATCTGGCGCATTCCTGCCGAGCGGATGAAGCTCCGCAAGGAGCACACCATACCGCTACCGACCCAGGCCGTTGCGCTACTGCGCGCGCTCCAAGGCGTTACCGGGCACCAAGCGCACCTGTTCCCTGGCCGTGACAACCGCACCAAGCCAATGAGCGGCGCGACCTTTCGTCAGGCACTCATGACTATCGGATGGTCCGGGCGCTACAGCCCGCACGCGACCCGCACCACGGGCAGTACCCGCCTAAACGAAATGGGCTATACGTCCGACTGGATAGAGCGGCAATTAGCCCACGCCGAACCCAACGCCGTGCGGCGCACCTACAACCATGCCGAGTATCTGAGCGACCGCGCCAAGATGATGCAGTCATGGGCGGATTACTTGGATCGAATCAAGACGGGCTCTAACGTGGTGGAGTTCCGGCGCACCGCGTAACCAGTTCGGCCGGGTCTAGGGTAGCTCCCGAACGGCGGCACCTTCACCGCCTGACCTGGCCACCCTCCTTGAAGGCTTGCGCTTAGAAGGTGCGCAACCATGAGTGTCAACACACGCTGCCCGGACTATATCCCGGCAAACGCATGGGCTGCATTCAATGCCTGTCGTGCCGAATGGAGTAGAGCGGAAAAGGGCCGAGTCGCGGTTTTAAATGTGCGCTCGCCATTCGACCCTGCACGCGATTGGGCTCCCCCGTCTGTCTGGATACCTGAAGGGCGAGGCCCGCAACGCGTAGAACTGTTCCAGCCTTGTGCAACCCATCGCGCCATTCTTGATCGTCTGGCCACGGATGTGGACTTGGGCAAAACGTGGCGCAACCTGCGACGCGCATCCGTGGATGAGTTGACCGAACTACTGCGGTTCCTGGTCAATGTTGCCATGGCCTTTAAAGCCAAACAGCGCGAGACTGAACAACGTATAACGCGCCTGAGTGAAGCGGTAGCCGAAAGCGCCAAGCTGCTTGCCGAAGATTTACGCGGTCTTGAGCGGGTTGCCCGCGATGGGCGGCTGCCCACCCTGGTTACTTGGCTGACGAACGCGGCGGCACTCGACACCCTCAGTGGCGCTACTGCCGACTACCCGCGTCTCCTGAGTGCGCCACAACAGAAGTCAACCAAACAGGCAATTATCTCCCACCTGTTTTCGAGCATAGCGCTCCATCGCGATGTTAGAGAAATAACGCCCCCGTACCGTCGCGCGGCCGAGCTACCAAACCTAGGAGACACCGACATAGCACGACTGTTGAGCGCCATGTTTGACCCAGAATCCTTTAAGCGCAAAGACATAGGGAACTCGCCCGCACGCAAGCGGTAAAGATCGCTGCGCACTTTCGCGCGATCCATACCGCCCGGTCTAGCGTCGCCCGGCTACCGTTTGCCCCACGCCGGTATGTTCCGGCCCTGGCTACCGAGACGCGCACATGGCCCAACAAGCCGCCCCCGCCCCCCTGAAGATCATCCGCCGCCCGGCTGTCGAGGATCGCACCGGGCTTTCACGCTCAACCATCTATGGGAAGCTCCGCCAGAACCCCAAGCGCCCGGCGGAGTTCGATCCGACATTCCCCCGCCCGGTGTCGATCAGCAAGAAGGCCGTCGGCTGGGTCGAAAGCGAGGTTGACGCCTGGCTTGCTGAGCAGGTCAGAAAGAGCCGTCCCGATGTCGCGCCGACGCCGAAGCCCAAGGCCCGCCCGCAGTATCGGCCGGCGCCCGTGGCAATCCTGGACAGCGCAGCATGAGCCGCCGATCAGTCGAACGCCGCACGGCCCGCCAGGACAAGGGCAAGGCCCGCTGGACCTCCAGCACCCCCAGAAACGAGAAAGCCCGACCGGGGGCGAGCCGGTCGGACTTGGGGCGGGGCACTATCGAGATTATCCTTGAACCGTCGCGGCATCCCCAGCAAGGGACACCGCGCAAAGCCTAGGCCGCCGTAACGGCTCAAGCACCGGAGGATGCGATTGTACCCCGCCCGGGTGCCGCCCTGCATCACCGCTGCCCGCCTGCGCGCGGTCATCATCCAACCGGAGAGATGACCAGATCATGAGTGCCACCAACACCAAGCGCCCTGCCGGCGCATCCATCGACACCGGCCTGACCGTCACCGTCTTGCGCTCCACGCGCCCGGCGCTGCTGACCAAGCGGTTCGAGCTCGCCAGCACTGGCGAGCTCAAGAAAACATCCATCGCGCAGATGACCGAGGGCACCGCCGCCCAGGCCATCGTTGCGGACCTGTCCGGGTTCCTGGCGCTGCTGGACAGTCTGCCGCCATCCGCGGCCCTGACCTATGGCATTGCCACCGGACACCCGTCCGCGCGCATCGTGGCGAGCGCCAAACACACCGAGGACAGCACCGCGATCACCCGGACGCGCCGCTTTTTTCAGTTCCGCCGCGCGCCCGGGATCATGTTCCTGGACTACGACCCGCCCAAACCGATTTCGGAATGTTCGGAAACAAACCCACCTAAACCCACCAAACCCACCATAGGGCCAGAGTCGATAAGTCCCGCCGACCTGATCGCCACCCTGCGAGCAGTTGCCCCGTGCCTGGCCGATGCGCCGATGTTGTGGCGCCCGTCAGCATCGTCGGGCATCGTCCACGCCACCACGGGCGAGCCGTTGACCGGGCTTGCAGGGCAGCGGATTTACATCCCGGTCGCTGATGCGGCCCTGATTCCGGACGCCGGCAAGGCCCTGGTCACGCTCCTGTGGGCGGCCGGTTACGGTCGGATCGAGATCGGCGCCGCTGGGCAGGCCCTCGAACGAACCCTGGTGGATGCGTCCGTCTGGCAGCCCGAGCGCCTGGACTTCGCCGCGCCGCCGTCGCTCGGTCCTGGACTTCGCCGCGAACCTCAGGCCGCATTTATCGATGGTGAGCAGGGTGAACTGTGCGACCTGCGGCGGCTGATCGATGCCGCTGACGGCACCATCAAGGCCCAGGCCGCCACCGCGCGCAAGATCGCGAAAGCCGCAGCACGCCCGGCAATCGCCGCCGCCCAAGCTGCCTGGATCGACGTTGAGGCCCCAGTGCTGGTGCAGCACGGGATTCCCCTTGATGTTGCCCGCGCCGTGCTGGCCCGCGCCTGTGACGTCCACGACCTGACCGGCGAGTTCCGCCTACAGTGCCCCGACGGCACCACAACGACAGTCGGCGACCTGTTAGACAACCCGGCGAAATGGCACGGCAAGCGGTTTGCCGATCCGCTGGAGCCCAACTATGGGCAGGACCCGCGCATTGCTTGGGCCAACCTGCGCAGCGGCGGCCGGCCCTACCTACACAGTCACGCCCACGGCGGCCGAAAGTTCCGTCTGGTGCGTCCGAGCGCGCGCATCCGTCTTGCTGTCGGCGAACGCGCCCGAGTTCTGGACAACCTCCTTGACCTGCTGCGGACCCGCGCGGAGCTCTACGATCACGGCGAAGGCTCCGCTCTGGCCAGGATCACCGAAGATGCGCGCGCCCTCCCAGCGTCGCGCGAGTGGCTGACCGACCATCTGGACCGGACGGCCCAGTTCTATTCCGAAAAGGTCGACGGGCAAAACGAAGACAAAACCGCAAAAATCATCCAAGTGACGCACGACGCACCCGCTTGGGCTGCGATGCGAATCATCGCCAAAGACGGCGAGCGGGGACTGCCCAAGCTGGACGCGGTAATCTCCGCGCCGACCTTGCGCGCGGACGGCTCGGTACTCTCTGAGCCCGGATATGACTCCGCGTCGCGCCTCCTCTTGCTGGCCGATGCCCCGGACATCCCGCATATCCCGGACGCACCGACGATCAGTCAGGTCCGCGCCGCCCTGGAACTGCTGTGGTCGCCTGTCGCGCTGTTCCCCTTGGTGGACTCGGTTGACCGCGGGGTGATACTCGCCGCGCTGCTGACTGCGGTTGTGCGGGCGAGCATCCCGACGGCGCCCGGGTTCGCCTTGGACGCGCCCACGGCGGGTACCGGAAAAACCCTGCTGGCCGAAGTCATCGGCGCCCTGTCGCTCGGGTACGCGCCCACCGTGTTCTCGCCGATCAGTTCGGACGATGAGGAGACCCGCAAGCTCCTGTTCGCCGCCTTGCGTGATGGGCAGCGCGTGCTGATATGGGACAACATCCGCGAGCCGCTCGGTAACGGCACGCTGGATGCGTTCTTGACCGCGCCCACGTTCTCCGGGCGCATCCTGCAGACCAGTTCCACGGCGACCCTGCCGAATCGGGCGCTGTTCCTCGCCACCGGCAATAACCTAGTCTTGAAGGGCGACACCTGCCGGCGCCTGTTCCCGGTGCGGCTGGACGCGCGGATAGAGCGCCCTTACGCGCGGATGTTCGACTTCGATCCTTTGCAGGTTGTCCTGGCCCGCCGTTTGGAGTTCGTCACAGCCGCCTTGACCATCATGCGCGGATGGATCGCCGCCGGGCGCCCGCGCCACGGGGCAGGGCGCAGCGCGTCCTTTGGCGACTGGGACAACCTTGTGCGGCAAACCGTCTGCTGGGTCGGCACCCTAGACCAGCGGTTTGCCGATCCGCTCAAGGCCACTGATCGCGCCTATGAGATCGACCCCGAAACAACGAAGCTGTCGGCGCTGCTGTCGGCTTGGAGCGACGCCGTCGGCACCATGGCGACCACGACCGGGCACCTCATCACGCTGGCCATGAGCGGGGATCGGGTGCGCCAACAGATTTCGCAGCAAAAGGCCATGCAGCGCGAAGAGGTTGTCGCCTCTTTGATCGCCGAAGAACAGCGCGTTGAAGCGCTGCGTGACGCGGTGGAGGAAATAGCCGGGAATCCGCGCGGGGACATCAACCGGCGCAGTCTTGGGCGATGGATCGAGAGCCACCTTGAGCGGCGGCACGCGGGCGCCCGGCTGACGCGGGGAAAGCTCAGTGCGGGGTCGCAAACCTGGCTGCTGGCACACGACAAGCCCGCCGCTCAGTCTGGCCCTATGGTGGGTTTGGTGGGTTTAGGTGGGTTTGTTTCGGAACATGGCGAATTGCCCGCCACCGCCGCCGCGGATGTGATCGAGGTGGAGGCATGACCGCCGCCGCCACACTCGCCCGCGCCCGCGCCGATGGGGTAACGCTGGCCCTGGACCCGGCCGGCAAGCTCAAGGTCCGTGGCACTGACGCCGCCGTCGCTCGCTGGCTGCCGGAAGTCCGCGCCCACAAGCCCGCCCTGCTGGCGATTCTCAGCGGCACCGGCCCGGCCCCCGCCGGTGAACCGGCCGACCCCGCCACCAACTGGCGCTGGCTGATCTCCCCTGCGGACGGCTGCCGGTTCTCCCTGTCCAGCACCCCGCCAGCCACCCGGGCAGAGGTCGAGGCCCTGCACCCCGGCGCCCTGGTCGATCTCGAACCCAGCCCCGCGCCCGTCGCGCCGCACCACCTGGAGCAGGCGGCCGCCATCCTCGAGCCGGTGCCGACGCCGACGCCCGCCCTGGTGACCTGCCGGACCTGCGGCCACTGGCGCCGCGATCAGGTAGGCGACGGGTCAGGGCTTGGCCGGTGCCTGGCCAGTGCGCCCGCCAGCTTCAAGCCGGGCTCATGCTGGCCGCGGGGCGAGATCGTCTGTCGTGAGCATCAAGGGGTGACGGAATGATCCTGAATGACCCGTGGGAATTGATCGACACCCTTGCAGCCGAAGGCATCGAACTGCGATTGAAGTCGCGCGAGTGCGCGAATGTATTTGTAGCGCCTGGCCAAGAGCAGCGGTATTGGTCGCATTGGCAGGCCATCATAGTCGAGCACGCCGGCCCCTTGTTCGCGGTACTCAGCGGGCAAGCGGTACGCATTGACACGCCGCGCCCGCGCCCCCTCTGCGGGAAGTTCAGGCCCAAGGCGAAGCGCGCCACCAAGCCGACGAAAGCGCGCGGCCCGCATGGGGCAGGACCGGCCCCAAGGGGTGCAGCATGAACCCCGCCGACATCCGCACCATAATGCGCGCGTGTCCTGTCAGCACGCGCCACGACCGCACCGGCCGACTGCGCGAAGTCTGTGGCGTCGCCTACAAGATAGCGGAATGGCAGCCGATCTTTCGCGCCAACCGCGCCGCTATCTCCGTGCATATCGCGCTGTTTCACGCCGGATTCTTGGCCTATGTCGACGAGCTGTGCGCCAATGGCCCGGCTGGTGTGTCTGTCCGGCTGGCAGCGGACGTCGATCCCGAGACGGAAGAACAGGTCTTGTTCCTGATAGATCAGGCCGTCTGGTCTGTTCGGCTGGCGATGGCGAGAGAACCGACCTTGCATTGACCGCCACCGCCGCAGGGACGCGGCCCAACAAGGCGTGTCGGCGATGGGGTGCAGGAATTGCACCCAGCACACTCGCGTGAAGGTATCATCAACCGAACCACCCACCCATAGAGAACCCAAATGATCCAATCCGGCGGTCACGACCTGAACAGCTACCGCGAGGCGTTATTGTGGAACCTTGAGCCGCACCGCCGCCACCTGGCGACGCCCGCGGTATCTCAATACCTGATGATGAAGTCGATCCCGCCCGGCCGTGCGCGCGGCTGCGTCGAGCAAGTCACTGTCGAGATGGCCCGCGAAGAGCTGCGCGGCTTGGTCGGCAAGATCCCGAGTAGCGAAATCGCCAAACGCGAGGTCGCACTCAACTTGCTGGCAAGCAGACTGGGAGGCTAACCCCGCCGGGTGAATTGACGGTCCCCAGTTTTGGGGACAGGTGCAGCCCAACAAAAAGCCCGCACAAGGCGGGCTCGGTGGGCCTGGGATCTGTCAGGGTTCAGGCGACTTGCCGCTTGCGCCAGTCGGCCTTGGCCCGGTCCCGCTCGCGGTCAAGGAACTCGGCCAGGTCGGTGACGCGCACCAGCCAGGGGGCTTTCTGCGATCCGGCGCGGACGACTGCCCCAGCGCCGCCTCGGTCGCAGCTCGGCCAGGAAGCGCGACACGTCCGCCTGACTGGCTGGTCCTCGATCGGTCACGGTCAGGGCCGTGTCGGGCTCAAGGCGGGCCGCCAGTCGGCGCGCGGTCTCCAGGTCCACGGCCACCAACCGAATGAGCATCGTCGGCCACCTCCAACACAAAGACGCGCAACCGATCAGCCAGGCGGGGCACCCGCCCGCGGCGATCCCTGCCATTGGCGACCTCGTTCAGCCGGTTGAAGCAGGACACGCAGAGCGCACTGTAAAGCAGCGCCCTACCTGGCAGTTGACCGCCGCAATAGACGCAGGCATCGACTGGCCAGGGATCTGCACCAGGCGCCTCGCAGTCGGCATTCTGGGCACCGGCATCGGTAAGCCGGGCGGGTGCGCGGTAAACCAAGCAGGTGGGGCGTAAACCAGCGGAAAAGGTGGCCGACCCGGGGTGACGAATCCCCGTGCCCGCCGTGCCGCGTTGTCGGTCCCGCGCGGCGTCGGTCGGAGTCTCGGCCGACAGAGGTTCAACTCATTGCGCGGACGGCGGCGGGGCCTTCCCTTGGTTGGCCAGGTCGATCAGTGCGGTCACCGCCTGAACGTCGCCCAACAGAGCGGCCTGTTCGAGCGTCTTAAGCAACGCGGGACCGTGGGCACGGACAACCCGTCTCGCCAGCTCTGGCAGGTTCGCGGGCCGACCCGGGCGGCTACCGAAGGACTGGGCACGGGGCGCCATTTAGATCACAGCTCCCGCCTGGCCGGCACGGATCAACCGCGAATCGACGCGGACCCGCAGGTGCGTGCGACCACGGGCGCGGGCTGCCAGGTGCAAACCGACGGTAATCAGGGCCTCTTGCAAGGCCGTCCCCAAGTCGTGCAGGGCTGAAAGCTCGGCCACCTCAACCGCGGCGGTCCAGTTGGCCAGGGCCGCCGCTTCGGTATGCGGTTCAGCCGGGCGGGCCGCCGCGTGGTCGGCCAGCAGCCGCGCCAGACCAGCCTCGTCAGCCCCCAGCAAGGCCAGCGCCGGGCCGTCTGCGGCATCGCCACCCCCACCGTCCAGCCTGCGGGCAAGCAGGACGTCACGCTTGCCCTGAACGGCTGCCAGGCGCTCACGCAGGACCAGGGCGCGGGCGTCGTGCGCCTCGATGTCCTGCCAGGTAGCCGCGTCTGCTCGACTGGCCAGGATCGCAGAGCGCGCCAAGCCCACGGGCGGGGCGGTCGCCACGGGTACGCGGGGGGCGAAGCCTGCCAGGGCCGCCGCGATCCGGTCACCGGCGTCGCGGGCCATGACCGCGGTCAGTTCATTCAGCCGGGCTTCGGCGGCCAGGTCTACCGGCGTCGTGCTGGCGGCGGCTTCCAGTTCGTTCAGGCGGGCTACGGCTGCCTCCAGGCGGCCACGGGTGGCGATGGTATCGGCCCCTTCAGCAAGGGCCGTGTCGAGGGCTTGTTGAGCGTTGCGGACTTGGTCGCGTGCTTTCGAGAGTAGGGTGGGTGTCATGGCGGTTGCTCTGGGGTTTCGGCAGGGTTGCCCCTAGGCTACTGTCACGACATTGGGTTGCCCCATCCGCAAGCCGCTGAAATCGCACGGCCCAAAATTGGGCACCCCCCAAATACACACCCGCCCCCGGCTCAAAACTGAGCCGGGCCCCTTGCATTTCCCGTTTCAGCAACGATAATCGGGACACCTTGAACCGTTGCGGAAACGACAATGACAGACACCACCACCACGAAGCGCGGACGGCCAGCCACGGGACGCGCCCGCACCCCGGCCCAGCGATCCGCAGACCTGCGAGCACGGGCGCGAACCCAGGTATTCGAGGGCAGCCCGACGCCGCTCGGTGAGGTTGCCGCGTCGGTCCTGCTGGAAGGGATCGCCACGGCCTACCGCGCCCGCCTGCCGTTCGAGGTTGAGCGGATCGCGGGTGAGCTGGTTCGGCGCTTATCCGTTGCAGCAACGGAAATAGAGTCCGTTGCGGAAACGGTAATTCCTGAACCCTTAACCGTTGCGGAAACGAATAAGGGCGAAGCCAGAGGCTACCCGGCTGCGGTTCAGCGCATGGCCCTGGGCATGGCCGACCGTGGGGACAAGCCCGCCGACGTCCGCGCCGCGATCATGGCAGCGTGCGGCAAAGCCCCGAGCCGACAGAACTTCGGCAAGAGCCTGCGTCGCTGGCGCGAGGGCGACACCGCGCGGAACAGGCGGCGCGGTCGGGATCGAGGTCCGGGAGCGGGGCAGGGGGCAGCCCTCCCAGGGTGCGAAAAGCCCCAAGCGATCCTAAAAGCGGGTACAAAAGCGGGCACAAAACGCCGCACACGAAACGCGAAGCTAGCAACGGCAAGGCTTACAGGCGAGACTACGCGTTTAATGTTTAGGCTGACGGCGACGAGCCGGTAGCGGTGTCGGTAAGTCTCTGAAGTAACAAACCGCCTGAGTAGGGAACATTTTCGTTTACCCCAGCGCAGAACAAACGATCAAGGGCTTACGCGCATAGCGTCGGGCGAGAAGCGAAAATTCACCCCAGCAC